>NZ_CP048268.1:1505000-1846558 GCF_019469265.1 Lactobacillus panisapium | reverse complement strand
CCGCAATGATTTTTGGTAAATGGAATCCGCTTGGAGCAATGCTGGCATCATTATTCTTTGGCTTTGCGCAAAGTATTAGTATTATTGGTAACCAGCTGCCATTTTTCAATCATATCCCATCAGTTTATATGCAAATTGCACCGTATGTAATTACGATTGTCATTTTGGTATTATTCTTTGGTAAATCAGTTGCACCCGCAGCAGACGGACAAAATTATATTAAGTCAAAATAAGGAGAACAAATGAAAGAAATTTATTTTAATCATGATGGTAATATCGACGATCTAGTGTCGTATTTGCTTTTCTTACTCGCACCCGATATTAAGTTGCTTGGCGTCAGTGCAATTGATGCCGACGGTTATATTGACCCGTCTGTGGAAGTTTGCCGCAAAATGACGGATCGGTTTAATTTAAGGGGAGACCAATTAGCGATAGCAAAGTCTAATTCTCGTGCGGTCAATCAATTCCCGGCCGATTGGCGAACAGCGTCCTATTCTTTTAACTCTTTGCCGCTATTAAATGAGGCCGGCAAGATGATGACTAAAGAAGCTGATCAACCAGCTCATCTTGATATCGTAACTAAACTGGAAAATGCCCGAAAACCAGTGACGCTGGTAATGACGGGCCCGTTGACCGACTTGGCACGTGCACTTGATGCCGCCCCAGCGATTGAAAATAAAATTGCCAAGCTTTACTGGATGGGTGGCTCGCTTGATGGTCACGGCAATGTGGTTCAAGTTAACGCTGATGGTACCCAAGAATGGAATGCTTTTTGGGATCCGTTTGCGGTCGAACGCGTTCTTAAGTCAAATATTGCAATGGAAGTTATCGGCCTTGAAAGTAGTGAAGAGTTGCCTTTGACGGACGAATTGAAGATGCACTGGGCAAGTTTACGCAAGTATCCTGCAATTGATTTAGTGGGGCAGGCTTATAGTCTCCTCGTTAATCCGCCAATTCAAACGATGCAACTCTACTTCTGGGATGTTTTAACGGCAATTAGTGCTCTTTATCCTGAAGTAGTTTTAGCTTCAGAAAAAAGGCGGGTTAAGGTAGTTACAACCGGAACTGCAGCCGGGCGAATGGAAGATGATCCTAACGGTCGCGAGATTACCTTAGTAACTAAAGCTGATAAAAAGCTGTTTTTCAAGAAATTTGACGAAATTCTGATGCGGGCAGAATAAGTTTGATAATGACAAAAAAAGACGAAATTCGTTTAACGAGTTTCGTCTTTTAAGTTATTTAAATTTAGGCTTAGGCGATTGAATCCCATGCTGGCAGGTCAGTTACTGGACCTTCGGCTAAGGCAACTTGTTCAGAAGTTAGGTACTTTTTGTGGACAACTACTTCATAAACATATTCTTTAAACCATTTGTCGTTCATAACGAAGAAGCCTTTGTCACCGTTCTTTTCGCCCCAGGAGTTTTCGACTTTCCACTGGCGAATTTGGCCTTTATCTTCATCGACACCAACTAATACCATTGCATGACTGGCGTAACCTGAACCGGTCCGTAGACGGTCAGCTTTTGACATGCTGAGATCGACGCCGTATAAGTCACTGTACTTGTACAAATCGCTGTCAAGATATCCTTGCTTACGGTCGCTTTGAACAAGGACATCATTACCAAACCAAACAGCTTCACCATCTTTTAACTGGTTAACAGCGTAAGTTTCTAAGTATTCCATCGGTACATTCAAGAACTTAATTCTGCAGACGCCGCCAACGTTATCAGCAAATGGAATGCCGTACAACTTGTTATATTCACGATCAGGAGCGTTAGTTAAAACAACGTAATCATTAAAGTCAACCTCGCCCATGTACTTGTGTAAAAATTCAAGTGGTGTCAAGTCTTTGTCCAAGTGGTACTTCTTGTCATCATCGCGGTATTCAAGGTCAAATTTCTTTGGTGGCTCACCGACTGCAATTGCCGTCATCTGGTAGACTTCACTTAAAAATTGCTCGCGTGCTTGCTCGACTTCTTTGTCTTTGCCTGCTTGCTTCAATTCCCGCAATACTAATGCATCTTTTCTCAATTTATCGCCTAAAGTCTTGCCAAACGCATCAGTGTTATTGGCGTTGAAACTTTCAGGCATGGCGTATGACGGAACGACACCATATTTTTCGATTAAAGCAGCACCCATATGAAAATGTCCGCCATCTTCGCCGGCTCCGCCTAAGATGGCTTCAACCGTACGTGAATTTAATTTTTCATCAGCGGTAGCCAAAATGTTGTCATAAAAAGTGTTGGCACGTTCAATTTTGTCCCAGAAAAAATTATAACTTTGTGAAAAAGTAAAATTCTTGCAGTGATATTTTTTACCAAATTGATGACGTAGTATGTTCAGAGTGGCAAATTCCCAACAGCGGCCTGAATGAAGTTGGTTAGTAACATTTTCAGTATCTAATTCTGTTGAAAAAACACGTGTTAGTTCATTTTGAACCCGCTCGTTATAAGCTGCCATCGAAACGCCGCTTTTTTGAGCAGCACGGGCAACAACCTGATTTTTGGGGTTGTCATTAAAATTGTTCGCAAACTTTTCAAGCTCTTGAACAGTAATTTTGTGTCCCATTAATAATTCTCCTTTTTTAATCTAATTTTAAATTACTTTATATTTTAAGCCAAAAGAAAAACGGGTTCAATAGCTGAACTCGTTTTAGAGAATTATTTGTATTGGCAACTTATCTTGAACTTCTTGCAATCTTTATTAAATAAGTTAATCAATTTGAATTGAATTATCACTTTGACCAGAACTTTGTTTTGGTAAAGTAATAGTCAATACACCATTATCATACTTTGCATGGATCTCACTTGCAACCACATTTGGTAATCTGAAGCTGCGAGAAATGTGACCTTCGCTTCTTTCACGGTGAATAAGACTATTATTCTTATCATTAGATAGGTCTTTGAATGATTTTCTAGAGCCTGATACGCTCAAAATGCCGTTATTGTAGTTTAAGTTAATATCATTTTTATCCATTCCAGGCATGTCTACTTTGATAATGTATTCTTTATCATTTTCAACAACGTCTGATTGCATTAATTTGGCCATATCGCCATCGTCAAAAAATTTTCTTGGAAGATCAAACCAATCGTTCATCGCATCAAATAAGTCATTGTGCCGATTCATCATATCATTTGCCATAGTAAAAAGCTTCCTTTCAAATTTAATTAAGTTTTGTAATGAGGTGTTTGCTATTTCCTCATTACAGTTATTATTATAGTACCTAGAAAATTAAAATTAAAGCATTTAGCACTCTTTATTTTCGAGTGCTAAAAATAAAAGCTGAAAACTGTTGTGGCAGTAATAATAGCTTGTGGAAAAAATTTTTCTAACAAACAAAAGGAGTAAAAATATTGGTTTATTATCAGAAAATGACGCCGGAAGGTTACCAAAAAATTAAGAACGAAATTGCTGAATTGAAAAAGGATCGTCCGCGCAGAATTAAGATTTTGCAAGAGGCCCGGGCACTGGGTGACTTGTCGGAAAATACTGAATACACTGAGGCTAAGCGTGATCTGGGTCACTTACAAAGCCGCGTGCGGTACTTAGAAAAACAACTAAAATATGCTGATGTTGTTGATAAAACCGCTGATGGGAAGGTTGACCTTGGTAAGACAGTCACACTTAAATTTGATGATGATGACGAAACAGAGAAGTATAAAGTAGTTGGCCGGATGGAAGCCGATATTGCCGACGGAAAGGTTGCGTTTGATTCACCTCTTGGGCAAGCAATAATGAAAAAAGAGGTGAATACGACAGTTAGCGTAATGGCGCCTGCGGGAGAATATCACGTTACTATTATGGCAATTGACTAAATTTTGCACTTGATTAATCGAACTAGCGTTTGTATAATTAACTTTAAACGAACAAAGGTTTGTAACAAGGAGTGGAAAAAATGTATGATTATCGTTATGAACCCCACCGCGTAGTGTTTATGATTGATAATAAGTCATTTTTTGCAAGCTGTGAGGCGCTAGAACTAGGACTTAATCCCATGAAGGCTGTGCTGGCAGTGGTGTCCCATCAGCCTGATAGCAAGTATGGTTCAGGGTTAATTATGGCGGCTTCTCCTTTAGCAAAAGCAAAGTATGGTTTAACTAACGTGATGCGTGTGCGCGATTTGCCCACTAAAAAAGATGCACCTGATTTATTGCTGGTTGATCCGCATATGAATTTATATATTAAGCGCAGCATGCAAGTGCTGGATATATTTCGTGAATATGCGGCGGATGAAGATATTCATGCGTATTCAATTGATGAAAGCATGATTGATATGACTAAATCTTGGCATTTGTTTGGGGATGATCCCTATTTAGTCGCACGTAAAATTCAGTGTGAGATTAGGGATAAATTGGGCCTATACACTACCTGCGGAATTGGTGAAAATCCGCTTCTTGCCAAACTAGCAATGGATATTTCTGCTAAGCACCGCCATTCAATGATTGACTATTGGCATTATATTGATGTTCCCGATACAATTTGGCGAATTACTGATATGGAAGAAGTCTGGGGAATTGGCAAAAGAACAGCCCATCATCTGCGGCGTTTGCATATCAATAATATGTATGAATTAGCACATACCGATCCCGCGATTTTGAAGAAAGAATTTGGCGTAATTGGTGAACAATTATTTGCAATGAGCTGGGGTGTTGATCGCAGTATTATTAGCGAAAAGTTTTTTCCAAAAATGAAAAATTATGGTAACTCGCAAATTTTAACCAAGGATTATACTAATCAGCGTGAACTCGAAATTGTTTTGCGTGAAATTGGTGAGCAAGTTGCTGCCAGAATTCGTGCGCATAAACTTCAAACCCAATGCGTTAGCTTGTATGTTGGCTTTTCGCAGTATAAACCGACAGGCAATCGAACGGGCTTCAATGTTCAGCGGAAAATTTCACCGACTAATGACAATGATTTACTCGTACAAGAAATACTTGCTTTGTTTCGCAAAAATTGGCGTGGTGAAACAGTTCGGGCGCTGGGAGTCAGCTGCAGCAGGCTCATTCCGGATACTTGTCAGCAATTAACCTTTTTTATGCAGCCTTCTACCCAAATAAAGAAACGTAAAATTGATGAAACGATTGACCAAATAAGGCGAAAATATGGCTTTAAAAGTTTGGTTAAAGCCTCCAGTCTAATGGAAGGCGCTACGGCAATAAGACGTAGCAGCCTAGTGGGTGGTCATAATGGCGGAAACGCGTACGAATAATTGTGATAAAGTAGCCATGTATCGCTTAACTGACTGTTACCAAAAGCATTTGCGCTTATTCAGTATTGCCGAGAAAAATCCTTTTTAAAATAAGCACTTAGGCTTGGTTTGAGTGCAAGATGCTAACAATAAAAAGCAAACTGAAAAATCTAAGCTGGCGTTTCATAAAATTAGCTTTTTTTGCTATAATATGGAATTTGTAAGGTACATATAGGATAGAGGTAATTTTAGTGAATACACCAGCATCAAGAGAGGGCAACCTTATACGCTACATCGTTTATTTTATTGGTTATTTAATGGTTGCTGGCGTAATCAAGTTAGTTGCTAAAAATTCGCCAATCCATATCTGGGATCTGATTTTATTTGCAACAATTTCTTTGATGATATTACTATTTTTTATTTATCGGTTTAACCGTGAACAGCGCTTTTTTGACCGAAGTTTTTCTGGCTCCTGGCTTAGCAATTTTGGTCTGATTATCAGCTTAACGATAGTTGTGACCGCCTTGCGAATTTGTACTGCCTGGTTGCAGTCTTATGGCAAAATTAAATTCTATGGTTTTCAAATTGCTTATTTGCAGCATGAATCTGTCGCGACCTATTGGTTCCTAGTGGTAGCAGTTGGCTTGGTTTTGCCAATTTTGCAGGAATTTTTGACAACCGGCTTTTTATTTAATTATGCTTTCCGTAGTAATACGGTGGCAACAGCCATTTTAGGAATTATTACTTCTGGTATCTTATTTAGTCTGCTTAACTGGCAAAGCTCTGTCCCCTTGCTGGTGGTTAATGCACTATTTGGGGCAATTTTTGCTTGGTCGTACTTATATACGCAAACAATGTGGATGCCGGTCTATTTAGCGGCATTAAATGGCGTTATTTTACTAATTATGACCTAATTTATGAACAACAAAAAAGGCAATGATGTTTAAATCATTGCCTTTTAATCTAAGCGGATAGCGTGAATCGAACCCGCATCTTCAGCTTGGGAAGCTAACGTTCTACCATTAAACTATACCCGCATTACTGAATAAGTTTACCATTTTTTAGCGGTAAAACCAAGCTTTGTTTTTGGTCTAATGCAAGAAGTTAGCTTTAAGTGTAGTTAGGTAAGCAAAATTTACTTTCGGTTGGGGACTTTGGCGGAAGTTAAGCTTATTTGCTTGCGATCGACTAAGCTAGAAAAGTCCTGAAAAAGCCACTGGCGCAGTTCACTAGGTGCGATAATTAGCGGCATGCGGTCATGTACCGGTGCCATAACAGAATTTGGCTTAGTAGTTGCCATTGAAAAATAATCATTTTGATAAATCCCGGCGATTAAAGTTAATGGTTCATCTGGATTATGAAAGGTAAACCGTTCGTGATACTGATGTTTGTTGGTGGCAGTGTAAGTTTTACGCCCAGATTCGAAGAACTGATTAGCAATGATGATGCACCTTGACTTAGCAAAGGAAGAATCCCACATCGACCGCTTTTTTTCGAAGAAGCGCTCAATGCGAGCGTTAAAAACAACCTTTTTGTGGTCAAATGGACTGGGATAACCCCAGGTTTTAGGAACCAGCTCCAAGCGATTATCTTGATAAAGCAGCACTGGCGCAATCCCTTTAGGAAAAACGCTACAGTTTTCAGGAAAGTCAAATGATGGTTCTTCTAAAGGTAAATGAAGGTCACTAACTAAATACTTTTTGGTATCTGCCAAACTTGGCAGTTGAAATTGATTGCACATTTTATCCTCCATATTTAATCATTGCTTAATTTTTGGTAGAATTAACTGTAATTATCACATTAAAGCAGGTTTTATTTTTAGGAAAGGTTAAAGACAATGAATAAAAAAGTTATCCTTACAGGTGACCGCCCAACGGGAAAGTTGCACGTAGGTCATTATATTGGTTCGTTGAAAAACCGCGTGCTGCTACAAAATTCAGGTGAGTATCATCCGTATATTATGATTGCCGATACGCAGGCGTTAACTGATAACGCTCGTGATCCTGAAAAAATTCGGGCTAGTCTAATCCAAGTTGCCCTAGATTATCTGGCTGTGGGGATTAATCCTGAAATTTCAACTATTTTTGTTCAGTCTCAGATTTCCGCCTTATTCGAGCTTACTGCTTATTATATGGACTTAGTGACTGTTAGTCGCCTAGAACGCAACCCAACAGTTAAGGCCGAAATTAAGCAAAAAGGCTTTAACGATTCAATTCCAGTCGGATTTTTGAATTATCCAGTTTCACAAGCAGCCGATATAACTGCTTTTAAAGCAACACTTGTACCGGTGGGAGACGACCAAGAACCAATGCTTGAACAGGCACGAGAAATTGTCCGCACCTTTAATCGGGTATATCACTGCAATGTTTTGGTTGAACCGGAAGGTTACTTCCCAGAAAAAGGCCAGGGTCGGTTGCCAGGGCTGGACGGCAATGCAAAAATGTCGAAATCTTTGGGTAATGCAATTTATTTATCGGATGACGCTGCAACAGTTCAGAAAAAAGTGATGTCGATGTATACTGATCCTGATCATATTCATGTCGAAGATCCAGGTAAGGTAGAAGGCAATACTGTGTTTACTTATCTTGATATTTTTGATCCTGACAAGAATAAAGTAGCAGAATTGAAGGAAGAATACCAAAAAGGCGGCTTGGGTGACGTTAAAATTAAGCGCTATTTAAATACCGTCTTAGAAAATGAGTTGGAGCCAATTCGTCAGCGTCGCGCACGCTACGAGCAAAATCAGGATGAAGTTTACGAAATGCTGATCGAAGGCTCGAAAAAAGCTAATGAGGTTGCCAATCAGACTTTGGATGAAGTTCGTGATGCAATCGGTTTGAATTACTTTAAGAGGTAAAAAATGCACAACCGGATTCCTTGGAAGCAGTATTTTATGATGCAGGCACTGGTAATTGCCCAGCGCTCAACTTGTGACCGTGCTCTTGTTGGCAGTGTTTTGGTCAAGGATAATCGGATTATCGGGACGGGTTATAACGGTTCGGTTACCGGCGAGCCCCATTGCGATGATGTCGGTCACCAGCTCGTTGATGGGCACTGCGTAAGAACGATTCATTCCGAGATGAATTCACTGATTCAATGTGCGCGCAATGGTGTTTCAACTGATAACACAGAAATTTATGTAACACACTTTCCTTGCTATAATTGTGCTAAGGCTCTTGTTCAAGCGGGTATTAAACGAATCAATTATTATTTTGATTATCATGATAGTCCGCTGGCAATTGCACTATTTAAAGATTGTGGGGTTCCTTATGAACAAATTAAAATTGACCGTAAATATGTGGAGCAATTGGCACATAAATTGGAGGAAGCTGAGAACTAAGCTGACCTTGCTAACAGCTTTACTGGGCATTTTTTTCACGATGACTGCTTTTTCTAACCCATATGTTCACGATAATGGGCATTTATTAGAAAAGAAAACGAGTAAGCTGATTAAGGAAAAAAATGATCGCTACCTGCAGACAAGCGAGCAACCAGTAATCATTGTAAAAACGGTCAATCGGGTTGACCATTTAACACCCAAAAAGTTAAACAAATATAAGCGGACAGTTTTTATTGTTGTAGGTAGTGCCAATAAGAAACGTAATGTGCAGATCTATTCAAGTAAAGATTTGCACGGTGCTTTTACGGCTGATGTTAGGGGAACGATTATCCGCTCGCAGTCTAACCAATTGCGAAGTAATAACAAAAAAGAATTTAACCGTGGATTGCGTTTTGTCTTTCGTGCCTGTGCGACCACGATTGATCAGCGCTACCAGTACGCGTTAGATAAATATGATCTTTCAAGTGAAGAGCGTGCTCAACTGTCACATCCGCGTCGACTTGCCTTACCAATTGCGCTTTGTCTAGTTATAGTAATTGGCGGCTTAATGTACTTCTTTAGAAATAACCTGCATTTGAAAAAATAAGTAAAAAGGTTGACTTAATGCGCAGTTTTGTATTACACTCACAATGCAAATTAAATAAGTAAACAAATAAACTGTTAGGTGAGACTCCTACGTGAACATATGCTATCGCCCGGAAACATCCAGAGATGCCAACGAGTTAAATAGTTTCCGTCGACATAAGGCGGTAACCAGATAGCTAGCTATAGGCTTACGTTGCGTAGTGTTAAAACTGAACGACGAGTATAATGATACCTTGTTTAAAAGGGGGTCACCAGCGGCAGCTTAGGTGGGTCCCTTTTTAGTTTGTTTGCGTTTTTGGAAAAAGGGAGAGTGAGAATGATGCTGAGAAAACCAAGTGAGACAACCAGCAACAAAGATCTAGCATTGGTCAAAGCAATTGCTAATGAAGGCAGATCAGAGACCTTAGCAAGACTGCATGCTAGCAGTAATGGTTTATCCACAAGGCAGGCAGAAAAAAATCGCGCGGAATATGGGGCAAATACGATTGCGTCCAATAAGCATAATTCTAAGTTACGTTTCTTAGCGGAAGCATTTATTACGCCGTTTACATTAGTACTGCTGGTCTTAGCGACCCTGTCGCTATTTACGGATTACATCTTTGTTCCAGCTGGTGAAAAAGATTTAACAACTGTTGCCATTATGCTAATAATGGTATTCATTTCTGGGATTACAAGTTTTATTCAAAATGTCAGGTCTTCAAATGCGGTTGATTCATTATTGAAGATGGTTTCCGTAACAACTGACATTATCAGAGACGGTAAAGACCAGGAAATTGATACCAGTGAAGTTGTAGTAGGAGACGTCATTCGTCTGGCTGCTGGTGATATGGTGCCAGCAGATATGCGGCTGCTTTCAAGCAAAGACCTCTTTTGCTCCTCAAGTTCTCTTAACGGTGAATCTAATCCGGTTGAGAAAATTGCGACTAAAAAGCCCAAGATTGGGGCTGACCGTGACTACCTGGATTACCCTAATATTCTTTATGAGGGGACGACAATCGTTTCGGGTTCAGGTTTGGGTGTCGTGTTTGCGACGGGCGAACGAACCATGTTTGGTAAGCTTGCTCATGATATTTCACACCACGATGTTAAAAATACTGCCTTTGATGTCGGGATTAAAAATGTCTCCAAGTTGTTAATTATTATGACGGCAATTATTGCTCCGCTTGTTTTTATTATTAACGGTTTGACTAAGGGTGATTGGGTTAACGCACTGATTTTCTCAATTGCAACCGCTGTTGGTTTAACGCCAGAGATGCTGCCCGTTATTGTGACGACTAACCTTGTTAAGGGTTCAATCGAAATGTCGAAAAAGGGCACAATCGTCAAAAAGATGAATTCAATCCAAAACTTCGGTTCAGCTGATATCCTATGTACGGATAAAACTGGAACTTTGACGCAGGACAAAGTTGTTTTGGAGCGGCATTATGACTTAAATTTACACGAAAATTCCACTATTTTGGAACTGGGTTACCTCAATTCTTACTACCAAACGGGGATGAAAAATCTAATTGATAAAGCCATCATTGAAGCTGCTGGTGATGAGCTTGATATCAATGAAATTCAGCGTGATTATAACAAAATTGATGAGATTCCATTTGACTTCTCTCGTAGAAGAATGAGCGTTGTTGTGGAAAATTCTGACCGTGAGCACGGCGAACACCTACTTGTTACTAAAGGTGCGTCCGAGGAAATGATTGCTGTTTCCACTAAGATCGAGGTTGACGGACAGATTTTGCCATTAACACCTGAACGCAAGCAGAAAGTAATGGCAAAAGTCAATGACATGAATGATGACGGCTTACGGGTAATTATGCTTGCTTACAAGCGTAATCCTGCTCCAGTAGGCGAATTCTCGGTCAAAGATGAAAGCGACTTAATCCTTTGTGGTTTCTTAGCATTCCTTGATCCACCTAAGGAAAGTGCTAAAGATGCTTTGGCTAGACTTAAAAAGGATGGGATCACCGTTAAGATTTTAACTGGTGATAATGAAGCCGTTACAAGAACTGTGGGCCTGCAAGTTGGGCTCAATGTCGACACGGTTTATTCCGGTGCTGATTTAGAAGGCAAAAAGCCGGAAGAATTAGCTAAAATGGTAGAAGAATGCAATATCTTTGTTAAGTTATCGCCAGAAGATAAAACCAATATTATTAACTTGCTCAAGCAAAATGGTCATACCGTCGGTTATATGGGAGACGGTATCAATGACGCGCCAGCAATGAAGGCCGCTGATGTATCGATTTCTGTGGATACTGCGGTGGATATCGCTAAGGAATCCGCTGATATTATTTTGCTGCATAAAGACTTAAATGTGCTGGAAACCGGAGTAAGAATCGGGCGCAAAGTATTTGGCAATACGATGAAATACATTAAGATAACTTTATCTTCCAATTTCGGTAATATTTTATCAATCATGGTGGCTTCGTCATTCTTGCCATTTTTGCCAATGTTGCCATTACAGTTACTAGTTTTAGATTTGCTTTACGGCACAAGCTGCTTGTCGTTACCATTTGATGACATGTCAAATGAATTTTTAAGTGAGCCGCGTAGTTGGTCGACGAAAAAATTGCCTAAATTTATGTTTTATTTTGGACCAACATCATCAATATTTGATATTTTGACTTTTGGCTTACTCTTCTTTGTGATTTGTCCACACCTTGTTGGTGGCAGCTATCAAACACTTAATCCAGCACAGCAAGCTGCCTTTATTGCATTGTTCCACACTGGTTGGTTCATTGAATCACTGTGGACGCAAGAAATGGTTATTCATGCATTGCGGGACCCACGCTTGCCGTTTATTGGTCAACATGCTGCACCTGGCGTAACGCTAGCAACTTTTGGCGCCGGCGTCATTGGGACACTAATTCCGTTTTCATTTCTTGCAAATAAATTGGGCTTTGGCAAAATGCCCGTCAGCTTTATTTGGGTAGTTTTGGCAATTCTTGTTCTTTACATCCTGTTAACAACGATTGTTAAGCACTTCTACCTTAAAAACGAAAAGTTTTTAATTTAAGGCTATACCTGCCTAAAAAGCCCTTTAGTTACAGGGAATTTAATATTTAGTCCTATGTCTTAGTGGTAAAGAAACACACTTTTTGATTAAAGAATTTTCAGGTTATTTCTTAAAGTTGTGTCTTCCAAGCGCAGCGAGCTTGTTAGGACCAAGTCCTAAGCAAAAGGGAAAAAAGCAGGCTATTTTAAGCAAATTACGTTATGAAATAGTAAAAAAGAGAACTCCGTAAGGAATTCTCTTTTTTATTGATGTAGTATAATATAATGAAATTAAACGAATCTTAAGGAGAAAATGAACATGGCTGATAAAAAAACTTTTTATATTACAACCCCAATCTACTATCCGTCTGGTCGTCTAACAATTGGTAATGCATACACAACAATTGCGGCTGATGTAATGGCACGCTACAAGCGTAGTCAGGGTTACGATACTTTCTTTTTAACTGGTACCGATGAACACGGCTTAAAAATTGAACAAAAAGCTGAAAAACAAGGTATTAAACCCCAAGAGTTTGTCGACAAGATGGTTAAAACATACAAAAAGTTATGGAAAAGCCTGGATATCTCATATGACAAATTTATTCGAACTACTGACGAAGAGCATGTTAAGGGTGTTCAAAAGATTTTTGAACAGCTTTTAAAGCAGGGTGATATTTATCTTGGTGAATACACTGGCTGGTATTCAGTTGAAGATGAAGAATACTTTACAGAATCGCAATTGGCCGAAGTCTATAAAGATGACACCGGCAATGTAATTGGTGGTAAGGCACCATCAGGCCATGAAGTGCAATTAGTTAAAGAGCCATCATATTTCTTCAAGATGAGCAAGTACGCTGATCGACTTTACCAGTATTATCAAGATCATCCTGATTTCATTTTGCCTCATTCACGTGAAAAGGAAATGGTTAATAACTTTATTAAACCAGGCCTTGAAGATCTTTCCGTCACGCGGACAACTGTTTCTTGGGGAATTCCTGTGCCAAGTGATCCTAAGCACGTGGTTTATGTTTGGATTGACGCGTTGTCCAACTATATTACTGCATTAGGGTATGGCTCTGATGACGATTCTTTATTTAAGAAATACTGGCCTGCTGATGTTCACCTTGTAGGTAAAGAGATTGTTCGCTTCCATACAATCTACTGGCCAATTATGTTGATGGCATTAGGATTGCCACTACCAAAGCACATTATTGGTCATGGTTGGGTATTGATGAAAGACGGTAAAATGTCCAAGTCTAAGGGCAATGCCGTTTACCCAGAATCAATCATTAACCGTTATGGTGTTGACGCTTTGCGCTACTACTTAATGCGCGCATTGCCATTTGGTGCAGATGGTGTCTTTACTCCAGAAGATTTCGTTGAGAGAGTTAACTATGATTTAGCTAATGATTTAGGCAACTTATTAAACAGAACGGTATCTATGATTAATCAGTATCAAGACGGCAAAGTTAGTCCAATTGCATCAGAGCAAGATGAATTAGGTCAAGATCTAATTAAAGTTGCTAACAACGTAATCACTGATTATCTGAAGAAAATGGATACACTTCACTTCACTCAAGCCATTGAAGATATCTGGCAACTAGTTAGTCGCGCTAATAAATATATTGATGAAACGATGCCTTGGGCCTTGAATAAAGAAGGTAAAAAGGACGATTTGGCGCGTGTAATGACCAATCTGGCTGAAAGCTTGCGGATTATTGCGTTATTAATTGCGCCAATTATGACTAGAACACCAGTAGAAATGTTTAAGCAACTTGGTCTGGACTGGAATAATGAGGACCAAAAGAAGCTTCACTTTGGCGATTTTGACTGGAATGTCCAAGTTACAGAAAAGCCAGAACCAATTTATCCACGCTTAAAGCCTGAAGAGGAAATTAAGTATATTCAAGATGAAATGGCAAAGGCTAAGCCAAAAAAGCAAAGCCGGAGTGAAAAAGAACAAGGACCTGAAATCACGATTGATGATTTTGATAAAGTTAAGATCCAAGTTGGTAAAATTTTAGCAGTTGAGCCAGTTCAAGGTTCAAGCAAATTGCTGCAATTCCAATTGGATTTTGGTAATGGTGATGAGCGGCAAATTCTGAGCGGCATTCGGAAATATTACCCTAATGCAAGTGAATTATTAGGTAAAAAAGTTTTGGCTGTGACTAATTTAAAGCCACGCAAGATGTTAGGTCATCTGAGCCAAGGAATGCTGCTTTCAAGCGAAAAGAATGGTCAAGTCAAATTGGCACTAGTTGGCGATGAACATGAAATTGGGGCAGATTTAGCTTAATGGAATTAATTGATAACCATACGCATTTGCAGGATGAACCCTTTCGGGGAAAAGAAGAATTTTACCTTGATCGTGCACAAAAGTTAGGTGTAACTAAACTAATTTGCGTCGGGCAAGATCCGGATTTTAATAAGCGTGCGATTGACCTCAGTCAGCGCTTTAGCCAAGTGTATGCAATGGTGGGGTACTGCCCCGATGTAGCTAAGGATTACAATCAAGAAGCTGAAGACCAATTAATTGAGCAGCTGCAAATACCTGGTGTTGTTGCAATGGGAGAAATCGGTCTTGATTATTATTGGGATGAATCACCGCGCCAAAAGCAGCGTGAAGTGTTTGCTCGCCAGATTGAGGTTGCCCACGAATTGAAGAAGCCCGTAGATATCCATACAAGGGATGCGTTTGCTGATTGTTATGATATTTTAAAAAATAGCAATCTGGAATACGGTGCAGTTCTCCATAGCTTTAACGGCAATTCATCGTGGCTAGCAAAATTTTTAGACTTGAATGTTTGTTTCTCATATTCGGGTGTTGTTTCGTTTACCAAGGCAACCGAGGTTCATGAGGCGGCCAAAAATACGCCGCTCGACCGTTTGCTAGTAGAAACCGATGCACCATTTCTAACGCCTAAGCCTTACCGTGGCCGTCAAAACGAGCCGGGTAATGTCTACTATGTAGCAAAAGCAATTGCGCAGCTTAAAAATATTTCGTTAGAAGAAGTTGCAGAAGCCACGTACACAAATACAATGAGGGTTTATGGTCTTAAATAAAAAACAATTTAATGCTGTTGTGGTCGTTGAGGGCAAAGATGATACGATTCGCTTAAACCAATTTTTTCCTGGGATCGAAACAATTGAAACCAACGGTTCAGATGTTCCGGAGGCGGTTTTAACAGAACTGAAGGAATTAGCTAAAAATCGTGAAATTATTGTGTTAACTGACCCGGATCTCAACGGTGAACGAATTCGGCGGTTAGTGACAGAAGCTGTCCCTAATGCCAAGCAGGCGTTTATCACGCGCAAAGAAGGAGAACCGACTAAGCATGGTCGCGGTAGTTCATTGGGGGTAGAGCATGCTTCAAAACAAGCACTCGTGAAAGCCTTGCAGGACTTACATGAAAGCCAAGCTTTACCAAGTGACTTAACTAAAAGCGATTACCAAAGGCTGGGACTGTCCAGTGGTGTAGATTCTCGCAAATTACGAGAGCAAGTCGGCATAAAATTGCGGGTTGGCTATGGCAATGCCAAGCAGTTTTATAAAAGGCTGCATACCTTTGGTGTGACACTTGCTGAACTTGAGCAGGCAGTTGAGGAGGCAAAAAATGAATAATGAAATTCCAATTGGCTCGTTTGTCAGGACTCAAGCAATTATTAACCGTTATTTCGTCCATGCAAAGAAAAATCTTGGTCAAAACTTTCTGGTTGATTTAGATGCTATTCAGGGCATTGTTCAAGCGGCTGAAATAAAACCTGATGACCAAGTAATTGAAATTGGACCAGGCATTGGTTCGTTGACGGAGCAATTATTGTTAGCAGGCGCGAAAGTTTTTGCTTATGAAGTTGACGAGAGCTTGCCTGAAATTTTGCATAATGAGTTACCAGCCAAAGTTAATGGTGCATTGTTGCAGGACCGTTTCAAACTGTTATTAAAAGATATTTTGAAAGCAGATTTTGCTAAGGATCTAAGTGGCTTTTTTGATATGAATAAACCAGTCAAAGTAGTCGCAAATTTACCGTACTATATAACAACTCCAATTATTTTCTTTTTAAATCAATCAGACTTAAACTTCACTAGTTTAACCTTAATGATGCAGCAGGAAGTAGCCGAGCGTCTTGGCGCTCAGCCCAATAGCAAGGAGTACGGACCACTAACAATTGCTGTTCAAACGCAGATGAGTGTTCGGAATGCTTTAACTGTTAAAAGCAGTTCGTTTATTCCACGTCCGAAGGTTGATTCCTGCGTTGTAGTGCTTAAGCCTTTAGCAGATAAGCCAGATGTTGGCGATGTTAAACACTTTAACTGGGTAGTAAAAATGTGTTTTGCTCAAAGACGAAAGACTTTAAACAATAACTTGAAAAATTTGGTATCTGATAGTGACGAACGTGCCCGAATTATTGCCGCTATTGGAGTAGAACCGCGCATCAGGCCCGAACAATTACAAATTGCCCAATTTATTCAATTGGCAAAGGAAATCCCGGCTGCTGATTGATGAAAGCGATCTTGGGCTGCTCTTAAAAAGAATTGAAAAAATAATAATATTGTGGTAAAATAGGCTCCTAAAGGAGTTGTTATCAGTGCCAACATCTATTACTACCATAAAGCAGAAATTAGATTCACATTTAGGAGATTCTTTAACTGTTGTTGCAAGAGCAGGACGTAAGAAGGTTACCAAGAGACGCGGTGTATTAAAGGAAACATTTCCAGCAGTTTTTGTAGTCGATTTAGACCAAGATCAAAATAACTTTGAACATGTTTCTTACAGTTACACGGATTTGTTAACCAAAAATATTACATTAAAATTTGATGATTCAGCTGAATAAATCAAGTTAGGGTGAAAAAATAATTTTTTGGCATTAACATTGAAAAATGTTAGTGTCTTTTTTTGTGGTTCAGTGTATAGTAGAAACATGTAAAAAACAAACATTGGGGAGGAGATTTTATGAAACGTTCAGAGCGATTAGTTGACATGACTAAATATTTAATGGAGCGACCACACGACTTAATTCCATTACCGTTTTTTGCCAAACGCTATGGTGCCGCTAAATCATCCATTTCTGAAGACTTGGCAATTTTAAAGCATACTTTAGCTGATAACCAGGATGGAATCTTAGAAACTGTAGCAGGTGCTGCTGGTGGTGTCCGCTATGTTCCATTTTGGGGTAAAAAGCATGCGCAACATTACCTGCAGGATTTGGCAACGCGAATTGAGGATCCAGAACGTATTTTAGCTGGAGGCTTTGTTTATCTTTCTGATATTCTGGGCAATCCCCAAGACCTTGAAAAAATTGGCAAGCTGATTGCAACGCGTTACGCTTATGCCGATATAGATGTGGTGATGACAATTGAAACTAAAGGGATTTCACTTGCTCAGGCTGTCGCTCGTTATTTGAACGTTCCGTTTATTATTGCGCGTAAACGCTCGAAGGTGACAGAAGGGGCCACCGTTTCGGTTAATTATATTTCTTCTTCTCTTGATCGCGTGTCTAAAATGGAGTTGCCAACAAGGGTTTTGAAAGAAAACTCAAATGTTTTATTAGTCGATGACTTTATGATGGCTGGTGGTACGCTAACTGGAATGCAGCAACTAGTTAGAGAATTTAACAGTAATATTGCTGGTGTTTGTGTACTATGTGAAGCCGATTTTGAAGATGAAAAACTAATAGAAGGGCATCTTTCTTTAGTTAAAATAAAGCGTGTTGACGGTAAAAAGAAAGTAATCCTGGCCGAACCGGGCACGCTTATAGCACATACGGACTTTAACCGCTTTTAGGATAAATGTTATACTAAAAAATAAAGAATTAATCTGAGAATAAAAGAGGCTAAAAGTAATGAAAAAGTTTGTAGTTGTTCTTGCAGCTGGTAAAGGTACAAGGATGAAGTCCCGCCTTTACAAAGTCTTGCACCAAGTATGTGGTAAATCAATGGTTGAACACGTTGTTCAAGCAGCCCAAGCGATTAAGCCTGACAAAATTGTGACGGTCGTTGGTAATGGTGCTCAGGAAGTTGAAAAAGTGCTTGCTGGCAAATCCGAATTCGCTTTACAGAAAAAGCAGTTGGGTACTGGTGACGCCGTTTTAACTGCCGAAAAAGAACTGGCTGATAAAGATGGCGCTACTCTGGTAATTACGGGAGATACTCCGCTTTTTACCAGTGAAACCTTCCAAAAATTATTTGATTACCATCAGAACAAGGGTAATGCAGCTACAGTTTTAACAGCTCAGGCTCCTGATCCTTATGGCTATGGACGAATTATCCGTGATGATCAAGATAACGTGCTGCGAATTGTTGAGCAAAAAGATGGTAGCCCCGAAGATTTAAAGATCAAGGAGATTAACACTGGCGTTTTTTGTTTTGACAATAAACTACTTTTTGATGCATTAAAGCATGTCAATAATCAGAATGCTCAGGGTGAATACTACCTGACTGATGTCTTGGAAATCTTGCGTAATGCCGGCCAAAGAATTGGTGCCTACAGGATGCGTGACTTTAGTGAAAGTATTGGTGTCAACGATCGGATTGCGCTGGCTCAAGCTACTAAAATTATGCAAAAGCGGATTAATCAAATGCACATGGAAAACGGTGTAACGTTTATTGATCCGGATACTGCTTATATTGATGCAGATGTTAAAATCGCTTGTGATACTGTCATTGAAGGTAATGTGGTTATCAAGGGCAATTCAGAAATTGGCAGTGACTGTCTAATTACTTCTGGTTCAAGAATCATTGATTCTAAGATTGGCGATCATGTTACTGTAACTTCATCAACGATTGAGAATTCGGAAATGGCTGCTCATACTGATATCGGACCAAATTCTCATTTACGACCAAATTCACTTATTTGCAAGGGAGCACACATTGGCAACTTTGTGGAAATTAAAAATGCTGAAATTGGTGAAAACTCGAAGGTTGGTCATTTAACATATGTTGGCGACGCAACTTTAGGTAAAGACATTAATGTTGGCTGCGGTACGATTTTTGCCAATTACGATGGTGTTAAAAAAGACCATATTAATGTTGGTGACCGAGCATTTATCGGCTCAGGTTCAACTTTGATTGCGCCAGTAAATATTGCTGATCACGCTTTTGTAGCTGCGGATTCAACGATTACTAAGGATGTTAACAAGTACGACATGGCGATTGCTCGCGGTCGTCAAGTTAACAAAGCAGATTATTGGCACAAATTACCGTTGGCCGATGATCCAAATTGGAAATAACTATAATAGTTAAAGCTTTAGCAAAATTGCTAAAGCTTTTTTAGTTTTTTAAAATTTCTAAGAAAGTGCTATCATGAATAAAAAGGGAGTGAAAAAATGTTTAAATGGATCTTAAAACAACCTGACTCACAGAAAATTGTGCCACCTGAAAAGGTTGCAAGTACGTATAAGTGGCGGCAATTTGGCGTGCTGCTCGCAACTTGTATTGGCTACATTGGTTATTACATTATTCGTCTAGTATTTACAACCGAGCAAAATGATATTATGAAGGCCTATCATTTTTCCACGGCTAACATTGGCTTGATTTTATCCTGCTTTGGCATCGGCTACGGTGTGGCTAAGTTATTCATGGGCGTTTTTGCTGATAAATGCGATTCCAACCGCTACCTGATGGCAGGCCTGTTTTTGTCGGCAGTATTAAATATTTTCTTGGGCTCAACCAAAAACTTATATTTAATGATGCTCTTAATGTTTTTAATGGCCGTAACCCAAGGAATGGGTGCAGCGGCTTGTCAAAAAATGATTCAGCTTTGGTGGGGGCCAAGAATGCGGGGCACAATGTATTCTATCTGGTCTTCTGCCCACAATGCCGGTTCATTTATCTGCGTTGCCATCGTACAACTGGCGGTCTTTCTTTTTTCTGGCTCGATTCCCGCAGTTTTCTACACCGCCTCGGTTATTTCATTCATAATTTGCATCTTGATCTTGCTATTAGGAGCTGATCGGCCAAAGGTAGTGGGCTTGCCAGATATTTCAACTTATACCGGTGACAAAGTCATCCTTGATAATGGTCAAGTTTCTACCTCAGATCAAACAGATTTAAGCATCACGCAAATTTTTATTAAATACATTCTGAAAAATAAGCTTGTTTGGGCGGTAACCTTAACATCAATGTCTTTATACCTTGTACGCTATGGTATTCAAAGCTGGATTCCTTCTTATTTGGTTCAAAATAAGGGTTTTGATCCAGCAGCAGCCAAATGGGTAATTGGTATTTTTGAATTGGCTTCTGTGCCAGGCGTGATTATCATTGGTGCAATTTCTGACGCTTTAAAGGGTCGGCGGGCCACAGTTTCAATTGTCTGTGTAATTGGAATGCTGCTTTGTTTAACCTGCTACTTTTTCAGTAGCAATCATACTGTAATTATCATTGCCCTAATTATTATGGGTAACTTGATTTATGCCCCGCTGACGCTTGTTGGCTTAATGATCAATGAAGTTGTGCCAAAGTTTGCCGTTGGTGCTTCGACGGGATTTATGGGCTTTTTCCAGTACATTTTTGGCGAGACATTGGCGACAGCATTAATTGGTATTTTAGTTGATCATTTTGGCTGGATTGCCAGCAATACCGTGCTTTACGGTGCATCAATAGTAGCAGTGCTGTTTTTGCTTTATACTGCAATTAGTGAGCGGCAAATGCGTAAAAAAGCTGCTGAATAGTTTGTTCTTTTAGCAAAGTAAAGTATAATTATTACAAAAATTGGCGCAATAACTTTTGTTTTTAGTATTTAATTAAGAGTATTAAGAAAAGTTAAGTTATTACCAACTTGATTTATAAAATCTCTTTTTTAGTATACAATTACTGTATTGAGATTGTTTTTTAAAACGAGGTAGATAAATAGATGAAACTAAGTCATAAGTTAATGATGGTATCGACTGCTGCACTGATTGGTGTTAGTCCAGTAATAAGTACTAGTCAAGCTGTAACTGTACAAGCTGCCAAAAAGGCAACTGCTAAGAAGAAAACTTCGAAAAAAGGCACAATTAAGTTAAGTCGTAATGCATATGTTTATGACAAGGATGGAAAGCGCCTGAAGACTTACATGGGCAGTGCCAAGAATACTAAGATTGTTAAGGGCATTACCTTGAATTACCGTTCAAAGGTTACAATTTCTGGCAAGGACTACTATGACATTGGTAATGGTGCTTTTGTAAAAGCTGCTAACGTTGGCTATGTTGACGGCAAGAAAGTTGGTAAAACAACTCCAGCAGCAAATACAGCTGTAACAGGCAAGATTAAGCACAATGCTTATATCTATGATGCTAAGGGTAAGACCAATAAAAAGAAGATCAAGAAGGGTCAAACCGTAAGCTTTGACCAATCAATTCATATTGGCAAAAAGCTGTACTACAGAATTAGTGGTCAAGATAATCAATTTATCAAGGCAGCTAATGTTGGCAAGCTTTCTGGTAAGTTAAAGCCTGCTGATACTGATAACACACCAAGTGACAATCAAAATGACCCAACTGTTATTACTTTGAGCCACAATGCCTACATCTATGATGGTGAAGGCCATTCAACTAAGAAATTGCTTAGAACTGGTCAACAAATTCAAGTTGATAAATTGCAATACATCGGAAGTAAATTATACTACCGGATTAGCGATAGCAATTATCCTGGTACTGATCAATGGGTTAAGAAGAATAATGTAGGTGTAATTACCGGTAAGCAATTAAAACCAGCAAATTCTAAGCCAGAACAAGATCCTAACTCTACTCTTGTAACTCTTGCTCGTGATGCTAATGTTTACAACGATAAAGGTGTTCTTCAAACTACCAAGACGTTTGCTAAGGGTCACACTGCTCGGGTAAGCGAACTGCGTTATATTTGGGTTGAAGCCGAAAATAAGGCTGTCTTATTCTACAAGCTGCAAAGCGATAAGAATGGCTTCATTAAAGAAGACGATGTCAGCACAATCAGTGGTCAAAAACTGACTCCAGTTAATACACCGGAATCAGCTAAAAACGCCACTGTAAATGCTGCTGCCTCCGATAAGAAGGCTTTGCAAGATCTTTTAAACCAAGATGCAACGGTTAAGGCAAGTGACGCTTACAAGCTGTCAGCTAAGTCACTTCGCGATGCTTACGATGCTGCAATTACCACTGGTAACCAAATTAATTCTGCTGGTTCAACTATTGCGCAAGTTAATGATGCGGTAAGTAAAATTAATACTGCAAAAGCAGCTCTTAACGGTAAAAAAGTTGTAGTTGCTGATTTAAAGAACTTAACTAGTACTGAAGCTGACCAAATTGTGCAATTAATTGCAACTGTTAATGGGGTAGACAAGAGTGCTATTCAGTTTAGTAACAACAATACAGTTTTAACAATTACTAGTGCAAATGGGTTCCAACAAGTTTTGAACATTTCTGATTACGCAACTACTAACAAGTAGTCACGTAAAAATAGAAGGCGACGCCGAATAGGTGCCGCCTTTTTTCTAAGGTAAATTGCAGTAGTAAATAAAAAAGGATATGCGTTATGACTAAAGAGCAGATTGTGAATGCAAAGGAGCAAATTATCAGAGATTATTTTGATTCCTGGGTTAAGAAAGATTTTTCCAAGCTAGATCAATGGTTTGAACAAGACATGTTCTACCGTGAGTGTTACGGGGCTACTTACCAAGATCTAGCTGAACTTAAAGCATATATTAAAGTGGCGGCCCAGAAACAGACGGTCTTAAAGTGGACAATTTTTAAGATCGAACAAACCACCTCGGGTCAATTTGTTGTTACGTGGTTTTTCCAAGCAAGAGAGGAAAAGGAATATTGTTTTGATGGTGTGTCCCTGATCGATTTTTCTGGACTAAAGATCAAAAGGGTAGTGGAATATTCAACTGAACACAAAACTTATCGACCTTATCAAATTAAATAACAAAGAAAAGAGCATCCCTAAAATAAATTCGATTATGGAAGAGGGATGCTTTTTGCTATACAAACGCTGAAAAAGCTTTCTTTGTAATTTTATTTATGGTATTTTTTTAAAAGTTTTTTGGTATATACCATTATTAATGATAATCAATAAATACACCGTGATTAAGAGCTTACTTTGGTGTATACCAATGCCGTCAGCGCTACGGCCACGCGGATTTCTGCCCAAAAATACTAAAGCGTTTCCAAATTATGTGTTATAATTCAGTTGGAGTAGAAATATAGTAAGGAGAATTATTATGAATGCTTTAATAAATTGGTTAAATAAGCATGTCGTCCCAGTCGCAGCCAAGATTGGGTCAATTCGCTGGCTTGTAGCTTTGCGTGACGCGTTTATTTCCATTATGCCGTTAGTATTGGCTGGATCTATTGCTAATGTTCTTAATGCTTTAGTTAGAGATATGCCTACTAAATTTGGCTGGATGGGCTTTGTTAACTCAATGCAGTGGTTAATTAACATTAACGCTACTGTATGGACAGGTTCGACAGCTATTTTAGGTTTACTGTTTGCCTTTACGTTTGGTTATCACATGTGTGTACAATACAAGGCTGAGCCTATTGCCGGTGGTTTGGTTACTTTAGGTACCTTTATCATGGGATTGCCACAAAGTTTTTCTTTAGACTTAAAGAATGCTTTGACTAAAGGTGATATCAAGAGCTTAACTGATGCTGGCGCAGCTGTTGCTGGTAAAAATGTTAGTGCTTGGGGTTACTTCAACTTTAATAAATACTTTGGCGCTTATGGCTTCTTCACTGTTATGATTATGGGTGGTATTGCTGTTGCAATCTACATCTTCTTAATGAAGAAACACATTACAATTAAGATGCCTGATAGTGTACCTCCTGCAGTTGCAAATGCCTTTACTGGTATTATTCCAGCTATTGCCGGTTTATATGTTGTTGGTATTATCGACTATCTGTTTAGCCTTAATGGTACAACAGTTATTGACTTTATCTCACAAACAATTCAAGAGCCATTGATGAAGATCGGACAAGGGTACTGGTCAGTCTTACTGATTACGTTCTTAGTTCAATTATTCTGGTTCTTCGGTATTCACGGCACCAATGTTTTGGCACCAGTTACCGAAAGTATTTGGATGACCGCTTTAGTTGCTAATGTTAATGCTAGTTCAAAAGGAAAGCCATTACCTTACCTTTGGACTAGAACAGACTTTGACCTTTATGTTTGGATCGGAGGAGCAGGTGCCACATTACTTTTGCTACTTGCTATCTTAGTCTTCTCTAAACGTGAAGATGAGCGTGCTGTGGCCAAGCTTTCAATTATTCCAGGTTTCTTCAATATTAACGAGCCAACAATGTTTGGTATTCCAGTTGTTTTGAACCCAATTTACTTAATTCCATTTGTACTTGCACCAATGGTTATGGTTTCCATTGCATACGGTGCCTTGAGCTTAGGATGGGTTAACCCAGTTAGAGCACAATCTGTTTGGTCAATGCCACCATTTTTAAATGCTATTTTGGCAACCTTTGATTGGCGTTCACTAGTATTACAAATTGTTAATATGGTAGTTGGCTTCTTAATCTACGTCCCATTCGTCATTGCTTCAAACAATGTCGATCCAAATAAAGTTAATAAAGCCTAAGGAGAAAAATATGAAACAGTTAGGTATATCACTTTATCCTGAGCAGAGCACATTTGAACAGGATAAGAAATATATGGATTTAGCCTACAAATATGGCTATCGCAGAATTTTCACCTCACTTCTGCAATTAAAGAGTGCTGATGGCGAAGACCTGCTTGCTAAATTAAAGCAAGATATTGCTTATGCTAATAAGTTAGGCTTTACGACCGTAGTTGATATCAACCCAGGATTATTTAAGGAATTAAAGATTGATTACAACAACTTGGTTTTCTTCCATGATTTAGGCGTCTGGGGTCTTCGGTTAGATGAAGGCTTCAGCGGAATGGAAGAAGCGGCAATGACGCATAATCCATATGGTCTGAAAATTGAACTAAATATGAGTCGTGGTACAAATTACCTTGACAGTATTATGTCCTATGACCCAGAGCCTGATAACCTAATTGGTTGTCACAACTTCTATCCTCAGGAATATACGGGACTGAGCGAAGATATCTTTATGGATTATTCGTTCAAGTACCGTGAATACGGGTTGCATACCGCTGCGTTCATTTCTTCTAAAAATGCTAAGTTTGGTCCATGGCCTGTTCATGAAGGCTTGCCAACAATGGAAAGTGACCGTTTGCGCAATATTGCTAGTCAAGTCACACATTTACGCTTAAGTAAAATGATTGACGATATTATTATCGGTAATGCTTTTGCTAGTGAAGAAGAATTGGCAGCAGCTTCCAAGGCTTTTAATAGTCCATTTCCAGTTTTAGGAATAGAATTTGAAAGTGATGTTTTGCCAATTGAACGCACAATTTGCTTGAAAGAACCGCACTTATACCGCGGAGATGCATCGGAATTTTTGTTGCGAGATACTAAACCACGTGTTGTTTATGCCAAGGAAGATATTCCTGCCCATAACAATCAAAAGACCACTTTTGAATGTGGGGACATCGTTGTTGTTAACGAGCAATACCCACGTTATAAAGGTGAATTACAAATTGTCTTAACCCCATTTGAAAATGATGGTAGACGAAACTTAGTCGGACACCTAAGAGCAGATGATTTAGACCTGCTCGATTTGGTAGAACCTTGGAGTACTTTTAACCTTCAAGAGAACTAATATACAAATTAAATATGGATAAATGAAGAGTCGTGAAAAAAATCACGACTTTTTGTTTTATAATCAATTAGTGAATTAAAATAGTATAATATTATTTGTAAGTGTTTTCACTTTAATAATAGAAATGGGAGAGCAAAAAGACATGTTGGGCTTTTCAATATATCTTAATCATGATTTAACGGCTGAAGACTATAATTATCTACTTGCAATGCGCAATGCTGGCTTAACCACAGTTTTTACATCCTTAAATATTCCGGAAGATGATCCCGCGCAAGTTTTAAAACGTCTGCATGAACTGACTAAATGGTGTCAGAACTTGGAAACAGCAATTATTGCCGATGTTTCGCGAGAAGGCTTAGAACGATTAGGAGTAGCAATTAACGACGTGGCGCAGCTTAGTCAGCTGAATTTATCGGGATTGCGCATCGACGCTGGTGTGAATGTTAATACAATCGCAAGGCTATCAAAAGAAATGCCGATTGCCTTGAATGCAAGTACAATTAGCGAAGATGAACTAGCTGCTTTGCGCGTTCACGGTGCTAATTTTGATCATTTGCAGGCATGGCACAATTTTTATCCACGACCTGAGACTGGGCTTGCTAGCTCATGGCTTAAAGAAAAGAATGAATGGTTGCACCAGGCAAATCTGAAGACAGTTGCTTTTGTTGCTGGGGATAGTTGTCGGCGCGGACCTATTCATGCAGGTTTGCCAACTTTAGAAAAGCACCGCAATGAAAATCCGTTGGCAGCAACGCTGGAATTGCAAAAGTTAGGCTGTGATCATGTGTTTATTGGGGATGCCGCTTTAAAGGCGACCACAATTGCTAGTTTCACTAATTATACAAAGAAAAATGCCCTTACTTTACACTTGGATCGGGAAGTGCCTGAATTATTGACGAATGAATGGCATAATCGTCCTGATGCTGCCCGCGATGTTGTGCGCTTAGTGGAAGGTAGAAAAAGGCAGTTATTTGATGTGAACGCGCAAGCGAGTCCAAAGCCACGTCCCAAGGGAAGTCTGACATGTGATAATGAACGTTACTTACGCTATCAAGGTGAATTGCAAATAACCAAGCGTGACCTGCCAGCTGATGAGCGCGTTAATGTGATTGCTAATGTCGTTTCGGCCGATTTGGCTTTACTTGATCAAGTTGAAGCGGGGCAAGAGCTAATTTTTACGGCAGCAAAATAAAATTCTAAAAAAATAGAAATTACAATTTGTTCAAAAGACCGTCATAGAGCGATTATTACCAATTTATTACAATTTTTCTTAATTGTAATAATGATTATATTGAAAGTTGGCATTATCGCGTTATAATGAAAGCAGATTCAGAGAAAAGTTGCTGAATCGATGAACTTTAAGTTTGTATATGCATATATAGTATACATAAAAGTTTTAGATCTTATTTATTTTTCATCAAGCGAGAGGTTAACTATGTCAGCCGATAATTTATTGTTAGTTGTTGATGTTCAAGAGCAATCAAAGCCATTCTGGGGAGGAAAAGCCGGACAAACAAGAAGGATTAATCAAATTAATCGTATTATTAAAACCTTTGAAAAAAGTAATGAACCTATTTTTTACATTAAACAGGAAAATCATGGTAGCTTGTCTCCTCAATTGGAAGTAGCAGATTCAGCCCCTGTTTATACTAAAAAATTTGCGAGTGCCTTTACTCAATCAAACCTTGTTCAGCGAATTCATGAAATGAGACCAAAGAATATCTTTGTGGTTGGATTAATGAGTCAAACTTGTTTGAAGGCAACTGTTCAGAGTGCATTGGACGAAAAGTACTCGATCACGCTAATTTCATATAACCACGATTCAGTTGTAAAGCCAATCCGTGAGCATTATAACCACTTGTTAACTAAGCTTGGTGCACATCGGCTGACGACTGACGAATTTTTATTAGTTAAATAGTAAAATTAATAAAACTGCAGGAACGTTTAAGTGCGTTAGCTGCAGTTTTTTTACGTTATGGCAATAATATAAGTAATTTTGATATATTGGTATAGCCATAAAATAAAAAGAAATAAAAGTCAACATCAATTGATTGAGCGGTAACAATTGAAAATTGGTCTATTTAATAATATACTTAGCTTGTATTTTAAATAGGAGGGAAAAATGAGCTCAGACAAATATGATGAAATGGGTAGGCAAATTTACGAGCAGATTGGCGGAATCGCTAACGTTAAATCGCTTTACCATTGTATGACTAGAATCAGAATAGCACTTAAAGATCCAGATCGAGTCGATCTTGAAAAACTAAAGCAAGTTCCTGGAGTTATCGGCGTTGTTGCTGGGGAGACACTAGAGATAGTTGTTGGTCCAGGTGTTAATACCAAGGTAGCACAGTCGATGGTTAAGGCTGCTGGTGTTCAAGAAAATGATCCTTTTCCGGAAAATCTTGAGCAAAATTCGACTAGTTCATATGACGAAAATAAAACAGCGGTTATGCAAAAGGCTGCTAGCGTTCACACTGCCCAAAAGGCTAGTTTAAAAAATACTTGGTGGCGCAGTGCATTGGAGCATATTTCAGCTATTTTTGTTCCACTAATTCCAGCATTTGTTGGTGCGGGACTGATTTCTGGTGTAGCTGGAATCTTACGTAATATGATGACAGCCAAGATGCTTCCGCTTAGTTGGAACCTAGGGGTTACTGTTCTTGGCGTTATTGCCAACGGGCTTTTTATTTACCTAAATATTTACGTCGGTATTAATGCGGCCAAAGAATTTGGCGCCACTCCTGGACTAGGTGGAATTATTGGCGGGATTGTTTATTTGCCCGGAGTAGTTGCACCAATGACCATTCCCAATATTTTTGACAAGTTGCCTCTTGCAGCGGGTCAAGGCGGGATCATCGGCGTCTTACTTAGCGTCTGGCTCATGTCTTATGTTGAAAAATTTTTCCATGATCACATGGGAGAATCACTAGATTTAATTTTTACACCATTTTTAACTTTATTAATTATGGGATTAGTTACCATTTTTCTAATTATGCCATTTGCCGGTTGGGTATCAAATTCACTAGTCGGTGGCATAAATTGGATCCTGCATGTTGGTGGGCCAGTTGCTGGTTTTATCTTAGGTACCGCCTTTTTACCAATGGTTCTGTTTGGGTTACACCAGATTCTGACGCCAATTCACCTGCAAATGATTCAAAAAATGGGCTATACACCGCTTTTGCCAATTTTAGCAATGGCTGGAGCTGGCCAAGTTGGTACGGCGATTGCATTGTGGGTTAAATGCCGGAAAAATAAAGAACTCACTAAACTAATTAAGGGAGCCTTGCCAGTCGGCATTTTGGGTGTTGGCGAACCGCTTATTTACGGTGTTTCGCTACCACTCGGTCGGCCATTTATAACTGCTTGCCTTGGCGGCGGAATTGGTGGTGCCGTTCTGGGAGCCTTTGGTAATGTCGGATCAATTGCTATCGGCACCTCAGGCATTGCGTTAATTCCGTTGATTGCTAATAACAAGGCGTTGATTTACTGTTTTGGCTTATTAGCAGCTTATCTTGGTGGTTTTGTTCTTACCTACCTTTGGGGTGTTCCCAAGAGCGCAATGGTAGCTAAAAATGAAGATGGCTCATTAGTAGCTGGTACTGCAGAGCCAGCAGAGTCTGCGGCTGCAACAGAAATTACATTGGCCAGTCCCGTAAGTGGTCAGATTGAAAGCCTAACGGCAGTTCCAGATGATGTTTTTTCTAAAAAAATGCTTGGAGACGGCTTCGCTGTTATTCCTAATGAAGGTACCATTATTGCGCCTGTTGATGGTCGGATATTAACAATTATGGATACCAAGCATGCAATTACGATGGAGTCAGCAACCGGCCCATTAGAATTAGTGCTACATTTTGGCATAGACACGGTTGAATTAGAGGGTGCACCATTTTCAATTGAGGTTGCCAGCGGTCAACACGTTAAACGCGGAGACATTATTGCAAAAGTTGATCTTGCTGCTCTTAAAGCTGCAGGTAAGCCAACAGATGTAATGACAATCATTACTAATATGGAAGATGTTGCTCAAATTACGCCGCTTGCTGCTGGTCAAGTAGAAATTAACCAAGATGCTGTAACAGTTAAAACCAAATAAAAATGAGAAGAATTAATGAACATTAAAGATTTAATTACCGAAGAACGCAATCCCAACACGATGAACATCGATTCGATGTCAACGTTTGAGATGGTTCGTACAATCAATCATGAAGATCAAAAAGTTGCTGCAGCTGTTGGCCAGCAGGATCAACAAATTGCGCGAGCAATTGACGCTGCAGCTAAACGGTATCAGCAAGGCGGCCGTCTAATTTATATTGGTGCAGGCACCAGTGGCCGGCTGGGAGTACTTGATGCAGCTGAGCTAGTCCCGACCTATGGCATTAAGCCAGAGCGGGCAGTTGGCTTAATTGCAGGCGGTAAACAGGCAATGCTACAGGCGGTTGAGGGAGCAGAAGATGACCTTGAGCTCGGTCAGCAAGATTTGCGTCAACTTCATTTATCTGCAAAAGACACGGTGATAGGTTTAGCAGCGAGTGGCCGAACGCCTTATGTAGTTGGCAGCCTTGATTTTGCTAACGAGGTTGGTGCGTTAACGATTGCAATTGCTTGTGTTCCGAATGCCGTAATCAGCTCACATGCAGAAATTGGTATTGAAGCTGTTGTTGGCCCAGAAGTTATCACGGGCTCGACACGAATGAAGGCTGGTACCGCACAAAAAATGATTTTAAATATGATTTCCACCGGTGTGATGATTAAGCAGGGGAAGGTTTACCAAAACGTCATGATTGGCGTTCAGCCGACTAATGCCAAGCTAATTGACCGTGCATGCCGCATTATTAGCACAACAACCGGTGTTTCTACTAGTGAAGCAATGACGGCTTTACACAATAGCGCAAATGATGTTTCTGTAGCAATTATTATGATTGAAACTGGTAGGTCAAAGGCAGATGCTAGGGATTTACTGGCAAAAGCACACGGTAATGTTGCCGCGGTTTTGCAGGCGAATAAATAATGAATTAAACCTTGGTAGCATTAATAATGTGATTCAAGGTTTTTCTGGTTTAATTAGCGTAATTTATGACATGCTTTCTTGAAGTGTTTAAGTTAAGTGATAAAGCGATAAAATGACTAAGTTGTTAAGTTTTTAGTTTAAAAAGCTATGCTAAGCTAGAAAAAAATGCCATTTTTCCTGAATAATTAGCCCTAAGGGCTTGAATGTCGCTGGTTAAAGTTGAATAATAAATATGGTTATTAACTTTTTTTCGGCAACTTTTGGTAAAATAATAAGTTGTAGACAAATATTATACGGAGGAAATTATGTCTTATAAAGACAATATGATGTTGTTTGCCCTTAATTCGAATGTGCCGTTAGCGCAAAAGATTGCTGATCGCGTTGGTATTCCACTAAGTGAATCCAGTGTGCAGCGCTTTAGCGATGGCGAGATTCAAATTAATATTGACGAATCTGTCCGAGGCAAAGACGTATATTTGATTCAGTCAACCAGTGTTCCAGTCAATGACAATTTGATGGAATTGTTAATCATGATTGATGCCGTCCGCCGTGCAAGTGCACAGACGATTAATATTGTGATTCCCTATTACGGCTATGCTCGCCAAGACCGTAAAACACGTCCACGTGAACCAATTACCGCCAAGCTAGTAGCAGATATGCTACAAGAAGCTGGCGCAACTAGAGTATTGTCACTTGACTTGCATGCACCACAAATTCAAGGTTTCTTCGATATTCCTGTGGATAATTTGATGGGTGCACCACTACTTGCAGATTATTTCTTAAGTAATCACTTAGAAAAAAATGCTGTAGTTGTGTCGCCTGATCATGGTGGCGTTACCCGTGCTAGAAAGTTAGCAGAATTTTTGGGTACGTCAATTGCGATTGTGGATAAACGTCGCCCACGTGCCAATGTCGCTGAAGTTATGAATATTATTGGTGATGTTAAAGGCAAAAGAGCAATCATTATCGATGATATGATTGATACTGCTGGAACAATTACTTTAGCAGCACAAGCATTAATTGATGCGGGTGCAACTGAAGTCTATGCTAGTGCCACTCACGCTGTATTGTCTGGCCCAGCAATTAAGAGACTGAATGATTCTCCGATTAAAAATTTAGTATTAACAGACTCAATTAACCAACCTGCCGAGAAGAAGTTGGATAAGACTTTACTTGTTTCAGTCGGTCCACTTATTGGAGATGCGATTAAGTGTATTCAAAAGAATGAACCGCTTAGTCCATTGTTCAATACTAGGTACCAAGAAAATAAGCAAAATATATAATTTAATATATATATTTAATATATAACACACAGAAAAAGACTTGCTTACAAAGTGAGTCTTTTTTTGTGTGGAAAATTTGGCCACTTAATAAGCCTATTTGACCGCTTACTCATTCTTTATTTACATGATAAAAAGCTTAAGTTTAACTAAAAGCATAAGAAATAAAGGAGGAAGCCATGTCAATAAAAGAATTGTTTAAGTCAAATATTCCGCGTGGGATGCTTATCTTGCTTGCTTATGTTTTGTATGCCATTGCAGAAACGCTCAATAATTATTTAATCAAATTTGCAACCGATAATTTAACCAAAAAAGCTTGGACTAGTGCGGTCATGTGGCTCGTAATTATAGCTATTATGGGACTATTTACCTTTTTTCTATTGCCTCTAGGAACATATCTTTTTAATCAGCAAATTCAAAATTATCTTCATCAAATTCGAACACACATGATGAAGCATTATTACGGCCAAAAATCGGTCAATGTAGCTGAAATGGCGAACCAACTAGGCAATAATTTAAAGATTTTAACCGATAACTATGCTAAACCATGGATTGACATTTGGAGCACGATTCTAAGAGTTATATTAGCTATTACCGCCATCTTGACATTGCACTGGTCAATTGTAATTGCCACGATTTTAATTACGATCATTGTTCTGCTGTTACCTAAGATTCTGGAGAAAAGATTGGCCCGAGCTTCCGCGATTGTAGCCAAAACGAATTCAACATTTTTGAATACAATTAGTAATTGGTTTTCCGGCTTGGGTGAACTTCGCCGCTACCAGTCCAAAAAGACCTTGAAGCAAGCAGTTAAGCAAAAAAGTCAGGCTTTGGCCGATGCGAATATCACCCAGGGAAAAATTAGTGGTGAAGCACAAATTATTAATGGTATTGGCAATTCAATTGGTCAAGTGGGTATTTGTTTCTGGTGTTCTATTTTATATTTTTCGCAGCAGATTACAATCGGAGATTGGCTAACAAGTCTTGGCTTTGTTTCAATAATTTTTAATGGACTTTGGCAAGTTATAACTGCGATTACTAAAATAAAATCGACTGCAGAATTGCGTAAACAAGTTGCCACACTAGTTCAACCAGTCAAAATAACTAATAAACGAGTTATTGTTGATGCTGTCCAAAGCCATAATTTGGTTGTTACGTATGCAAATGGTGAAAAACTAACTTATCCAGATTTTGAAATTAAACCTGGAGAAAAAGTTTTGTTAACGGGTGACTCGGGAACGGGCAAGTCTACTTTATTTAAAGTTTTACTGAACCAAATTAAGCCAAGTGCAGGCTCAGTTATGTTCAAAGCGACTAATCAGCAGTTAATTAAACCGCAAAATGCCCAAGTTGGGTATATCGCGCAGGATGCTAGTCTTTTCCCCACAACCATTGCGAATAATATTACGATGTTTAATCAGCAGCTTAACGGTAAACTAAAACAAGTTTTGCAAAAAGTGCAGCTGGCCCCAGATTTAGCTAAGTTTCCGGCTCGAGCTAACACCGTTATTGACTTAGATCAACCTAATTTGTCTGGCGGGCAAAGACAGAAAGTGGTGTTAGCACGCGCAGAAATTCACGAGACCAAATTCTTGCTGCTAGATGAGGCTACTAGTGCAATAGATCGTCAGGGTACAAAACAAATTATTAGTGAATTACTCAAGACAAACGCAACGATTTTAATGATTGCACATAACTTTAGCCCCGAATTAATCGCGCAGTTTGACAGACAAATTCATTTAACTACCAACAGTAAGGGGGCTAATAACAATGACGATTAGAGCATTTTTTAGAATAAATCCGGTAAGATTTATTGGGATAATGATTAACGTTGTCTTCATATTTGCCTCCATGATTTTTGATACTCAACTATTAATTATTGAAACGACAGCATTAAAAAATAATGATCCCCGAACCTGCTTTAGCATTATTGCAATCGAATTTGGTTTAGCTTTGTTTAACTACCTAGTTCAGGGCCTAAATTCCTATTTAATTATCAAGCAAGAGCAACAGTACAATGTTGCTTTACGTGAACAAATTACTGACCATTATTACTTAGATGGTCAAGATCATCCGGTAGCGCAAGTACAAAATCGCTTGACTAATGATTTAGTGCAAAATAACGAAAATTATCTGGAAGCTTTTATTGGCTTTGTTTCTGGTCTAGTCACACTAGTGCTTGTTTTTATCTTATTAATTACAATTCATTGGAGCTTACTAATAACAATTATTGCAATGACGCTTGTTTCGCTGTTGGTACCGAAACTAATTGCTAAACCGTTACAAAAAGCAACAATGCAGATTTCGACTAGCAACCAGCAATATCTTGATTGTTTGAATAAGTGGCTTAACGGATTAGACGAAATTAGACGTTATTTAGCAGGTGAAAAATTATTTAAGGTGACGGCTAAAGCGGCCAAAAAATTAGAAGATGCCAATGTGAAGCAAACTGGTTTCACGCAATTGCTATCAAGTATTAATAGTCTAATTGAAGTGATCTTTTCTTTGATGTTGTTTCTTCTTGCCGGTTTCTTATTTTTAAATGGGAAAGTAGCTTTTGGCGTAATTGTGGCAGCGTCTAACTGTGAGTACTACATGAACTTTGCGATTAGCAAGATGGTTGATGCGTATGGGCAAATAAAGGGCGCACAGAAATTGAATACGGAGATTGAGGCAACTTGTCGCCTTCTGCCACAACCGGAGCTAGGAAATGCTACACCAGCTGCATTTAGTACCCACAATCTCAGCTTGCAGTTTCCTAACGGTGAAAATCTGTTCTTTCCAGATATTGCTATTCAGCCAGGTGAGAAAATCTTATTTACTGGTGATTCCGGTTCCGGTAAGACGACATTATTCAAGTTGATTTTAAAGCAAATTAAGCCAAATACGGGTGAAATAGTGTTTAAAGATCAAAATGGCAAAATAATTAACCCTGATATGAGTCAAATCGGTTACATTCCACAAGATCCCGTGCTTTTTCCCGTCAGCATTGCTGATAACATGACAATGTTTAATAAAAAGTTACAAGTCCGGCTACCAAGTTTAGTGGCAAAAGTACACTTGGACAGCGACATTGCCAAATTTGATCAGGGATTGAATGAACGAATTGATTTGAATAAGCTAAATATTTCCGGTGGACAAAGACAGAAAATTGTACTGGTTCGTGCTTTAGTCCATCAGAGTAAAATTATCCTGATTGATGAGGGCACAAGTGCAATTGACCAAAAAGCGACAATGGCAATTTTGCGTGAAGTGACCAATACATCGGCAACGGTGTTGTTTATTGCCCACAATTTCAATGCCCAGATGAAACAGTTATTCGACCGTGAAATCCACCTTACCAAGTTGAATGAATAAGTAAACTAAATCAAAATAGTGACCACCTTTTATCTTTATGCAAAAGGTGGTCTTTTTATTAGTTAAAGTCTATTTACACCAAGTAAATCTCACAGAATCTAAAAAAGTGTAAGCGATTTAAAAAAAGCTGTTGAATTAATCAGAGCAACTGGTATACTTAAAATTGAAATAGGGATTCAAAAGAATCCAATTTTGAAATTTAATTTAATTTTGGGAGGTCAAAATGGAAACTGAAAAAGTAGAATTAATCGATTTTAATCAAGATGGATACCTTGCCGATGGCGATTTTGTCTATTCAAAGCGGCCTGAAATTGAGGCGCTGGCGGACAAGTTATCGACTGAAGGTTATAAAAATATTTACTTAATGGGCATTGGTGGAACTGAGTTCGAATTGTACCAGTTTGCTTATGCAGCTAACAGAATGTCTGCTTTACCGGTTAAGTGCATTAATGCTGCCGACTTGAATAGTGTGCATCCACGCGACTTAACCCAAGACTCAATTGTAATAACGGCAAGCGATAGCGGAAACACGCCCGAAATTATTGAAGCTGCTAAATGGTTGATTAAAGCTAATATTCGCTTAATTGCATTTACGAAAAAAAGCGGTGAGCTTGGTGGGCTAGCACCAAATGTTATTGAAGTTAATGGCTCTACCGGGTCAGGGCAAAATTATTACATGGCAGAAGCAATGTTAATTTATCGCTTACTATACAAGCACGGTGATTTCGCAGGATACCCAAAATTTGCTGATCAACTAAAAGGCGTATTTAAGGATTTATTGGCAATTCGTAAAAAGTTTGAACCTAAAGCCGATAAGATTGCTCAAAAATGTTATCAGGCACCATACACGATTTTTACAGGTTCTGGCGCACTTTGGGGAGAAACCGAATTATTTGCTGAATGTCTTCTTGAAGAAATGCAATGGATTAGGACTCGTCCAATTACTAGTGCCAAGTTTTTCCACGGAACACTTGAACTGGTCGAAAAAGGTGTACCGGTCTTTATCGTTGAAGGTGAAGATGAATTTAGAAAGCAAGATGTTCGGGTGCAACGTTTTTGTGAAAAGATTGGCGCAGAACATTATGTGATTGACACGAAGGAATACAGTCTGAGTGTTGATGACGAATTTCGTCCACTAGTAATTCCATGGATTGTAAATTCACTGTTAACTGATCGGTTAACCAATCATTATCAGGTTTACACAAAGCACAATAAAAACTACAGAAGATATTATCGTCAATTCGAGTACTAATTTTACTGGTGATTGGCAGAGGGCGGGATACAATGTATCCCGTTTACTTTATTAAGCTAGATTAGGAGTATTAATCATGGAAATGCTTGATTATGTGAAAGTGACACCAGCTAAATTAAAAGAGAATATAGCTGATAAGAACAGTTTAGTTTCTCCATTAGTCAATCTTTTTTTTAAACAGAAAAATGGAAGCGTTACCATAGTGGCATCGGGGTCATCTTTTAACGCGGTAATGATGTCTAAACCTTACTTAAAAATGCGGTTAGCTCGTTCAGTTGAGGTCGTTACGCCAGAACTGTTTGAATTAACCAGAACTAGTAAAAACATGAAAAATTTTACCTTCTTTGTTTCTCAAAGTGGGGCTTCAACTAATATTTTGCATGCAATGAAGTTCGTTAATGAGCGAAATGGTCGAACCATTGCTTTAACAGGAAATACACACAGTGAGGTGGCACAAAAGGCCGACATCGTGATTGATTATGGTGTTGGTAAGGAAACTGTGGGGTACGTCACAGTGGGGCTTTCTACCTTGGTGATGTATCTGGTCTTATTTGCAAACGAAGTTGCGCAAAGAGAACAAAGGCCGATTGACAGCGATGATGACCTGTTACAGCTGCCTAAAATTATGACTAAAACAATCAATACTGCTCTTGAATTTGTTAACGATCATTTTATGGAATTAGCACAAATGGGCCCAACTTTTATTTGTGGTAATAATATGAATCTTGGTGTTGCTCGCGAAGCAGCTTTGAAGTTTCAAGAAACACTAAAAATACCGACATTACATTACGAGATTGAAGAGTTTATGCATGGACCCGATATTCAATTAAGTCCGCAATATAGCATTTTTCTAATTGATAATCCGCAGGCAAGTCCTAGAATTGCTGCCATTAATACCAGTTTGGCTGCTGTCACTGCGCGGCATTACCTTATTACATATAATTCTGACAAAGTTCAGCCTAATGTAATTAACATCAAGCTACCTGCAATTAATAGTTTGTGCTCATTGGCAACAATTCCATTTTTCCAAATAATAGTGGCCAGCATGATGCCTGCTTTAAACAGAGAAGATGCGCATCCACTGGCGACTAAATTTATGAATATGATTCCAACCAAAAACTATGACAAACAGGGGAGGTAGAGAATGGTTCAGGTAATAATTTGCACACATGAACAAATGGCAATTGGCGTCAAAAAGACGGCCGAGTTCATTATGGGACCACAAGAAAACCTGCATGCGATTGCAGCTTATACTAAAGAGCAAGTTGATTATGAACATGAAATTGCCACCTTTTTACAAAAACATCCTACTGAGCCAGTCGTAGTACTGACTGATATTGTCGGAGGTAGTGTCAATACGGCTTTGGCAAAGATGATCCCAACCCATAAAAATTTACAGTTAATTGCTGGTGTCAATTTACCAATGGTAGTCCAACTTTTACTTTCAAATGAACAAGACTTAGAAGCAACGATTGCAAAGACAATTCGGGAAGCAAAAAACGGTATTCAGGATATTAATCAAACAATTAAGACTGAGACAGAAACAATTAGCGATGACTTTTAGTTAGCAGTTAAAGGAGATGTTTTGAATGATTAAAATGATACGGGTTGATTACCGGCTATTACATGGACAAGTAGCAGTTTCATGGACCGGTACGCTTGGTGCAGACGCTCTTTTATTGGTCAGCGATACTTTGAAGCACGATAAATTACGGCTGCAGATGCTTGCTTTGGCAAAACCGAGCGGCGTTAATGTGGTAGTCAAGGATACGCAGGGAGCAATAGATGTCATTAAAAGTGGCAAGACTGATAATTACACTTTGTTTGTTATCTGTGAGACGGTTGAGATTGCGGCAAAATTAGCACGCACCTTTAACATTAAGCAGGTTAACTTAGGCAATATTTCATTTGCAAAGGGAAAAGAAAAAATAAGTAATAGTATTTACATCAATAACGATGAAAGACAAACAATTGAGGAACTAATTGATGCAGGAGTTGATGTCTTTATTCAGATGGTACCGACTGAAAATAGGATTGAAGCAAAGAATGTAATTTAGAGCGACAAAGGAGATGTTCTAGATGATTTTAAAAACATTTTTGATTTTTCTTGTAGCCTTAATTGGCTACAGTGATGCTTTTACTGGTACTAGCTTGATTCAGCGCCCATTGGTCATGGGGATGCTGACCGGACTAGTCTTAGGAGATTTGAAAGATGGAATTATTATGGGTGGTGCCATGGAATTAGCAATGGTTGGTTCGGTTTCAATTGGAGCTTACATTCCACCTGATATGGTTTCCGGAACAATCCTAGGCACGGCATTAGCTATCCAAGCACACGCAAATTCTGCGGCCGCTTTAACATTAGGAATTCCAATCGCCACAATTGTTTTGGCTTTAGAAACGGCTATTGGCCAACCGTTAAAACTAATCTTTGTTCACCGGATTGATAAAAATGCTCAAGATGCAAATACACGGGCAATTGCACGTAACATGATCATCGGTGGTTATGTTGGCAAGTTGCCTGGTTTAATTATTGTTCCGACAGCCTTTTATTTTGGTCAAAGTGCGGTAACTACCCTATTAAGCAACATGCCAAAATTTATTACAACTGGGATGACAATTGCTTCTGGCCTATTACCAGCTTTGGGATTTGCCATGCTCGCCCAGATGATTATGAATAAAAAAGTCGCTGTGTTCTTTTTCATCGGTTTCTTTATGGTTGCCTACGGCAATCTTTCAACTACGGGAGTGGCTTTGTTTGCAGCATTAATCATTATTGTTATGTATATCTTTATTGAAAAGAGAAATGGCAATTCTACGAAGGTAGCAACTAGTTCAACAACTTCGAGTGAAGAACAAGGAGATGGGTTCGATGAGTTTTAAAATTCAGCCTCAATATAAAGGCAAAATAACTAAAAAGGATTTACAAAAAGTTTTTTGGCGCAGCATTCCTACCGAACATTTATGGAATTATGAACGAATGATGAATGTTGGTTACACTTATGCGATGATCCCAATTTTAAAAAAGCTTTATCCGAAAAAAGAAGATTTATCCGCAGCTTTGACTCGTAATTTGGAAGTTTACAATGTTACTCCTTATATCATTACTTTGCCCGAAGGAATTGCAACGGCAATGGAAGAGTTGAATGCAAGTGACCCAAATTTTGACACGGAATCAATTTCAGCGGTCAAACTGGCCATGATGGGACCATTATCCGGTGTCGGGGATGCCTTTTTCTGGGGCACTTTACGTATACTTGCCACAGGTGTAGGTACTTCCTTAGCGCTGCAAGGCAATATTTTAGGCCCAATTCTATTTCTGTTAATCTTTGATGTCCCGCATTTTATTATTCGTTATATTATGACCTTTTTGGGCTACGGCTTAGGTTCTAACGTGATCGATAAGCTAAAGCAATCGGGCATTATGGATAAGGTAATGGAATATGCTTCAATCATGGGCATCATGGTTGTTGGTGGCATGACGATGAGCATGTCTAAAGTTAATTTTGTGACAAAAATTGGTTCAGGTAAGGGCGCACAAACAATTCAAAATTTACTTGACGGAATAGCCCCAGGACTAGCAACTCTTGCGCTTTTTGGCATCATGTATTGGATGTTAAAAAAGAAAATGAATCCGTTGTTAATTATGCTGATTGTCCTCATTGTCAGCATTGCTGGCGCCTACTTTAATGTTCTAGGCGTATAGCTAAGTCAATTTATTAAATTAGCGAAAAGAAATGAGTGCCGTAACTACTCATTTCTTTTTCTTTCGGTTAGCTAATTAAAGAGGTGAAAAATGACTAATCAAAAACAAACTGTTTCACTTAAATGGCTTCTGGTAGGTGTTTTGATTACGAACACAGCAATGAGCTTTATTTGGCCGTTAAATACGATTTATCTTCACGAAACTTTACACAAAAGCTTAGTTATTGCTTCGCTGGTTCTCTTTTTTAACCAATTTGCCACAATGCTCGGAAGTTTAATTGGAGGAAAATTATTTGATCAGTGGCAACCGTATTATGCTATTTTACTCGGTATTAGCTTAAATATTTTTGCACTTGGTGGACTGATTTTCCTGCATACTTGGCCGTTTTATGCCATCTTGCTAATCCTTTCTGGCTTTGCCAATGGCATTTCGGTAACCTGCGAGAATTCGTTGGCAACACGGGTAAAAAATAGGCGGTCAAGCTATGTTTTTAACTTGCTGTATTTTGCAGCTAATTTTGGTCTTGTATTTGGTACCTTAACGGTTGGTTACATTTTACCGTTAGGCATTGGTTATGTTTTTGCGCTTACAACTAGCATTCAAATATTATTTTTACTTGTAGCTTATAAAAAATATAATGTTGCCCGCTCGGTTACTGAGAATAAGCGTAATTTTACAGGGCACAAGGGGAAAATGACATCGCAAATTTTGGGAGTCTTGTTTTTGACACTGGTTTGTTGGCTAGTGTATGAACAATGGCAGAGCAACTTATCAGCTTATATGGTTGAACTTGGCTTTCCAGTGAAAAAATATAGTTTATTATGGACACTCAATGCGGTCTTGATTGTTGTTTTTCAGCCCCTAGTCACTTTTTTTGATGATTGGTTGCTCAAACATCTTCGTGGCAGGCTTAATTTAGGGGCGTTACTGCTAGTAAATTCCTTTGTCATTTTATTATTACCGTTTAAACATAATTACTTGCTTTATTTACTATCTATGTGCTTGCTAACACTTGGAGAAATCCTTCTATTTCCTGGTGTAGCCAGCTTCGTTGACCTTGCTGCGCCGACTAATCTAACTGGGTATTATCAGGGCAAAGTACAGGTCTTTAGCGCACTTGGAAAAGCAATCGGGCCCGTTTTTGGTGCACTAATCATTGATAATTCTAACTATGAAGTACTTTTTCTAGTTTGTGGACTTATGGTGCTTGGGGCAGAACTAGTATTTTCATTGCCGTTACTAAAAAAGACGACTTGATTAAGAAGTCTTTTTCATAATTTATTTGAAATTTAAATGGTATTGAATAATGCCCTTATTGGCTTTTACATAACTTTCGGTATACTCGATTATTTGCTGGTTCTGATCGGCACTAGAGTAGCAAGACTTGATAACATATGAATCTTCTGCAACATTTAATAGTTTGGCTTCTTCAGGCATCAAAGTTTCAATTTGCTGGTAAACTTGGTAATTTTCCAAGTTATGACCTTTACTTTCCATGTAGTCGTATAAGCCGATATTATTAAAATCGATTTGATAAAAATCGGTAAATAAAGCTCCAGGAACAAACGAGTTTTCAAGGGCAAAGGGCTTGCCACAGTGCAACTTGAGCCGCTGCATGCCGAACACAGGCTCGTCATTTGCTAGGCACAGCTTTTGCCGTAAAAAAGCAGAGTCGATATTAGTAAAAAATTTGATTTGCTTATTTGCAATACTGATTCCGCTTGAAGAAAGTGAATTTGTTAATGAACGTGAATTTTGAAAGGAAATGTTAAAGCGTTGGTCGATACCAGAAACTACAAAAGTGCCTTTGCCCAATTTACGTGTTAATAAACCTTGCTCAACGAGAGAATTGATGGCGTGTTTAGTGGTAGTTCGACTAATCTTATAATGCTCGGCCAGTTCTCGTTCGCTCGGAATTTTTTGCCCAGGAAGATATTCTTGTGTTTGAATTTTTTCGTAAAGAATGTGTTCAATTTGCTCATATAGCGGTGTCTTATAAGCTAATTTATTCATTAAATGTACCAAGCTTTCTGCTAATAATTTCTGACGGCATGATGCTAACGGCGTGATTGGCATCACTGGACTGTTCTAAAAATAAACATGTTTGATTATTTTTGTCCTTAAAAATTGTGCTTGTAGTTAATAGCGGATTGTGATTAGGCACATGCAGGAAGCTTGCTGTGTTATCATCAGCAAAGCTAAGGTTCATAGTTACTTCGGCATCAATTGCTAATTGTAGCTGCCTTTTAATTAAAGCCATAATCTGTTCTTCATTAACAGTAGAAGATTTTTTCGCCGGAATAAAAACATGACAAAGTGTGTAATTGTTGGCATCAGTTTCTAATATTTGCAGCGACACTAATAAGAAGATGGTTCCTAAAACTACCTTTAACTTTTCGGACAATTCTTTGTCAGTATCAATTAATTTGGTGGAAAGAATATTAATGGTTTGAGCCTCATTGGGCATCGAAAGAGCGGCAAACTTATCAGAAAAATAATTAATAAAGTTTAATAATGGTTCTTTTTTGGGTTGATTGATGAAGTAGCCAACAGCTTGTTTAGATTTAATCAACCCTTCTTTTTCTAATCTTTGCAACGCTGTTCTCGCTGTTCCGCGAGAAATGGCATATTCTTTGGCAATACAGCGTTCTGACAGCTTTTGTCCACTGCTGATTAATCCCTGGTCGATTTTATATTGAATATCTTTTGCTACTAATTCTTCTTTTCTGATAGCTGACAAAATGGCAACTCCTTAAGATAAATCTGATTTTATCTTGATGAAAAACATGAAATGTTCAAATTTTACTAAACACAAGTTTACCAAATATCCTCTAGAAGCTCTAGCGTAAACCTTGATAAATAAGTAACTGTCAATATAAATAGTAAAAATATTTTTATCCATTTTTTTCAATTATAGTAAAAATACTCAGTTTTCCTTTTAAGGTAAGGCTGAGTATTTTAGTAATTAATTTTATTGTTGTGCTTCATTGAAACGATAAGTATAAAAATCGGGATTGTAATAAGAAACAAACACGCCAAGAGGGACACGTTGATTACTGGCAGTGATTGTATCTGCATTAGCAAGCGTCATTAATAAAAAATCGACGTCTAAATTTAAGGCCTTCTGTTGCTCTTTAGTTGCTCTTACTGCCTTAATTTCAACAAAGTTCTGAATAACTGGTAACTTTAGCTTCTTTAAATAGGAATAAAGTGAGGTTGTTAGAAGGTTGAAGTCAATATTAGTGATTAAATCCGCATTCAAGTAGTCTTCCGTAATTGCAATCGGCTTATCATCACCAGTGCGCAGTCTTACAGTATGGTGAAATTTATTAATTGGCGTTTCAAATTCAGTTGCCGAAGGAACTTTGCTACTGGGTAATAAATTGTATGAAATAAGCGTGGATCCTGGAGTCATTCGTTGCTGTTTAATGATGTCGCTAAAACTGATGTTATCAGTTAATAGGCGTAAAACACTTTTTTCTTTGACAAAAGTGCCGCGACCAGCAATACGTGTAACATAGCCTTGTTTCTCTAAGTCCTTCATTGCCTTGTTGACGGTCATTCGACTATAGCCATATTTTGCGCTGATTGTAATTTCAGGTGGCAACTTATCTCCGGCTTTAAGTATGCCCTTATTGATTTTTTCAATAAAAAAATCTTCTACTTTTTGATATTTAGCTTTCACTTGTTTGTCCTTAATTAATGGTTTGGAATTTTATTTTTGCAATAAACGTTACTTTAATTATAAATAATGGAATGACATTTAAGCAAAAAAGTTTTATTGCTATTTAATAAAATGTATATACCAATAAATATAAAAATATTACATTAATAATTAATACTGGTTAAAATGCATGATAAAAGGAATTTGTACCAATAAATGCAAAAAATACCCTTGCATAAATGTATATACAGTAGTATATTTAAGCTAGTTTTAATGTTGGCGCTAACATTTTACTTAAAAAATCGAACTTACTGAAAGGAAGGTAATCAATGAGCCAATTTATCATAGCTACCCATAGTTATTTAGCAAACGGGTATCAGAGTTCACTCAAGTTCTTTGATAGCTCAGTTAATAATGTGCAATTTATTAATGCTTACGTTGATGAGCAAACTAATTTTACTGATGAATTAAGTCAAATGTTAGATCAGATGCCAAATGAGCAAGTAATAATTTTAACTGATATGCCTGGAGGAAGCGTAAATCGCGAAGCAGTTAATTTAATTAAGAAATATCACTGCCAAGTAATTAGCGGAATTAATTTGGCCTTAGTACTAGAACTTGTGTTAAATGCTGACCAAACATTGTCAGATGAAACGATTCGTTTAGCTGTTAGTCAGGCTCAAAAGCAACTCGTATACGTAAATGATTTGTTGAAGGAGGATGATTTGGAATGATTACACTATTACGTGCAGATGATCGATTAGTTCATGGCTTAGTTGCTGTATCTTGGACTAATCAATTGCAGCCAGATATTCTGGTAGTCGCTAATGATCATGCAGCTAGTGACACAATGACTAAAATGACGATGAAATTAGCTAAGCCAGCTGGAGTAACGTTAGGAATTAAAGACCTAAAATCAGCCGCTCAAATTCTAAATAATCCTAAGTATGCCAATAAAAAGATTTTCGTAGTCACGATTAATGTTGAAGATGCTCTGAAGTTGAAAAAAGAAGTCCCTGGGATTGCAAAAGTAAATGTTGGCACTGCTGGTATTCACGAAAAAAACGGAGTAGCGGTCTTACCACAGGTAAAAATGACCCAAGAAGAATTTGCTTGTGCCAAGGAATTGCAGGAGCAAGGCGTTGAAGTGTTTGCTCAGGTAACACCAACAGCAGAAAAGCTGAATTTTGCGGGAATCGAAAAGGCTTTTACTAAATAAAGTCTGAAAGGAGGTAAACAATGTTACAGGCATTTTTAGTTGCACTGATTGGTGCCGGCGTTTACATGGAAAGCCGTATTGGCGGCCAGCATATGCTTGATCGACCGATTATTATTGGGCCACTTGTTGGCTTGGTGATGGGAGACTTTACCACTGGACTAATATTAGGTGGACAACTAGAGCTAGTCTGGATGGGGTTAGTTGGTATTGGTACCACTACGCCACCCGATGTTGTCGTTGGTTCGGCCCTAGCAACTGCTTTGGCAATTAAAACCGGCACTAATTGGCAAACGACATTAACTTTAGCCATACCAATTGCCCTGATTGCACAGATGATTGCAATCGCAATTGGCAGTTTTAACGCTATTTTTACTCACTATGCTGATCGGCAGGTGGCAAGAAAAAACTGGAAAGGAATTGCAATTGGTCAGTGGTCTGGCACGGCAATGCTGTTTTTGGCTAAATTTATTCCAATAATTGTGGGCTATTTAGTAGGCGCGCCAGTAATTAAATTGATCGTTAAAGCAATCCCTAAAGTTATTCAAGATGGATTGACCCAATCAGGTAATTTATTGCCGGCTTTAGGAATAGCAATGTTAATGCAGTTAACATATGACAAAAAGTATGCGCCATTTTTGTTTTTAGGTTTTGGTCTTGTTGCTTTCTTGAAAGTTCCGATGATTGGAGTAGCAGTTTTTGGCCTAATTATTGCCTATGTTTATTATGAATTTAAGCCTGCTGCAAATGATGAGGAGGACTTATTGTAATGACTGATTCTAAAGCGACACAAACAGAGAAAAAGTTAACTAAAAAGGATTTACGCCGTGTTATGTGGCGTCATTATCAACTCTTAGGATCCTTTAATTATGAACGTCAAATGTCATTGGGGTATGCATGGGCCATGACTCCTGTCATTAAAAGGTTGTATGGGGATAACGACCAGGAAATGCAGAAGGGGTTTCAGCGACATTTAGAATTTTTCAATTGCTCAACTTCGACTTCACCCCTAATTCTAGGAATCAGTTGTGCGATGGAGGAGCAAAATGCTAATTCGGAAAAATTTGATGCCAATTCAATTAATTCGGTAAAGACTGCCTTGATGGGTCCACTCGCCGGAATTGGCGATTCCATGTTTTGGGGAACATTGCGTGTTATTGGAGTAGGAGTTGGTGCCCCTTTGGCTGTCAAAGGCAGCATTCTAGGGCCTATTCTTTATTTCCTAATTAATGTAATTCCGAGTGAACTTTTGCGTTGGTTTGGTTTTAAATTGGCTTATCAGGGCGGCAATAAGTTTCTAGCTGAAGCAAGTGAAAATGGCACTCTACAAAAATTAACTGAGGCGGCTAAGATATTAGGCTTGGTTGTTGTAGGAGCAATGATTGCCTCGATGGTTATCATTAAAGTACCGTTAGTAATGAAATTAGGTGGGACCAAGGTTGGCTTGCAACAGACCCTTGATTCCTTGATGCCCGATTTGTTGCCATTGCTATTAACTTTTGGCTGCTATGGCTTGTTACAAAAGAAAGTCAACGGAACCGTCATTTTGATTGGGCTAATTATCCTAGGAATTGTAGCTGTTGCACTAGGGTTGCTTTAAGACAGGTAAATTGAATGAAAACAGTATGGATTGTGCTTTTACTAGTTGCGGCTTTACCGTTTAGTTGGGTGGCAGAATCAGGTTTAAGAAAAAGACTATTGTCTGAATTGCTACGTCTGCAAAAGGCAGGTAGACAAAAACAATATTTTCAGCTTTTAAATGGCCCAATTTCATTAATTTGCTTACCGGCTAAGACACGCAGACTATTAAGCCTAGATTATTATTTAGCATATGGTAATGAAGATAAGATTAAGCAAATGGTTAATCTGCTAATTGCCAAATATAAAAAGTTGGATTCGCAGCAGGCCGTAATAATTCGCTTAATGCGTTGTTACATTTTCTTTTTGGATAAAAAAAGTAGTAAAGAGGCAGATAAACTGGCAAATTACTTGCTTAAAAATTGTCACCTAAAAGAAGTTCAAGATGAGGTAAATGAATTATATCAAGTATATTTGGCACCCGATAAAAAACTGTTAGATCAACTAAAACAACAATTATCCATAGCAAGTGGGCCACAACAACAACTAATTATTTATCAAAGGTTGGCTAAAGCTACTGAAATACTCGGATTGAGAAAACAAGAACAGACATACGTAATGCAGATGCGTAAACTCGCGCATCAAACAATAAAAATGGAGGAGTTTTAAACATGACAAAATTATCAATGATGGGACATATTGAAGACACTGCACGAGTTTTGCAACGAGCAATTGCCGAAAGGGATGAATATGGGCAGGAGCTGATTGCTTTTTGGCTAAAAAAGAATTTTAAGAAAGTTATTTTTACGGGATCAGGTACTTCTTACAATGCCATGAGAGTAATCCGCAATATGTTTGTTAAACTTTTACATGTTGAAGGCGTTGCAGTAGAACCAACCGTTTTTACTTATTCGGAGAACATTAATCCTAGCAGTAATTTTAGAAATGATCAGATTCTAGTGGTTGGCTTATCACAACATGGGGATAGTATTTCTACTTGTGATGCACTGCGACATGCACAGCAGTGCGGATATGCTACGTTAGGTATTACTGAGCAACTGGGATCAGCCATTACGAAAATTGCTGATCATTATGTTCATTTGGTTTGTGAAGAAGAACAGGTTGGGCCGGAAACACGTGGTTATACTGAAACTTTGCTGCAGTTCTATTTGTTAGCTGTTGAAATTGCTTATCAATCAGAGCAAATTGGTAAAGCTAAGTATGATAATTTAATTGCGCAAGCTCAGCAGCTAGTCAATGATTTTCCAATCGTAGTTAAGGAAAGCCTTGAGTGGTATGAAAAGCAACAAGCGGAGTTAGTTGACATGCAAAAGGCCTCTATTGCTGGCTATGGCGTTAATTTGCCGACAGCTTTAGAAGCTAGGCTAAAATTTTTTGAAACATTTGGACGCCCAACGACGGCTTATGAACAAGAAGAGCAGCTTCATGGACCGCTGCGTGCTTATAATCAAGACAATTATATTTTCTTGATTGGTGGCAATCTTGGGCCTGAGTTTGAACGGTTGCAAGAGATAAGTGCTTATTATCGTCGTGCCTATACTAAGCATGTTTTCATAATTTCTGGAGAGCAATTTAAGGCAACCGAAAAAGATTTGAAATTGAGTGTAAAGACTTCTGAACTGCTTTCACCAATTTTCTACATCGTGCCTTTTCAAATTCTGGCTGCTAAGTTATCTGAGAAAGTTGGAATTGATACTAGTGTTAGTCCGGTAACTGATACTTCCATTTCTGGGCACATGAATGTCTAAATAAAATAATCTATCAAAAAATGAGTTCTATTCGGAACTCATTTTTTTATTTTTTACTATTTTTGGGTCTTCTCAAATAGCGCAATTTGCCGTTTTTAACGTAGCGCTGAAATTGCTGGTAAAGTGGATCAAAAATCTGTGGTTCAGCACTGTTTGACATCATAATTTTAGGGAAGAAGAAACGCTCATCTCCTTGCAGTGTGCCATTAAGTGCACGAACCAATGGACTTAATTGTGACAACTCGATCAGCTGTCCGTCGCTTTGCATAATTTCAATTTGGCTGTTGGCATTTTTACCGCTCGGCTTATATGCATCATAAGGCTCATCAAAGGCAGAATTAGTGTCGGTATAATAAAGTGGATCAAATCCTGCTTGCTTGATCAAATCCTTCAGTTTAGGAAGCAAGTTTTTGGTTTCTTCATCAATGCAGACACTTTCCAGAGGCTTTCTGAATAAGTAGCTACTTGCTAAGTCAGCTAAGATTGGGTCGCTAGCCTGGGTCCATTCTAAAAAGTTACTTTCCATAACGCCATCGTCTAGTTTAAGATAATCTTCGAGGGTCCAGTTTCCGGCTAAAAAGTTGGCTAGATTAGGCGTCACCCGCAATGTCCCTTGTTGGTAAACCATTTTGGCTCGTTCCAGCAGATGTTGCAGAATTACTTCCATTGATCTGCCAACGCGATGAAAGTAGACTTGCTGATACATCTGATAACGCGAGACAATATAGTCTTCAACTGCGTGCATTCCAGCCATTGTGAAGCAAATTCCTCCACTGTACGGTCTGATTTCTTGCAAAATTCGTGAAAGATCAAATTCGCCGTAAGTGACACCGGTGAAATAGGCGTCACGCTTTAAATAATCCATCCGATCAGCATCGGCTTGGCTAGAGATCATTTTAACGACTTGTGGGTTAGGGTAAGTTTTGGCAATAACACTAGCAACTAGATCGGGAAAATTAGGTGCGACTTTGCGCAATACCTGATTGATTTCAGTACTAGAGTCAGTAATAATCTTTTGCCCAATCTTTTCGTGGTCCGTGCCAAAAAGATGCTCAAAAGTATGGGAATATGGTCCATGACCGATGTCATGCAATAATCCCGCGCACTCGACTAATAAGCGGTTATTATCATCCCATAGCCCGTCGCCGGGAACTCGTGAAGGATACTTGGTAGCAAAGATGTTGCAGATTTTGCGGGTTAATTCATAGACTCCTAGGTTATGCTCGAAACGTGTATGAGTAGCGCCGGGAAAAACGTAGGCTAATGGTCCCAACTGTTTAATCCGTCTCATTCGTTGAAACTCTTTAGTTTTTAAAATGTCTAGGATTACTTGATCCTCAATATGAATGTAATCGTGAACGGGGTCGCGTAAGACGACTTCCTTAGCTAATTTTTTGCTTTGAAATTTAGGCATATAAATTCCTCAAAAATTTAATTTCAGTTACTATTGAAAAAATCTACTACTTACCCTGATTATAGCAAACTTAGGGGATTACGGTTAATTTTTGATAATTAAAACAAACAAAGCCATTAGAAAAAAATAATAATTTTGAATATTTTAAGCTAAATGTTCATAATTATCTATATGAAACTATAAAAAGGGATTGGTAAAATGAGATATATTGGGAGTAAATTGAAGCAGCTACGGCATGACTTGGGTCTTACTCAAACAGAAATGGCCGCGGGAGTAATTTCGGTTTCTTTTTATTCAAAAGTTGAGCGCGGGTATCACGATATCGGTGCGGAAGAATTAATCGAAATTTTACAGAAACATAATATTAGCTTTCAAGAGTTCTTTTCAGGCATATCTAAAGAAGATGCCAACAACAAAAGGGTAAACATTCTATTAAGAAAATTCGTAAAGGCAGCCAATGTAGATGATGATACTGAGATAAATAATATAATTAGCGAAATAGAAAATATTAAACCTAGGACTCCGTTTGTCAAATCAGAAATTTTGCTTACTAAGTTAATTGCTAACACACATGATGAGGATGCTTTAAGAAAGCTTAATGAAAAAGAAAAAAGGGAAATAAAAAAGATTATTTTTCAAGAAGATACTGATGAAAACGAATATATTAGGATAGCTATGATTGCTAATACAATAAGAGTATATAGTTTTGATGAAGCCTCATTTTTAATTAGCAGTATTATCAGAAGATATAAAGATGTTGATAAAATTGAAGGTAAGCTGCTATTAGCTATAAGTGCTGCAATGACGAATTTTATCAATTGGTGTTTCGAAAATGGTAAAGCTAATCTATGTGTTAAAGCGATAAAATATCTAAAAGCGTTACCTAATACCGTCGAATTAGCGTTCACTAAGATATTAGTTGAATATTACGAAAGCCTAATTAAAGGAAAATTTGATGATGTGAAGTTAATTAGAAATTTATTTACCAGAGCAGGATATGGAACATTTGTTAACAAAATGGTGGATAAATATAATAAACCATAAATTCGTTTTCAAATATGACAAAACAATTATTTTAAATAGTAAAAGAGGTATTATTAATTGGATAAAAGTATAGAAAAAGGAGGCAAAAGCATGGACTTATTAAGAGATTTAATTGTTGTTGTCCTTAGATCAAACAAGTTCTAATTAATCTAAAAACTTAGAAGCAAATTTTTAAGATTTGCCAAATTTAACTTTAGTAAAAGTTATTCAATCATTCTTCCCCAAAAAACACTTAGTTATTAACTAGGTGTTTTTTATTTAATCTGAATCTATCTGATATGCATAATCTGTTTTATAGAAAAATAATTTTCAAATATGAAAAATAGATAGTGAAAAAACATGATTAGACTAATATATGTATAAACAATGAGAGTTAAACAAAGGAGGAAAATATGAGTTTTTTAAGAACTGTAGCAATTATTATTACTGATTAATTCATGTGTTACATTTAATTTTTAATTAAATGTAATATATTTAGCTAGAACTTAGCAAAGATAGTTATTCAATCATTCTTCCCCAAAAAAACTCTTAGTTATTGACTAGGAGTTTTTTTATTTAATGTTAAAAATATATAACTAGTTTTATGTCAAAATATAATTGTCAAATATGAAATAATAATAGAAAAAAGTTACAGTAAGACTAAGATATATTTATAAGCATAAAATGATTAGTAAAGGAGAAAAATTATGGATTTATTAAGAGACATGGTTGTTGTATTCCCTGCTTAAAGCAAATTAAAGTTATTTAATCATTCTTCTCAAAATACTCTTGATCATTCGATTAAGAGTATTTTTTAGTCTTAATTATTTTTCAAATATGACAAAATAATGGAAAGAAATTTCAGTAGTATTAAGATGTACTATGCAAATACAAGTAAAGGAGAGAAAAAATGGACTTTTTAAGAACATTGGTTGTTATTGTAACTGAGCCATAAAAACATAAATTAATATTTCAACTTAAAGACGAACAAGTGGCTAACTTTCTAAGAAATTAGTTGCTAAGTCGTCATATATTTAGCTAGAACTTAGCAAAGATAGTTATTTAAATCATTCTTCCCCAAAAAGCATCCTCAATCGTTTAGATTGAGGATGTTTTTTTGTGCACTGCTTTTATGTATTTATCCAATTGGATAAAAAAGTCTATCTAAAACACCGTTTAAACAATAAATGCTTTTTGTGATAATTAAATCGTAAATTAATGAAAGCGCTTTTTATGATTTTACATTACTTTACAAAGGAGAAGCAATTATGGATAATCCGGCAATTAATGTTAATTCGGAAATCGGTAAATTGAAGACGGTTTTACTAAAAAGACCTGGTGCAGAAGTTGAAAATATTACACCAGATACGATGGAACGGCTTTTGTTTGACGATATTCCTTTTTTAAAAATCGCTCAGAAAGAGCATGACTATTTTGCTGAAACATTAAGAAAAAATGGTGTGGAAACATTATATATTGATGACCTTGCAGTTGAGGCGCTCTCAGAAGATGACGATATTAAAGAAAAGTTCTTAGAACAGTATCTTGACGAACACGGCTATGGCTCAGGAACCACGCATGATGTTTTGCATGAATATCTGACAGATTTAGAAACTAAAGATATGGTTGAAAAGCTTTACAGCGGTGTTCGGCGCAATGAAGTTGATTTGGATGTTAAACACGAATCACTTCATGACTTAGCAGGTAGCGACGCTAGCGATCCGTTCCTACTTGATCCACTGCCTAATGCATATTTCACACGTGATCCACAAGCATCAATTGGTTCAGGCATTACTATTAACCGCATGACATTTGCTGCTCGGCGCCCTGAATCATTGTTTACCGAATTTGTGATGAAATATCATCCTCGCTTTGCTGGCAAAGTAGATATTTGGCGTAGTCGTAATCACACCACTAGAATTGAAGGTGGGGACGAACTAGTCTTGAACGACCATGTTTTGGCTATTGGTGTTTCCCAACGGACCTCATCTAAGTCAGTAGAAGGCTTAGCTAAAGAACTCTTTACCAATAAAGATAGTCACTTCGATACCGTAGTGGCAATTGAGATTCCACATAATCATGCAATGATGCACCTAGATACGGTCTTCACGATGGTTAACACAGATCAATTTACTGTTTTCCCAGGCATCATGGACGAAGCTGGCAAAATGAATATTTTTGTTTTGACACCTGGTGATAACGGTGAAGTAAGAATGGAACATCACACCGACTTGGGCGAAACTCTGAAACAAGTTTTGCATTTATCAGAACTAGATCTGATTTTAACTGGTAACGGTGATGACATTGTGGCTCCGCGTGAGCAATGGAATGACGGTTCAAACACGCTGACAATTGCTCCGGGTGAAGTAGTTACCTACAACCGTAATTATGTCAGCAACGAAATGCTGAGAAAGCATGACATTCTGGTTCACGAAGTTATTTCAAGCGAATTATCACGCGGTCGTGGCGGCCCTCGTTGTATGTCACAACCATTATGGCGTGAAGATTTATAACTAATTCAAAAAAGAGAGTAAAGAGGTTTATCAATGGCAATTAACTCAGTATTTCAAGGTCGTTCATTATTAGCGGAAAAAGATTTTACCCCAGGTGAAATTCAATATTTAGTCGATTTTGGTCTTCATTTAAAGACATTGCAGCACAATAATATTCCGCACCGCTATTTGGAAGGCAAGAACATTGCATTATTATTTGAAAAAACATCCACCAGAACACGTTCAGCTTTCACCACTGCGGCCATTGAATTAGGCGCACATCCAGAATATTTGGGTGCAAACGACATTCAATTAGGTAAAAAAGAATCCGTTGAAGATACAGCGATTGTTTTAGGAAAAATGTTTGACGGAATTGAGTTCAGAGGATTCAAGCAATCTGATGTTGAAGCTTTAGCCAAATATTCAGGTGTACCTGTTTGGAACGGCTTAACTGATCAGTGGCACCCAACACAAATGATTGCCGACTTTATGACCGTTAAAGAAAACTTTGGTCATTTACGTGGTTTGACTCTTTCATTTGTTGGTGATGGTCGCAACAATATGGCTAATTCGTTATTAGTTACTGGTGCCATGCTTGGTGTCAACATTCATATTGTTGCTCCGGAAGAACTCCACCCAGCTCAAGAAGTGGTTGATTTAGCTAATAAGTTTGCGGCTGAATCTGGTGCGCAATTATTGATTACTGCTGATATTGATGAAGGTGTCAAAGGCGCCAATGTTATCTACACCGATGTGTGGGTTTCAATGGGCGAATCTGATTGGGAAAATCGGGTTAAATTATTGAAGCCATATCAAGTCAACATGGAAATGATGAAGAAGACAGGCACGCCAAAGGACCAACTTATCTTTATGCATTGTTTGCCTGCTTTCCACGATACTAATACAGAATATGGTGAGGACGTTAAGAAACAATACGGTATTACCGAAATGGAAGTTACTGATGAGGTATTCAGAAGCGAGTATGCCCGTCAATTCGAAGAAGCAGAAAACCGCAAGCACTCAATTAAAGCGATTATGGCTGCTACGTTAGGTAATTTATTCATTCCAGCTGTACCTGAACTTGAACAAGCAGGAGAAAATGATGGCTGATTCCAAAGAAAATGGTATTGCCCTGCCGGCCCTAGTTGCCTTAGTTGTTAGTTCCGCAATTGGGTCAGGAATTTTCGATTTACCGTCAACACTAGCTCAAGCAGCTACTCCAGGAGCAGCATTAATTGCTTGGGTGATTACGGGAATTGGAATTTTGATGCTGGCACTGTGTTTAAATCATTTAGTTTTGAATAAACCTGAATTAACTGGTGTATCAGACTATGCTCGTGCCGGATTTGGTGACTTTGTTGGCTTTATTTCAGGCTGGGGCTACTGGCTTTCAGCTTGGCTAGGCAATGTTGCTTTTGCCACAATGCTCATGTCATCGTTTGGTTACTTTTTCCCTTCATTAAAATCGGGTAATAGTGTTAGTGCAATTATCTTTGCTTCACTAATTTCGTGGGCATTGACAATCTTGGTTACCCGGGGAATTGAATCTGCTGCAATCATTAACGCAATCGTAACCGTTACTAAAATGATTCCAATTTTTGCTTTCATTGTGATCGCAATCATCAACTTCAAGGCCGGCGTTTTTACTAGCCACTTTTGGGCTAATATGTCCACCAATCTTCAGGGAAGCGTGACATATTCAAAGGCAACCGGTTCGGGTATTTTCGAGCAAATCAAGGGCTGTATGATGGTTATGATGTGGGTCTTTGTCGGTATTGAAGGGGCAACAACAATGGCTGCCCGGGCAAAGAAAAAATCAGATGCTGGTAAGGCAACAATCATCGGATTGATTTCACTCTTAAGTATCTATGTCGTAGTTTCAATCTTACCTTATGGTTATTTGCCACTAAGTAAATTGCAAACAATGCGGCACCCAGTATTACTTTACTTATTTAAAGAAATGACTGGACCAATTGGTGGGGCCTTCATTGCAATTGGTTTAATTATTTCGATTTTAGGTGCATGGCTTTCTTGGACAATGCTACCAGTTGAAGCGACGTCACTGATGGCGGAACAAGGACTTTTGCCCAAATGGTTTGGCAAGCTGAATAAACATCGTGCCCCTGCCAATTCCTTATGGCTAACCGAAATATTAATTCAACTCTTTCTAATAACCCTTTTATTTACTGATCAAGCATATAACTTTGCATACTCTTTATGTACATCTGCTATCGCTGTTTGCTATGCCTTGGTTGGTGCTTATCAATTGAAACTCGGTTTGCAACAAAAGGAATTAAAGGTCATTATTCCCGGCTTAATTGCCTTAGTTTTTGAAGTTCTTAGCATGATTTTTGCGGGACTGCAATTCTTGTGGCTATGCACTATTGCTTATGTAATAGGCTTTGTCCTGTACTACAAGGCACGTAAAGAAACGGGTAACAGTGTCGGCAAACTCGAATGGCTATTTATGGTTATTATTGCCGTATTAGCAATCGGGGCAATCGCTGCTTTGGCACTGGGTAAATTGAAGATATAAAAATTGGAGTTAATATGAAAAGAATTGTTGTTGCTTTGGGTGGAAATGCCATCCTGACTGATGATCCATCAGCACAAGCGCAGCAAGCCGCATTATTGAGAACAGCTAATTATTTAACTGACTTTATCGCTCAGGGCGATATTCAGTTAGTAATTACTCATGGAAATGGTCCACAAGTTGGCAATTTGTTATTGCAGGAACTTGCGGGTAGTTCAGAAAGTAATCCTGCGATGCCTCTTGATACAGTAGGCGCAATGACGCAGGGTGAAATTGGACTGTGGCTTGCCAACGCACTTGATATGAAAGCTGATGAACGTCAATTACCGGTAAAAATTATGACGATGCTGACTAGAACAGTGGTTGATGAACACGATAAAGCTTTTCAGAATCCGTCAAAACCAATCGGAGTTTTTTACCAAGAAAATGAAGTTAATGAAGTAAAAAAGGAACATCCGGATTGGCAGCTTGTCGAAGATGCTGGTCGCGGATTTAGACGGGTAGTTCCTTCACCAAAACCATTAAGTATTATGGAAGCTGATGCGATCAAGTCGCTGGTAGAAAAGGGCATGACACTAATTGCTGCTGGTGGCGGTGGTGTTCCCGTTATTAAATCTGGTGAGGAAATTCGCGGTGTTGAAGCGGTTATTGACAAGGACTTTTCTGCGGCTAAACTGGCTGAGCTAGTAGATGCCGATCAATTGATTATTTTGACCGCAGTGAAATATGTTGCAATAAACTATCACAAGCCATCACAAAGAGATTTGCATCAGGTTAAGGTTGCAGAAATGAAACAATTTCTTAGTGAAAATCAATTTGCACCTGGATCGATGAAACCTAAAGTAGAAGCTGCGATTTCATTTGTTGAAAAGTCGAATAAACCGGCTGTTATTACCTCACTAGACAATATCTCTTCGTACCTCAAAAATGGTGACGGAACAATTATTTTGCCAGACTAAAGTTTCATAAACATGTATAAATTTAAAGATGTTATAAGAGTTATATAGTGGCCTATTTGTAATTAGCAAGTCTAATGGATTAAATTATTATAGTATAAGTTTTATTTATACAAATCTAAATATACAATAGGAGAATAAGATATGCTTGATAAGTTTATGCATGAATGGCTATATGTATCTGACTACGATGTTCCTGTCGCAAACAATGGATTTGATGGCCGCGCAAAAATGAATGGAGTTGATTTGGATGTGAAATATCTTGCTATGGTTGTTTCTTCTGTTACCAACTTGCCCGAATGGCGTTTAGCGTTTGATCTTGACAAGAACAATCGGGTTTATGTAATGCGGCCTAAGCAAGAAAGTAAATTTTTAACTAGTTTACCCAAAGAAACCAGTGTTGGTATAGGTAAACGACATTTCGACCTATCTGGGAGTATTAAAGAGGCACTTTTTGCCTTATTGTTAAGTAATAAATTTGATTCAATTGTTCACTACGATGAAGTAGCCAATATGTATAGTATCGTTCATTCTTCACTGGACTATCCTGATGTCAGGAAAAAATTAAGCCAGTTAGATGAAGATACGCAACTAACTTTATGGCTATATACTAAAAAGCAGGCTACATTGTCTTCACTTGCCCATATTTTGATGGTTCACCCCAAAACAATTGAGTATCGCCTTGAAAAAATCAGACAGGCTACTCAGTTAAATCCTAAAGTAGGAATCGATTTATTACCTCTGACAGTTGCTTATCTAAAAGAAAAAACCGAAAATCTCGGCATTTTGGAAACAGAATTACAAAGCTTTTCTGATGATATGTTGCCACGAGATCGGACAATCTCAGTTAGTCTCGATTAGTAATTACTATCTATAAGTCAATTTGTTATGTAAAAATCTCCTTAAGAAAATAAGAAGCACATACCTGAAAGTAGCGGGTATGTGCTTTTTAAGTGCTAAAAATAAATAAGTAAAGACAATTTTTTTGTTTGCCGTAATATAGCAGATATGCTATATTGCATAAAAAGTTTCAAATTCAGTTCCAATAATAAAAAGTGATAACACACGGTTTCAAAAAGAAATCACAAAAAATGCCTAAGAAAGAATTAGACAAAGCACTGCTGCGCAGAAAGCTTTATGAACAAAAATATGGGGTGAAATAGTATGAGCTTTATTGATAATTACATTGAAAAAAGAATTGAACAGAATCCTAAGCTAGCCAAAGGATTTGCGCAAGAAGATTTTAATTTAAATGCTGGAGTAATAGTTCGCAAAATGCGGGATGATCTTAATATGACGCAAAAAGAATTTGCTAGCTATGTTGGTAAGTCGCAAGCAACAATCAGCCGTATCGAATCAGGTTCAATGAATGTTAGCGTGGGATTATTAAGCGAGATTGCTAATGCTGCCCACAGAAAAATCAAGCTGGTATTAGTTTGATAAATTAACTGAAAGGTAGAATAGAAAATCAATATTTAGCAAGAGCTGATTACTGTTTGTGTCATCTTAATTTTATTAGGTGGCATCAATTTATTAATGGTTAAACCGGCAGATTAATTTTTAAAAAGTAGGTCATTTTTTAGCGGATTCTAGTAATTTCGCCAGCATTAAATGACCGACTGCCTGTTTCAGTTTCCAAAATTAAGTTACCCATAGGTGTTAGGTCAACTGCGCGTCCTTGAATGGTGGTTTGACCCAATTGGAGGGTAACTTTTTTGTTTAAAAGCATCATATGTTTTTTATATTGGGGGAGGAAATCGCTGTGGATAAAATTGGGGATAAAAGAAAATAGGTGGTGGATTAAATTACTGATTAAATGACAAGTTTTTTCAGTGGTCGGCTGGGCAGTAAGCAAATTAGTCGCACCGGGTAACTCTTCGCTTAGATGAGTTTGAAAAAGGTTGCAGCCAATACCAATAATGGCAACGTGTGGAGCGGGACATTCAACCAGAATGCCCGCTATTTTTTTGCCCTGCCAGAAAAGATCATTAACCCATTTAAGCTCTGTTTCTATCTGTAATTCTTGTTTAATGGTTTCGTAAAGCTGCCAAGCAATGCCAGTGGTTAACAGGCCCTGATTTTGCCCGGTAAGTTGCGGCACTTTAATTACTAGTGATAGGTAGATTCCCCCTTGATTTGAGATGAAGGGGCGAGCATTTTTGCCATAACCACCAGTCTGCACGTCACTGCCAAACAGTTTGGGACCGTCATAACCATTTGCTAAGAAATCTTCTTTAGCAGCTAAATTAGTCGATTTGCATGTTTGCCACCAATTGATTTGCAATGGCAAATCTGCTAGCAACATTTTAAGGCTCTCTTTTTTTACGGCAGTACTAGTTTGTTCATTACACATTTTGCTGATATTACCTCATTTAAAAATAATAGTTTGATTATCAAAGTATTTTAAGATTAAAAATTGACTTAAATTATTAAGATTTTAACCTAAAAAGCGCAAAATACAATATTTATTTGACTTTTTTCACTTAATACAATATCATACTTTCATAATTTATTTTGAAGTACAAAGTAAATAGGGAAGATGATAATTGTCGCTTTTAATTTTTAAGTTGTTCAATTTTACGAGTCAAAACGCGGAGACTAGCTGCTTTTTTGATTAGTATGAAAGAATCGAAAGTCGCAATTTAGTAATAACTATTAACTAAGGGGTGATGCTATTGGAAACAGATTTGAAAAGAATTAATAGCCTGTTAACAACGGTTTATTCCGATATCATGCGTGTAGAAGAACGTGAATTACGTAAGAGCGAATTTAAAGACATTTCAATTAGGGAACTGCATGCAATTGATGTCATTTCTATGTATGAGCATAAGACAAGCTCGCAAGTTGCTAGTGAATTAATGGTTACTGCCGGTTCATTATCAACAATGGTTAATAAGCTGGTACGCAAAGGCTATGTTATTCGGATTCACGGTGAAGATGATCGCAGAATTATTCGCCTAGGATTAACCAATCGCGGTCGTTTGATTTACCGAGCACACGACTCGTTTCACCGACACATGGTTAAGAAATTTATCGAAGGTTTTGATGAAGAGCAGATAGCCATTATTGAACGGGCTCTGCTTAATCTAAGGGCTTTTCTCGAATTTCCACCGCATATTGATAACAAGAAGGGGCATTAACCTGATGGGGTTAAAAATTACGCAAACAGCCAGCTATGTACCACCCCAAGTTGTCTCAAATGATGACTTGGCAGAGATAATGGACACTTCTGATGAATGGATTTCATCCCGCACTGGTATTAAACAGCGCCATGTTTCTCACGGTGAGCAGACTTCAGCTTTAGCTGTTAAGGTGGCGCAAAGTTTACTAAAAAAAGCGGCTGTTGCTGCTGATCAAATTGATTTTATCATTGTGGCTACAATGTCACCGGATTTTTTAACTCCCTCGACAGCTGCAATAGTGCAAGGAAAGATTCATGCCCAACATGCTTTAGCTTTTGACCTTAATTCCGCCTGCTCTGGGTTTATTTACGCCTTGGCCGTTGCGGATAAGTTGCTTGCTGGTCCTTATCACAGGGGGCTGGTCATTGGTGCAGAAGTTTTAACCAAGTTAGTTGACTGGCAAGATCGCTCTACTGCCGTGCTGTTTGGCGATGGTAGTGGTGGCGTACTTGTGGAAAAAGATGCCGCCACCGCGGGAATTATTGCTGAAGATTTGCGTGCATTTGGTGAACAGGCGGCGATTCTAACGGCCGGCTATCAGCCGACTGTTTCCGCCTTTAGCCAAGATAATACTGATCAGCATAAGCACTATTTGGAAATGCAGGGCCGCGATGTTTATACCTTCGCTACACATGAAGTGCCAAGCTCAATTAACCGGGTATTAACGCAGGCTAATTGGCAAAAAGATGATGTTGATTGGTATCTTTTGCATCAGGCCAATGGCCGCATCTTAACCGTAATTGCCAAACATCTTAATGAGCCAGTGGCTAAGTTTTTGAATAATGTTGCCCGTTACGGCAACACTTCGGCGGCTAGTGTGGCAATTTTGCTAGACGAATTTGTAACATCGGGTGATATTCAACCCGGCCAGAAATTAATTTTAAGCGGCTTTGGTGGCGGTCTGACGGTTGCCAGCATTGCACTGATTTTTTAACTAAAGAAATTAACAAAGGAAGTATACAAGATGACAGAACAAGAAATTTTTGAAAAGGTAAAAGAAATTATTGTTGCCCAAACCGGAGAAAGCGATGCTGCAGTGACGCCGCAAGCAAATATCAAGGATGACTTAAATGCCGATAGTCTGGATGTTTTTGAAGTAATTAATGAATTGGAAGACGAGTTTGACATCAAGATTGAAAGTGAAGATGGTATTCAGACCGTTCAAGATTTGGTTGATTTTGTGCAAAAACAGCTAGCTGCGAAAGAGGGTTAACTCATGGAATTAAGTCCATTAATGAAAAGTTTGGGACTTAACTATCCAATCTTTCAAGGCGGAATGGCTTGGGTTGCTGATGGTAAGTTGGCTGCCAGTGTTTCCAGTGCTGGTGGCCTAGGAATTATTGGTGCCGGCAATGCACCAGGCGATGTTGTAGCGGCAGAAATCGAGCGGGCAAAGTCGTTAACTGACCGTCCTTTTGGAGTCAATGTCATGTTGCTATCACCATATGCCGATGATGTGGTTGACGTAATCTTAGCCAATAAGGACAAAGTTGCCGTTGTCACTACTGGTGCCGGCAATCCTTCCAAGTATTTATCCGAATTTAAAAAAGCACAGATTAAGGTAATTCCTGTTGTCGGTTCAGTAGCACTTGCGCGAATGATGGAGCGCATTGGTGCTGATGCTGTCATTGCGGAAGGGATGGAATCCGGCGGTCATATTGGTAAATTGACAACGATGGCGCTGGTTCCACAAGTGGTAGATGCCGTGGAAATTCCGGTAATTGCTGCTGGTGGTATTGGTGATGGCCGCGGTCTTGCAGCTGCATTTATGTTAGGTGCACAAGGTGTTCAAATGGGTACCCGCTTTTTAGTTGCGAAAGAATCAAAGATTCATCCGAATTATAAAAAAGCTGTCTTGCGTGCTAAAGATGCCAGTACGATGGTAACCGGCGAATATGCCGGTCATCCTTCGCGCGTTTTGAAAAACAAGATGGCAAAGGACTATATCAAGCTGGAAAAAGAAGAAGCATTGCAGCCTGAGCCCGATTTTGCCAAATTAGAAGAGATGGGAAGCGGCAGTTTGCGCCGGGCAGTCATCGACGGGGATCCGGATACCGGTTCATTTATGGCCGGTGAAATTTCCGGCATGGTGCATGAAGAACAACCAGCTGCGGAGATTTTGGCTGAAGTAGCTGAACAAGCAGAAAAACTATTGACTGGCGGTCGTTAAGCAATGATTGGATTACTATTTAGTGGACAAGGAGCACAAAAAACCGGGCTTACGCTAGATTTATATCAATCAGTACCGCATTATCGTCAGTTGATTGATCAGGCCAGCAATATTTTGCAGTTTGACTTACCTGATCTACTTTATGATCAGGAACAAGCACAGCGATTGGCGGCAACTGAATATGCACAGCCAGCTATCTTAGCAGTGAGTTATGCACTTAACCAAGTATTGCAGGATAGCGTAGATATACCTGCTTTTGGCATTGGTCTTAGTTTAGGCGAATACAGTGCACTTGCGAGTGCGCATAACATTGATTTTGTTTCAGCTTTGCGGCTTATCCAAAAACGCGGCGAACTAATGGGAAAAGCAAGCAAGCAACATCCTGGTGTGATGGTGGCCGTGATGAAAAGTTCGCTACCTAAAATTAAGACGGTTTTAGCAACTGTCCAAGATTTAGGAGAAATCGGCATTGCTAACGTTAATACCCCAAAGCAAGTGGTAATTGGCGGGGCGGAAAAGCCTGTCACCAAGGCATGTAGTGAGTTAACTGCTCAGGGTGCGCGGGTAGTGCCGCTGCGGGTTAGCGGAGCTTTTCACACTCCGTTAATGCAGTCGATTCAGTCAGATCTTAATGCCGAATTAAGGCAAGTTAACTGGCAAAAAGGGCGCTTTCCGGTATACAGTACAACGACGCAAACAGAATTTACGCCCGCGAATTTGACGACAAATTTAACTAATCAGCTAGTGAGTTCAACTTATTTTGCTAAGACATTAATGCAGCACCAAGATAAATTAACCGCGGTAGTCGAGCTTGGTCCCGGTCAAACTTTACTGTCTTTTGCCCGTAAAGTGGTTGTTGGTGTGCCAACTTACCGCACGGATAGTTGTGCTGACATGCAAGCTGCAGTTAGTGCATTGGAGGCAATGAAATAATGGATTTAAAAGATAAAGTTGTTTTGATAACAGGCAGCTCACGCGGCATTGGTCTGGCTATCGCACAAGCTTTTGCGCAAAATCATGCCAAGATTGTTTTAAATGCGCGTAAACCGGTAGCACCAGCAATCATTACAGAACTAAAAAAATATGGTAATGATGTAATTGATCTTAGCGCCGATATAACGGATGTCTCTGCTGTCAAAGAAATGATTGCCCAGATTTATGCCCAATTTAATCAGTTAGATGTCGTGGTTAATAATGCCGGAATTGTCAAGGATGGCTTGTTGAACCGAATGTCAGAAGAAGATTTTCAAAGCGTGATTGATACTAATCTGATTGGTACGTTTAATGTTATCAGACAAGCAGTCAGACCAATGTATAAGCAGCGCAGTGGTTGTTTTATCAATCTGGCAAGTGTAATTGGGTTGACCGGTAATATTGGGCAAGCAAATTATGCCGCCAGTAAGGCAGGAGTAATCGGCTTAACCAAGTCTGTTGCAAAAGAAGTTGCCATGCGTAACTTGCGGTGCAACGCGATTGCACCTGGAATGATTGCTACTCAGATGACCCAAAATCTTAGTTCTAAATTAGAGCAGCAGATAATTGACCAGATTCCACTTAAGCGTCTAGGCCAAGTGGAAGAAGTGGCGCAGGCGGCTATTTTCTTAGCTCAAAGTGATTATATAACCGGCCAAACAATTACCGTCGATGGCGGTTTAACCATGCAGTAAAGGAGAGGCTATGACAAGAGTAGTAGTTACGGGAATGGGAGCTCTAACTCCCATTGGTAATGATTTAGCCAGCTTTCAAGCAGGTTTAAACAAGCAGCAAGTCGGTTTTGCGCCTATTTCCTATTTTGATGCCAGTTCTACTGGCGTAACCTTAGCTGGACAATTGAAGGATTTCGATCCTCTGAAGTATTTAGCTAAAAAAGATACGAGGCGGATGGATCGGTTTACGCAATATGCGATGTATGCAACGGCCGAAGCCATTCAGCAAGCTGGTATTAATGAAGCAAATACCAATAGTGAACGTCTGGGCGTTATTTGGGGTAGTGGCATTGGCGGCTTGACTACGATTCAAGAACAGGTAATCAAGTGGCATGATAAAGGTCTTGACCGGGTTTCACCGATGTTTATCCCAACGGCGATTGCAAATATGGCCGCTGGCAACATTTCAATTAAATACAACGCACAAGCAATCAGTACAACAATTGTTACGGCCTGCAGCTCAGCTACAAATGCAATTGGCGAAGCCTTTCGGCAAATAAAGGATGGACATGCTGATGTCATGATTACCGGCGGATCGGAATCAGCAATTAATGAAAGCGGCATTGCCGGTTTTGCGGCAATTACAACTTTGGCAACAGCAACAGATCCCCAAAGAGCCAGTATCCCGTTTGATCAGGACCGCTCTGGCTTTGTGATGGGTGAGGGTGCTGGTTCAATCATCCTTGAGTCACTGGAACATGCGCAAAAAAGGGGCGCTAAAATATGGGGCGAGATTGTTGGTTACGGAGTCAGTTCTGATGCTTACCATATTACATCGCCTGATCCTGCTGGTACGCAAGCGGCCCGCGCAATGAAGTTGGCGCTTACGGAAGGTAAAATTGCACCAGAACAGGTCGGCTATATTAATGCTCATGGTACAAGTACAAAGGCTAATGATATAGCTGAAGCAAAGGCAATTAACCAGGTCTTTGGAGCGGATAGCAATGTCCTCGTTTCAAGTACCAAGAGCATGACCGGTCACTTGCTAGGAGCTGCTGGTGCTGTTGAAGCTATTGCCACCATTTTGGCCCTTAATTCTGGTCAATTACCAGTTAATGTGGGGCTCAAGCAGCAAGATCCGCAGTGTGCAATCAATTTGGTTACTAAAAATAATTGCCACCAGCAGGTTGATTACGCCTTAAGTAATTCGTTTGGCTTTGGTGGTCATAACGGGGTAATTGCAATGAAAAGATGGGGTGATTAGATGAAATTTGCGGAAATTCAAGAATTAATCGCACAAATTGATCAAAGTGAAATTCAAAAGCTTGAGTTGGATTTTGAAGGTGGCCATATTTTAATTGATAAACGAGACATTGCTGACCAGCCGGTTCAGGTAACCGGCACAGGTGAAGAAGCTGCTAAGCAGCAGGAGCAAGCCAGCCCCGCACTGCCGACAGCTTCAGCCAAGGCTGTCCCTGAATCTGCTAAACAAGCTACTGAGGTAAAAGCTAATACAGTGCAAGTTAAGGCGCCACTGGTCGGCATCGTCTATTTGCAGCCAAGTCCCGATAAACCGCAATATAAAAAAGTTGGCGATCATGTTCAAAAGGGCGAAGTTGTTTGCTTGATTGAAGCGATGAAAATGATGACTGAGATCAAAAGCACTAGCAGTGGAACAATTACTGAAATCTTGGTGGCTAATGAAGAAGTGGTTGAGTACGATCAACCATTGATGACGATTATTCCTGATTAAAGGAGTGCAAATGATGAGTGAAAAAGAAACTAAGCAAACCTTATCAAGCCAGGAAATTCAGCAAATTTTGCCTCACCGCTACCCAATGCTCTTGATTGATCAAGTGCTTGATTATCGTCCGGGAGAATATGCCCATGCGCGCAAGAACACAACCATTAATGAAAGCTATTTTCAGGGTCATTTCCCCGGTAACCCCGTCATGCCCGGTGTATTAATTACCGAGGCTTTAGCGCAGACTGGAGCAGTTGCCTTGCTAACCATGCCGGAGTTTACTGGTAAAACCGTTTATTTTGGCGGAATAAAAAATGCCCGTTTTCGGGCTATGGTTAAACCGGGCGACACCCTAGATTTAACAGTTGAACTGGATAAATTGCGTGGCTCAGCCGGAATAGGACTAGCTAAGGCGACCGTTAATGGTAAAGTGGCATGCACAGCTGAATTAATTTTTGCCATACAGTAAAGTAGGATAAACATGTTTAGTAAAGTATTAATCGCTAATAGGGGAGAAATCGCAGTTCGCATCATTCATGCTTTACATGAGTTAGATATTACTGCGGTGGCAGTGTACTCAACTGCCGATAAAGACTCCCAGCACGTCAAAGAAGCGGACGAGGCAGTCTGCATTGGTCAGCCTCAGCCGGCACAATCATATTTAAATATGCAAAACATTATTAGTGCGGCTCTTTTAACCGGAGCACAAGCTATTCATCCCGGCTATGGCTTTTTATCTGAAAGTTCGGAATTTGCCCAGATGTGTGCTGAATGTCACCTGGTTTTTATTGGACCGCAGGCCAAGACCATTTCGCTTATGGGAAATAAAGCCAACGCGCGGGAAACAATGCGGCAACATGGAGTTCCCGTTATTCCTGGCAGCACTGGTCCCGTTAAGGATGCGGCCCAAGCCCTAACTGTAGCTAATAAAGTTGGTTTTCCGGTAATGCTTAAGGCCGTTGCTGGTGGTGGCGGAAAAGGAATCAGGAAGGTTAAGCGTCCCGAGGATTTGCCACAAGCATTCAGTCAGGCCCAAGAAGAAGCAAAACTTTCTTTTGGTGATGATTCGATGTACCTTGAAAAAATCATTTCACCAGCCAAGCATATTGAGGTGCAGATTATTGCAGATCAAGCAGGCCACGTTGTGGCTTTGCCTGAGCGTGACTGCTCGATGCAGCGTAATCAGCAAAAAGTGCTTGAAGAAACGCCTTGTTCACAGATTAATGACCAAGAACGGCAATACTTGCAAAAGATTACGTCCAAGGCAATTAAGGCTATTCACTATGAAAATGTGGGAACAATTGAGTTCTTAATGGATCCAGCACATCATTTTTACTTTATGGAAATGAATACGCGTATTCAAGTCGAGCACTCGATTACTGAAGAAGTTGCACAAATTGATCTTGTCAAAGAACAGCTTCATATTGCTGCCGGGGATGATTTAAGTATTACCCAAGATGATGTCCACCTGCATGGTGCCGCCATCGAAGCCCGAATTAATGCCGAAGATCCACTTCACCATTTTCGTCCGCAAGCCGGTAAAATCAAGCAGATGTCTTTGCCCAGCGGCTTAGGTATCAGAATTGAGAGTGGTGTCAACAGTGGGGATCAAGTCTCACCTTTTTATGATTCCATGATTATTAAAATTATCGCTCATGCCGATAATCGTTCGCTGGCTATCAGACGCTTATTAGACGCCCTGAGTGAGTTTTCAATCACGGGTCTGAAAACTAACCGCGACTTTTTAGTGGCGTTATTAACCGATTCGGCTTTTCAAAGTGGTAACTACTTGACCACCTACATTGATCAACAGTTTTTACCCTATTATATTAAGCAGGAAAAAGAAAAAATTGGCGCTAAGGAGGCTGTGACAGATGGCAATTAAGTTCTCTAAGCATCCTCACCACGCATTAGCCAACTACCAGGAAAATGTACCACAGGGAATTTTTCGGATTTGTCCGCAGTGTAAGACCAAATTTTATTTTCGCAAATTGGGCAAATACCGGTTGTGTCCTAACTGCGGCTACGGCTTCAGGGTAACTGCCAGAACAAGGCTTAAAATGCTGACCAAAGAGTTTAGCGAATGGGATGAAACAATTGCAACAACTAATCCGCTGGCTTTTCCCCAATATCAAGCCAAAATTAAGCAAATGCAGACCAAAACTAAGCTTAAGGATGCCGTTTTAACTGGACAAGCAAAAATTGGTGACTATGAAACGGCTCTTGGCATTATGGATCCTGATTTTATCATGGGAAGTTTAGGAAGTGCCACGGGTGAGCGGATTACGAAAATGTTTGAGCGGGCAACCGCGGAAAAACTACCGGTCATCATGTTGACGGCTTCTGGTGGGGCTAGGATGCAGGAAGGAATTACGTCGTTAATGCAAATGGCCAAGATTTCTCAGGCAGTCAACCAGCACCGCGAAGCAGGACTCGTTTATATTGTAGTCATGATGGATCCGACAACTGGCGGGGTAACTGCCAGTTTTGCCTCTCAAGGTGATGTTATTCTTGCCGAACCCCATGCCTTAATTGGCTTTGCTGGTCGGCGGGTAATTGAACAGACAATTAATAAAAAATTGCCACCAAATTTTCAAAGTGCTGAAAATGCATTTGCTAACGGCTTTATTGATGCCATCGTGCCCCGAACTGAACAGAAAGAATGCCTAGAACAACTATTGGCAATTTTTGCCGCTAAAAAGTGGGAGGGAGCGAGCTAATGGCAAATGACGAAATTACTGCCATCATGAATGGTGCCCGCAGTGATAGCAAAACTGACATGAACAAACTGGTAAAACAGCTCTTTCCTGATTTTTTCGAAATGCATGGTGACAGGGCAACCGGTGACGACGCCGCAATTATTGCTGGCTTTGCGACAATTAACGACCGCAGTGTTGCCGTTATTGCAACAAATAAGGGGCAAGAACTGGACAAACGGTTAGCGACGAACTTTGGTAGCCCGCTACCGTGTGGTTACCGTAAAGCTAACCGAATAATGAAAACTGCGGCTAGTTTGAATATTCCAGTGATTACATTATTAAATACACCCGGAGCATACCCAGGAGCTGACGCTGAAAAAAGTGGCCAGGGGCAAGTCATTGCCCAAAGCATTAGTGAGATGCTTCAGCTTAAGGTGCCGCTATTAACCGTTATTGTGGGTGAGGCTGGCTCCGGTGGCGCGCTTGCTTTGGCCTGCAGTGACGAAATTTGGATGCTTGATCACAGTATGTACACCGTCTTGTCGCCAGAAGGCTTTGCCTCAATTATGTGGAAAGATGGTAAACTAGCTAGTCAAGCCGCCGAATTAATGCATATTGAGCCGCAGTGGCTGAAAGAACACGGTGTAATTGAACGTGTTTTACCTGAAGATGTGTTAGCTCAAGATGCGGTTAAATTGCGGCAATTGCTTGCGCAGAAAATTACCGCTTTTGCTAAAGTGTCAGTTAATGAGTTGCTGACTAAGCGTAAGGCCCGCTTTCGGCAATTTTGAGTTTGCTTCAATTATGCTAGCAAGGGCCATAATTGCACTAAGTTGATTGCAACTAGGGTTTGCTTTACTGGCGAAAATCGGCTTTTTACTTTATAATAATGATAATAAGCAGTCGACTTCTGCTCGATTAAAAACTTTTAAGTTGGCCAGTTTGACTGTAAGATTTTAGCTAATCTAGATGGTTAGCTTTTTTTATTTAACAAACCGAGTTGCTGGTGCCAGCTTTTAGTTAAGATGAGGAATTTAAGTTAAGTCATGACTAAAGTAAAGATTGCGTTTACTAGTACAATTAAACAAGAAAAGGAAAGCGAAACTTTTCGCAAGTCTGGTACTGGAGAATTAACCGAGCATAATGGGATTACCCGTGTCTCTTATCTGGAAGACGGCGAAGTGCCCGTTAAGCTTTTAATTAAAGAAAATGATGTGATCATTAGACGTGGTGATTCTGCCAGTGATTATTCCCAACTCCATTTTAGTGTGGGCCAGAAAAAGGAATGTCATTACGTAGCCCAAGGTTATCAGATGGATTTAACTAGTAGGGCTAAAATAATTAAATTTTTCCCTAAAATTGATGGATCTAGGGAACTTCACATTGAATATGACCTCTTTAGTGGTCTATACTTAGTAGGAAATTATACCGTCACGTTGATTTTTACTTAAACGCCTAGTAAAATAAGAAGGATTGTTAAAAGAGAGGAATGCAATTGTGGGATTAAACGACTTTAAAGACAAAAATCGTAATGAATTATCAATGATTGAAGTTGCTCGCGCAATTTTGGAAGATAACAATAAGAGAATGGCTTTTGCCGATATTGTTAATGAAGTACAAAAGTACTTGGGTGAGAGCGACGAGGAAATTCGGGAGCGTTTACCCCAATTTTACACTGACTTGAACACTAATGGTGAGTTCATTTCAATGGGTGAAAATGTTTGGGCTTTGCGCTCATGGTTTCCTTATGAGTCAGTTGACGAAGAAGTCAACCACCCTGAAGATGAGGATGAAGAAGATACCCGTGCTCACCATAAGAAGGTCAATGCTTTCTTAGCAAGTGCTACTGGTAGCGATGATATTATCGATTACGATAATGATGATCCAGAAGATGAAGATCTTGATGCTACCGCTGATGACGATGCTGACGACTTTGGCGAAGATGACGATTTCGTTGATACGGATGACGAAGATGATGAGGACTTGCCTGACGGTATCGAAGGTCAATTATCTGAATTAAATGATGATGACGATGAAGATGAATAATTTTTCTTGACTTCATGTCTGAAAATGATAGTATTTTACTTGGGCACCCTATGTGCGTTTATGCTCCCGCAAGGGAGCTTTTTTTATTTTTTATTTTTTGCAAAAGGAGTTTGGCTAATGACAAAATATATCTTCGTTACTGGCGGTGTTGTTTCTTCTCTGGGTAAAGGAATCACTGCTTCAAGTCTCGGCCGGTTGTTAAAGAATCGGGGCTTAAAGGTAACTATGCAAAAGTTCGATCCCTACATCAATATTGATCCAGGTACAATGAATCCTTACCAACACGGCGAGGTTTTTGTCACTGATGATGGTACTGAAGCGGACCTTGATTTAGGTCACTATGAGCGGATTGTTGACGTACGGACAAGTAAATATTCGAACGTAACAACTGGGAAAATTTACAAAGAAGTATTAGAAAAAGAACGTCGTGGTGATTATCACGGAGCTACTGTTCAGGTTATTCCGCACATCACGGACATGATTAAGCAAAAAATCATGCGGGCAGGGCTGACGACTGATTCTGATGTGGTTATTTCTGAAATTGGTGGTACGGTCGGTGATATCGAGTCGACCCCATTTATGGAAGCAATTAGACAAATGCGGCGCGAAGTTGGGGAAGAAAACGTGATGTACATTCACTGTACATTGGTACCTTACCTGCACGCTGCCCAAGAAATGAAGACTAAACCAACACAGCACTCAGTAGCCGAACTCCGTAGTATTGGTATTCAGCCTAACATGTTGGTTTTACGGGCAGAAATGCCAATTGACCAAGAACATAAGGACAAGATTTCTAACTTTACTGATGTTCCGGTTGACCGGATTATTGAATCCATCAACGCACCATCACTCTTTGACTTGCCACTGGCATTCCAAGAGCAAGGCATGGACCAAAAGGTTTGTGACTTCTTACACCTGCAAAGTCCGAAAAAGGAAGCTGACATGGCAGAATGGATTCGGCTTGATGAGCGGGTTAAGAACCTGAAGTACAAGACTAAGATTACTTTGGTTGGAAAATACGTAGAACTTGAAGATGCCTACATTTCAGTTACTGATGCCTTGAAGCACGCTGGTTATTCATACAACACCAATGTTGAAATTAATAAGGTGCAAGCAGAGGATATTACTGAAGATAATATTGCTGACTTTATGAAGGGCTCAGATGGATTAATCGTTCCTGGTGGCTTTGGTACGCGTGGTTTAGAAGGCATGATCACCGCGATCAAGTATGCACGGGAAAATGACATTCCATTCTTAGGTGTTTGCTTAGGAATGCAAATGGCAACGGTTGAATTTGCTCGTGATGTCCTAGGCTATCGTGATGCTAACTCAATCGAAGCAGATCCTGAAACAACTCATAATGTAATTGATATCATGGCAGATAAACGGGATGAAGAAAACATCGGTGGTACTTTGCGTCTTGGCTTATACCCAACTGCCTTAAAGCCTGGAACTAAGACTGCTGCTGCTTATGGTAACCAAGAAGTTATCCAAGAGCGTCACCGTCACCGTTACGAATTCAACAATGAATACCGTGAAGCATTTGAAAAAGCCGGTATGACTTTCTCTGGTGTTTCCCCAGATAATCACTTAGTTGAAGTAATTGAAATAACTAAGAACAAATTCTTCGTTGCTGCGCAATATCACCCTGAATTTTTGAGTAGACCACAAAGACCAGAAGGCTTATATAAGGCATTTATTGGTGCAGCTTGTGGATTACCAGAACAGAAATTGTAATGCGTGTAGTTGAATAATACAAAAATCTTAATTTTTAAGCAGGGAGGACAGAAGTCTTCTCTTGTTTTTTCTGTTAAATTCCTTTAACATTATTATGACTAATCGAAATAGAAAAGGATTTTTTCGCCAATGAAGCAAATGATAATTCATGGTGGAAAGCCCCTACAGGGTGATGTCTGGATTGGTGGTGCAAAGAATTCCACTGTAGCACTGATTCCGGCATCAATTTTGTCGCGTACACCGGTAACTTTGGAAGGCGTTCCGAGGATTGCTGATGTCGACAACTTAATGGACTTGTTAAATGAAATGGATGTTAAAAGTGATTTTCAGAAAACCACTTTGCATATTGATCCCGAGAACATTAAGATGAGCCCATTGCCAAGCGGTAAAATCAAGAGCTTGCGTGCTTCATATTATTTTATGGGTGCTCTTCTTGGCCGGTTTGGTAAGGCTGTTGTGGGCTTCCCTGGTGGGGATGATATTGGACCCCGCCCCATTGACCAACACATTAAAGGCTTTGAAGCCTTAGGCGCATGTGTCACAAATGAAAATGATCAAATAACAATTACGGCTCCCGCGACCGGTCTAAAGGGAGCGACTATCCACTTAGAGATGCCGTCCGTTGGTGCGACGATGAACATTATTATGGCTTCAGTTACGGCACAAGGGCAAACAGTCATTGAAAATGCTGCTAAAGAGCCGGAAATAATTGATCTTGCGACTTTTCTTAACAACATGGGAGCAACGATTCGTGGTGCTGGGACCGACTCAATCAGAATTGAGGGCGTAGAAAAGCTGGAGGCCAGAGCCCCACATACAATTATTCCGGATCGAATTGAGGCTGGAACTTATATTTCACTTGCTGGCTGCATTGGTAATGGCATTTGTATTCACAACATTATTGAGGAACACCTAGATTCTTATTTAGCAAAAGTAGAGGAAATGGGTGTTGTGATTGATGCTGATGAGGATTCCCTGTATGTTTATCCTGCCGGTGATTTAAAAATGACACAGATCAAAACAGGTGCTTATCCTGGTTTTGCAACCGATCTGCAGCAACCGGTCACGCCACTTTTACTTACCGCTAAGACTGGCGAAGGGGTAATAATTGATCGTATTTACCCTAAGCGGGTTGGCCATATTGAGCAGTTGCGGAAAATGGGAGCTGACATCAAAGTTGAAGATGATATCATCCTAGTGCACCCAACTTCTAAATTGCATGGTGCAACAGTTTCCGCTGGTGAGATTCGGGCCGGTGCTTGTTTAATGATTGCCGGCCTAATGGCCCACGGTGAAACTATTATTAATAATGCTGGCAATATCTTGCGTGGTTATGACCGGGTTCAGGAAAAACTGCGTTTGCTCGGCGCTGATGTGACAATTCAAGATGTACCAGATAAATAAAAAAATGCGCTCTGTCAAATCTTCCAAATGGGAAAGCAGATAGAACAGATAATTTAGGCATCAAGCTATTAAGATAGCTTGGTGCTTTTTCTTTGCCCGAGCTAATCAAAAAGATCTTCAACCCAGTCCTTTAATTGAAAACTATTTAGTCTGTCTCTTAGTGCTTGCTTAAATTAAGCAACTGGCTTTTTAATATATTTGTAGTATTATATTCATAATCAATATTAACTTTATTGACGTATTCTGAACAGTCTTGGTGCTCATCGAACTAAGAAAAAATAAATTTTGCTTAGGGAAAAGTATTTTTGGTAATAATTGGAGAAATAAAAAATGAAGATAGGAATAAAAAAAGTAACTAAACTTGCTGTGCTTACAGCACTTTGTGGGATTGCTAATTCAACAATTTTACCAGCAAGCGATGTAGCTGCAGCAACTACGGTCAAGGCACCATATTCAACAGCGAAAAAATGGACTGCAAAGTTAGCAAAAGCTGGCTATGTCTTTGAATTGCCGAATGCTGTAAAAGGGGCGCTCTATCATCAATCAGGAAAACCTTATCGGCAAAAAACGCTTAAAAAGATTGTTAAAAATCAGATACTTTTTAAGGTTAAACGTGTTAATAAGATTCATAATAGTGTATCTGTTGACTTAGTGTCGAAGAATGGCAAGTACAAGGGCAATACGATATACATTAATGGTATCTTAAATCACAACTCAAAAATAAAAGAACTTCAGCCACTAATTAAAGCAGAATTACGGGTAATGGATGCTAGAGGCGACCAACGGCCGACAGCTGAACTGCTTAAGCAGGTTGAGCAAATTGCCACTGGATTAACAGGGAAAAACAAGCAGATTGCGTTAACCTCAATCAAGCAGCTAAAGGAATTTATTAAATATGGTACAATGGCTGAAACACCGGATCTTTTGATTGGTAGCTGGCCTAATGACGATTTGGATAATTAAACTCCTAATTTAAAGCGTAGTACTTTTGTTCTAGGCCTACCAAATACTTTGGAGCTGTATCATTTTTTGCAAACAGTTTTAGGATGGTTCCAGCAAAATTCGTCTGCATCAACTGTTACTAGAGCCTTAAAGGTAGGCACAGTTACTGAATATGTGAGTAGTATTGACATCTTTAGTCTCCATATCTTTTTTATAATACACATCAATGCATCTTCTAATCTATGAGCTAAAATTTGTTTAGTTGTAGAAAGCTAAAAAGCATTATATAATAGTGTAATACCATGGTAAACAATAAGAGGAAAATATGATGAGCACAAGCATTATCAAAAATAAAACTGTGTCAACACGGGTCACATCTGATATTAGTGAGCGAGCTAAACGTAATTTAGCCAAGCAAGGCTTAACTATTTCTGAATATATGCGATTATCTTTGGTTAAAGCGGCAAATAACGAAGTTCGTTTGATTAGTTTTTTGGATTCGCCAGAGGCATTAGCTGCCAAAAAAGAAGCCGAAACTGGGCAAGTAAAAACGATTGGTTCATTAGCTGATTTTGATGACTTGGTTGATCAGTTAGATGAAAATTAAACAAACAACGTCATTTGAACGTCAACTAAAAAAGTTAGCTAAGAAGCATTACCCGATCTCGTTATTAAAGCTATGCTTAGAAGCGGTGATTGAGCAAGATAACAGAATTTTAATGCAGATTAAGGATCATGCTTTAAAAGGAAAATGGAGCGGCTAGCGTGAATTCCACCCAGCAAGATGTGGAAATTATGGTAAAGCTTATGATAACTGGATTGTTATTTATCACTTAGAACATGATGAATTAGTTTTGGTATTGGTAGCTGACCTAATGACGATTTGGATAATTAAGTCACGACTTGAGTAATACTTTGCAATTAGTAATCATAAAATCAACAACGAATAAGAGATGCGTTCTTTTATTCGTTTTTTATTATTTGCGATCCCAATAATCAGGTAAAAAGGCGAAAAGCTACTTAGTAATAAATATAATTATTTTTTAAAGCGCTTGCAAAAATAGGGCATAACTTCTAGAATGAAATTAATTATTAGCTGAGCTTATTTTTAAGTCAGAGATGAAAGAAAGGAATTATCATTGTGAATCGTGACTTAATGGACATTATCAGCAACTTAACAATGACATATGGGATAATCGGAATATTGTATTATGTGCTCAAATATAAAAATAGCGATCACTTTCCCCTAAATTTTGCGGCCTTATCAAAAAAGATTCAGGTTCTTTTTATAATTTTAATGGCTATTCCGTGGTTTCTTCCTGCCAGAGCAATTCTCTTTCCGTTGACGCCACGCTTATCCATGTACTACAGTCGTTTAATTGGAAACATTAGTTTGTTTCCATTGGCCGCAGTTATTACTGATGTTCTGCTATATCTATTTACTAAACTATTCCGAGAAAGAACTAATAGAAAAGCTAAAAATAGTTAATTAATCTAAGTCTTGAAAACCATTTTCGAGGCTTTTTTTAGTTCACACTAGTATGTCATTTTTCACAGTAAAAAAAGCTGAAATTTTTATTTAAATTGAGCAAACGTGTTCTTACTTAATATCTGTGGCTTTTATCATCTAAGTTTTGTTTATCGCTTTCTTTCACAGTAGAACACGCACTATTTGTAGAAAGAATTGCGGTAAAATGTCCTTTGAAAGCGATTTATCTTGAAAATGAAAGGGCAGAGAAGTTGAGGAGATTATGCTAAAAAATGATGTACTGGCTTATCTTAAAAAGCAAACTAAGACGCTTGATTTAGATCATCTTGACAAGCGATTTACGGCTGGCGGTATTGCTCAAGCACTTAATGCAAAGCGCAATACTGTCAGCCTTTATTTAAACCAATTAACAAATGAGCATAAATTAGTAAAGGTTCAAACACGCCCAGTGCGTTTTATTCACAGAGCCCAGTTTGAAAAAAGCAATTATGCGTTAAAAAAAGATACTTATGCAACAGTTGCTCAGTTAGAACAAGAAAATAACAACCAAGATATTTTAAAAAGTTTTGCGCAAATAAATCCTAGTCTAAAAGAAAGTGTCGAACGTGTTCGGGCTGCTGTTTTATATCCTAATAACGGACTACCATTGCTTATTACAGGTGAAAGCGGCACTGGTAAAAGTTATTTAGTTGGGTTAATCAATCGGTTTTGTCGGACGAATAAATTAATTAAGACAACTGCACCATTTGTTACGGTTAATTGTGCTCAATATGCTGATAATCCGGAATTGCTTACTAGCAACTTATTTGGGTATAAGAAGGGTGCATTCACAGGTGCAGATCAAGATCATGACGGGGCGTTTGTTGAAGCAAACGGTGGCATTTTATTTTTAGATGAAGTTCATCGTCTGGGACCAAAAGGGCAGGAGAAATTGTTTACTTATCTTGATCAAGGACTAGTTTATCCAGTCGGTGAAACAAGTCACGGTAAAAGGGTAAGTGTCCGTTTGTGCTTTGCGACTACTGAGGAAGTAGAAAATAACTTTTTAACTACTTTTATGCGTCGAATACCGGTTAAGATTAGTTTGCCGCCACTAAGTCAGCGAAGTCGGGAAGAAAGACTGAATTTAATTTATACCTTACTTTGTAATGAGCAGCGTGAGATTGCAAAACCAATTATTGTTAGTGATCAGGTGCTTGAAATGCTGGCCAATTATCTTCCTGTCGGAAATATTGGCGACTTGAAAAATGCCGTCAAATTAACAATTGCCCGTGCTAATGCCGATGCCAAAAAGGCGAATAAACTGACACTGACAGCTTATAATTTACCGGTTGACGTTTTAATGAGAAGTAAAACAGAATCATATCTGTCTGCTAAAAAACCACTGCAGATTACTGATGAAACTGAACCAGCCGATCTGATTGCCCGCAGTTTTCCTGAAAAGAAAATTTTTCTTCATAGTCTAGAGCGCTTGTTAACGACCTATGAACAAAGTAATAATCATTTGCCAAACTGTGAATCCAAGCTGAAGCAAATTGTCTACCAACTATTCGATACTTTATTATTTGAAAAAAATGCCAGTAAGCAGCTTCCCTTATTGTCCTATGTAATTGAACGCCTTAAGCATCTTTTTGAGCAGTTACAAAATGCTTATCAATTGCAGGTAAGTGGCAATGCCATTTATGCAATTAGTTATTATCTCTTTGAGCGCCAAAAAATTCAGTGGAATATCGATGAGGTTAGGCAAAAAAATGCGTTGCACAGTTTATATCAGGAAGTGCGCCAGCGCTATCCTGAAGTTTATGCTTATGTCGGCAAACTGCTGCTATTAATCAAAAATAATTTAGAAATTGAATTAAACGAAGTTGACTATATTTTCTTATCAATTTATCTCAATAAGCTCGAAATTATTACTAAAACTGGGCTAATAAAGGCAATCGTATTGGCTCATGGTTACGCGACGGCTGGCAGTATCGCCAATGTGGTCAACCGACTTTTAAATGCCCATACTCTTGATGCTTTTGATATGCCAATTAATGTTAGTACACAACAGATTGCTAATAAAATAATTGATTACAGTGAAAATAATGATGTCAGTCATGGCCTAATTATCTTAGTTGACATGGGTTCATTACAAGAAATTGAAAAACTATTTCCCCGCCAGCTTGATGCACCGCTGTTGTTGATCAATAACGTTTCGACATCACTAGCTTTAACAGTTGGCGAAAGCATTTTACAAAAACGCAGTTTTCGCGAAATTGGCCAGTTAGCACAACAAAAAAGCAAGATAGAAATTAAGCTAACCTATCCAGCTAAGCGGCGTCAACAAGTAATTCTGACTACTTGCTATTCAGGAATTGGTACGGCGACTCATGTGGCGCGGCTATTAGAGCGTTGTATGCCAAGCAGTAGTAAAATCAAGATTATTCCGTATGATTACCAAGCTTTAAAGGATCCACATAAGATAAAAGTGGTTAATAAAATGTATGATGTTATCGGCATTGTCGGTACGGAAAACCCAGAAATTCCGGGGCTAGATTTTATTCACCTTGAAAAAATATTGTCTGATAAGGGGACTGCTAAGCTGCAAAAATGGCTGACTAAGTCTTTCACGGTGCCAGAGATTAAACTCATTATGAATAATTTGGTTAAGAATTTTTCTCTTGAACGTACGATTAATATGGTGACTATCCTTGATGCACCTAAAGTGATTGAAAACATTACTATTTTTTTACAGGAACTTGAGCGGCGCTTTTCAATATCTTTATCTAATCAGAAAAAATTCACCTTATACGTGCACATTAGCTACTTAATTGAACGACTAATCAGAAAGGAGAAAAATGACCTTGATCCCGAATATGCCAAGACGTATGCACACAAATATGCAACAGATCTTAAAATTATCAAAGCTGCTTTTAGTGTGATTATTGACAATTATAATGTGAAAATTCCGGTGTCTGAGTTAATTTATATTGACCAAATAATTTTTAACCACCAATAAAATAGCATGTTAGTTAGTATTTGCTGATTAGCATGCTTTTTTCTTCCCAATCTTGGCATGGTATTTGCTAATAAAACGGTAGAGGGCAAATTAGTCCAAGTAAAAGATATTTGGACCATTACAAAAGAAGGAGAAGAAGATGCTATTACGTAACATTTTAGTCGTAATCTACGGCTTTATTATTAACTTCGATAAAGAAGGACCAAAATTAGGCATTTCGCAACCAGTTGTTGCTGGTTTTATCACTGGCCTAATTATGGGGGATGCTGAGACCGGGCTCTATATAGGTGGTACATTGCAACTGATGACGCTAGGAATTACCAGTTTTGGGGGAGCTTCGGTACCTGATTACCAAACAGCCGCATTAATTGGAACATATCTAACGATTGCAACGCATCAAAAAGCTGCAATTGGGATTGCACTAGCGATTCCTATTGCACTATTAATTGTTCAAGTTGATGTTTTAAAATGGTCTGCCAATATTTTCTGTCAACAGCGGGCAGAAAAATTTGCGGAGCAAGAAAATTATCAAATGATTAATTGGATGCAATATTTGGCTACGTTATTTACAAGTTTTGTTTCAGGAATTCCGGTTTTATTAACTGTTATCTTGGGACCAAAGATTGTGGGCAGTTTTATAAATTATATTCCTGCTTGGTTATCAGGCGGTCTTAAAACCGCGGCCGGAATTTTACCAGCAGTCGGAATTGGCATGTTATTACAGTACCTGCCGACTAGAGATTATTTTTCATACATTATCTTTGGATTTGTACTGGCAATTTACCTCAAGATGCCAATTATTGGAATTTCATTGATTGGTTTTGCAATTGCCCTACTGTTATATCAAAACCAGACTAAAACTAGTGAAGGAACAACAAATGCTGTGAACGGAGGGGCAAACGAAGATGAGTAAAATGAAAAAGATATATCGCAAAGTGATGAATCGGTGGATTGTGTTTGGTGCAACTTCGCTAAATTATGAGAAATATGAAGGTTTGGGTTATACCTATGCCATGTTGCCTTTCATCGAAGAAAATTATCGTGATGACCCAGCTGGTAAAAAGACAGCCATTACCACACAACTACAGTTTTTTAATACTACTCCGTACACGGCACCATTTATTATGGGCGTTGATGTTGGAATGGAAGAAAATGGTAAAACGGCTTCACTTGAGGCAGTTAGTGCCTTAAAAACTGGGTTAATGGGACCGCTTGCCGGAATTGGTGATAGCTTATTTGTTACGATTCCATGGACAATCTTTGGTGCAATTGCAGCTAACATGGCCTTGCACGGTAATCCATTTGGCTGCATTTTGTGGATAATTGCGTCTATTTTAATTCGGCTAACTGCCTATCCGCTATTCACTGCTGGTTATCGCTCAGGAACCAAAATGCTTTCTTCAATTAATACAACGTTAAAAGCATTAACCAATGCCGCATCTGTACTTGGCTTAATGGTAGTTGGAGCATTGGCTGCAACAATGGTTAAGGTCAATTTAGCCTTTACGTTTAAACAGGGTAAGTTAACGATGACTGGTAACAGTATTTTGGATCAAATAATGCCTGGATTGTTGCCAGCAGCAGTTGTTGGTGTAATTTACTATTTATTAGGAAAAAAGGTTAAACCAGTTTATGTGATTTTAATTGTATTAGTAGTATCAATCGCATTAAATGCACTACATATTTTGGCATAGGAGAAAAAGTAATGACAGAGAAGATGGCAGGAATTATTCACGTAAGAATTGATGATCGAATGATTCACGGGCAGGTGGCTACGCAGTGGAGTGGTCGGCTTAACGCAACAAGAATAATGGTAATTAATGATGCAATTATGAATGACGATATGCGGAAAAGTGTTGTTCGTCTGGCTGCTCCGGCTAACGTTAGCACCTCAATTTTGGGTAGAGAAAAAGCGGTGTCGAATATTAAAAGTGGTCGTTATGAAGGGCAACGCGTATTGCTGATTTGTGTTTCACCAGTTGATGTGAATTACTTGCTTGATAACGGCTTGCCTATCACAAAAGTAAATGTAGGCAACTTGGCGGCTCGCCCCGGAACAACCCGCATTAGGCCATCAATTAATGTTACTCAAGAAGAAATAACTGCCTTTAAGCAATTATTGGACCGTGGTGTGGAAGTAACGGTTATTCCGACACCACAGAGTCCAACAGTTTATTTAAAAGATTACCTTTAATAGTAGAAGGATTATGATTTTATGTTCAATATTATTATTGCAACACATGGTCAATTAGCAGAAGAATTTTTAAATGTCTTACAATCGCTTTTTGGCCACTTAAACCAAATTGAAGCACTTGGTCTTAAAGATCAGGGAGTCGTTAGTTTTGGTAATAAGGTAGATCAGTTATTAGCGACAACAGCTAACCAGTCGGTACTTGTTTTATGCGATTTGGCTGGCGGAACCCCGTTTAATGAGTTTGCAAAAAGAAGCAATAAATACAGCAGTGACTTTTTCTTGTTCGGTGGCGTTAGCTTACCGGTTTTAATTGAAGCGTTAAACTTGCGGATGCAGAACCAGTCACTAGATCAAGTGGTTGAAAAGCTGCAACAATTAACTCCTCTGACCATGTTTAAAGCACAAGACAGAAAAAATGCAGAAGATGAATAAAGAAAGAATTTAATATGCAAAAAATATTTTATCAACCAGAAGGATATTGGTTTGGCGATTGCATGCCATTTTTTAATGAAAAAGACCAGACCTTTTACCTTTTTCACCAGCGTGATACTCGCAATCCTAAGCCGTTGACTGATCCATTTGGCTGGTCATTGGTTACGACAAAAGATTTTGTTAGTTATCAGGATCATGGTGAGGTTTTACCTAAAGGTAAACATGATGCTGCCGATCAGTTTATCTATGCTGGAAGTGTAACCCAAGGCAAAAATGAACAAATTGCATTTTATACCGGACATAATCGGCAGGCAAAATTAGCTAAAAAGACTTCTGAAATTCTGATGTCAGCAACTAGTCAAGATTTACTTCATTGGCAAAAAGAAGGCAAGCAAACTAGCTTGGCTCCGCAAAAAGGCTATGATCATAATGATTGGCGTGATCCAGTTATTGTTTATTCAAAGCAGCGCCAGTGTTATGTTCTTGTGTTAGGTGCACGACTGCCGGGAGATAAAAAGAAGCCAACAGGGCGCCTGGTTTATTTTGAATCAGAAGATTTACATAATTGGCATTTTAAGGGTGACTTTTGGGTACCGAATGAGTTTAACATGATTGAAATGCCAGACTTATTTGAACTTAATCATACCTGGTACCTAATTTTTTCTGAATATTCTGAAGATAAACGGACCAAATATCGCGTTAGTGATGGGTTATTCAATCAATGGCATTCCCTTAGTGATGAATTTTTTGATGGCAAAGCCTATTATGCCGCAAGAACGGTCGGTAACAATCAAGTTGGGCGCTTTTTAACCGGCTGGGTAGCAACTAAAGAAAATGAGCAGGACTTAGGTAATTGGGATTGGGGTGGTGCATTTGTGCCTCACCAGATTATTCAACGGCCTGATAAGACTTTAGGAGTAGATCTTCCAGAAACAATTACTGCTAATTTTGCTGAAAGTCGACCACTGCCTCAAATCAGGCTTAGTTGTAATGATGGGAAAAAGGAAGAAACCATAATTAAAAATCTTCCTGACCAATTTTTACTTGAAGCCCAAATTACGATTTTACAAGATACTAAGTCTTTTGGCGTCAAAGCATATGTTAATGAAGAAACTAGAGCAGGCTACCAATACCAGGCATATGGACTAGAAAATATACTTAAATTTACTTGTACGCCTAACTATCCTTGGCCCTCATATTTTGCTACTGGCTTAGAGAGACCACTTCCCCTAATTAAAGGTAAGACATATGACCTGAAGCTGATTGTAGATGACAGTATTATTATTTTATATATTAATAATGTGGCGTTGAGTGCTCGGATGTATAATAAGCTTGGTCGAGAGTTAAGCTTTTTTGTCACAGAAGGTCAGATTTTAGTTTCAAAAATAAAATATTATCAAGATTGGCAAGAAGCAAATACGAGAAAATAAATTGAGGTAAAAAATGATTTTTAATGGTTTACAGCATATTGGTGTTCCAACGAAAAAGTTTGAACAAAGCAAGAATTTTTATCAGTCATTAGGATTTAAGTTAGTGAATACCGAAGATAATAATGGTAGCCAAGTCGGTTTTTATCAATTAGGTTCATTAATGATTGAAAGCTGGGAATCGCCAGCAGAAGCTCCGGGAAAAGTTGGGGCGATTAATCATATTGCTTTAGATACGGACGATATTGCTGCAGCATTTGCGCAAGTGCAAAAGTTAGATGTTGAATTTGTTGAGAACGGCATCCAAAGCTTGCCGTATTGGGAAAATGGTATTAAATATTTTAATTTTTATGGTCCAAATAAAGAAATCTTTGAAGTCTGTCAGCGATTGTAATAATAGCGCTTAATAATAGCAATTAATATTAATTTTTAGTGGACATTTAGTAAAAGCTATCGAGTTATTATGCTTTTCGCTGTACACTTAATTAAGTAAAGATATTCAATTAAAATTGAAAGGAAAACTAAATGTTATTAGGATCAATTGAAGCTGGCGGTACTAAATTCGTGTGTGCCATCGGCAATGAAAATTATCAGATTAAAGATGAAACTACCTTTTTGACCACAACGCCTTCCGAAACATTGCAGAAGACGGTTGATTACTTTAAAAAATTTCCGGTAGATGCGATCGGGATTGCATCATTTGGTCCGATTGAAGTCCGCAAGACCGCGCCCAATTATGGCTTTATTACTGATACACCAAAAGCTGGATGGAGTAATACTGACTTTGTCGGTTTCTTGCAAAAATCCCTTAAAGTACCAATGTATTTCACAACTGATGTTAATGGTTCTGCTTACGGTGAATACGTGATGTCATTGTTGTCAAACGACGACATTGATTCACTGGTCTACTATACTATCGGAACGGGTGTTGGTGGGGGTGCCATTATTAATGGCAAACTAGTCGGTTCTTTAGGCCATCCAGAAATGGGTCACGTTAAATTAAAGCGTCATCCAGATGATCTTGCTTTTGCTGGCGTTTGCCCGTTTCACCAAGATTGCTTAGAAGGTTTAGTATCAGGTCCCACATTTGAAGCGCGTCTGAACAAGCCAGGAAAGGATGTCCCGTTATCTGACCCTGTTTGGGATATTATGAGCTATTACGTTGCGCAAGCTGCTCTTCAAGTAACACTGATTTTGCGCCCTGACAAAATTGTTTTTGGCGGCGGGGTAACCAGTGAAGCATTCTTGCAAAAGGTTCGGCGTGATTTTGCTAAGTTGTTGAATAACTACGTTCATGTTCCTAAACTTGAAGAATACATTGTTTTACCTGCAATTGATAATAATGGTTCGGCAACAGTTGGTGATTTTGCCTTAGCTAAGCGGCTATTGAGAGAATAATTTAGAGGAACATTTAAAGGCTTGAGTTTCTTACTTGAGCCTTTTTTGCTTGGAAAAAGTAAAGACTTACTGAAGCCGAACTTCCGTGACAAATCTAAGATTGCTAAAAAAATAACCACTAGCTGGCTTTAGCTAAAGTGGTTATTTTTGATTAATTTTTAATTGGTTTAGCAATTATGACGAGCAAAGGCCTATCAATCTAATATCTCATAATCTTCTGCGTACTATGGGTTACTTGAATAGTGTACACCAACATATCTATCATTGGATAAAATGAGGCCGCAATACAATTAAAAACATAGGCGATAGCATAAAAAAAATCTTTTTGAAAGCTTGGACAGTGTAACAAAGATATCAATGACATTTCTTCGTAGCTATTAAAACTTAAGTTAGTAATAATATTTGTTTGAATAAGTAAAAAAGATGCGATTGCGACCAGGATTGTTCTAATCAGCTTTGTAAAAAATAGTATATGTCCTTTATTATCTTTGCTAATGGCCACCTTGCATTCTTTATAGCATGAATGGAAAAACCAAATCCATACAAGGAATAAAACTGACATATATATTATTAAATTATCGAAAATTGAAGCTTGGGGCTTATCTAAGAACATAGATGAAATTACATAAATATTTATCGAAACTAGAATTATACTTATGCCAAAGTCCCAAATCATCGTATACTTAAAGCGATTTTTTTTGATACCTATGAAAACTAATTTTTGAATCCATAACATAAGGTTTATAAAAATAATGATTCTGACAAAATCTAGTAAATTTTTAATTACTTCATCAGATGGATTAAGACATGACAAAAACAAGAATAAACATACAGATAATAACGCTATTATACTTGAAAAACATTTCTTTAAACATTGCAAAGTACACTTTTCCATTTTTATTCTCCCTATTTAATAAATAATAGCTTTTTTCTAAATATACTATTATTATAATGAAAAAGTTTTGTTTATCAATATCAAAATAAGCCAATTTGATTATACAAATAGATTAATAGGATAATTAAAAAGCATGAAGTTTCGTACTTCATGCTTTTTTGTAGTTCAGTTTTTGTACTGAACTTAGTTAACTTTTTTCGTGGAAGCGATTTATCCATAATAAAAACAACAAGGAGGCAACATTGATGAAAATGAAATTTAACCAGAGTCAGCTAAAGATTATTGATCTCCTTGTAAGAGTTAAATATTTCATGACAATCAGCGATATGTCTGAAAAAGTTGCTATTTCGGAAAGGAGTGTTTACAAGAATTTAAGTCAAATAAACCAAAAGCTTAAAGCGGTCAATATTGAGGGCACGCGTAATGTTTATGGCCAAGGTTATTACTTAAGCGAAGACAGTAAAAGGCAAATTCAACAATGTCAAGCAGGCCTAAATCATAATCAATATAGTGCAAAGGAGCGGCAGTATTTAGAATTTATTGGACTTTATCTTAAGGGCCAATTTAGCGTGCAGAAAGTTTGTGAAAGGTGTGAAGTAAGCAAGCAAACAGTTTTAAAAGATATCGAAAATCTCAAACATAGAATGAGATCGTATGACATTACGATTATTTCCAATTATGATGGCCATTTTTTAAGTGGATCAGAGGTAAAAATTCGCCAGTTTCTTTTTGCTTGGCTATATGCTCACCATGACCTTGCTAAGCTATATGACACCAGTGAAATTACAGAACTGCGTAGTTTGATTAGTCAGTGGCTGAATTCATTTGAAAGTGCGAATAATATTATCTATTCTGAAGAATTTATCAATCCTTTTGAATACTTTTACGCCTTAACTTTGCAGCGGATTTTTAATGAAAAAAGGGCCAAGGACAATGCTATTTATCCCTTAGCAAAAAAGATTAAGAGTGGGCCAGAGTATCAATTTGCCAGATCTTTTTTAACGCTACTGTTAGGCGATCATTTTGATGAATTTGAACAAGACTATCTGACGTCAGTTTTATTGGGTGGACAAAAAAGAAAGCTGCCTAAAGACGGAATTAATGATGAAATTGGCCAAATTGTTTGGGCCATTATTAAGGCCTTTAAGAACTTAGCGGACTGTTCCTTTAAAGATGAAAACAAGCTGCATCAAGATCTTGTTGTTCATTTGGCCACTACTTTTTTCCGAGTCAAATATCGGCAACAGTATCAAAACAGTGATTTTGACCTAATTAAGGAAAATTATCCTGATATTTATATTTACACCAAAATGAGCATTCACCCGTTTGAGCGGTTTATTGGGGCAAGTTTAAATGATTATGAAGTGGGGCTAGTATCGGTTTACTTTGCTTCGCAAATTGCGCGTAAGCAGGAACAGGCCCCCGAAGTCCTTTTAGTCAGTTCTGGGAGCAATGGCTCGGCCGGGTTTTTAATGACTCAAATGGTGGAGCAATATCCGTACGTAAACTTTAGCATGCCACTTGCTCCCTCAGAATTAAAAAATAATGCATTGCCCGAAAGGGTTGTAATTACGAATATTGCTCTGAGCCGCGTAGCGGTCCCGTGGCTAAAGGTTAATACCGTACTGACTGGTAAAGACTTTGAAAATATTGATCATTTTTTTCAGCTTAACGGAATTACCAATGCAGAAAGTTTGCAAACAGAATATAAGGCGCTGATGGAAACCATCTACGACAATACGCAGATATTGAACGAGGAAGAACTTAAAAAAGGCATCAGACAGGTTTTAATCGGTAAAAGAAAACATGAGGAAAAGACAAAAAGGACAGGACCATTGTTAAGTGAAGTATTAACAGAAGATCAGATTAGTTTTAGTCATAACCAAAAAATCACGTGGGAAGATGCGATTCGGTTATGCGCACAGCCGTTACTTGCCAAAGGCAATATTGAACGTCGTTACATTGATGCAATGATTAACAACGTGAAAGAAAATGGCCCGTATATCAATATTGGGACAGAAATAGCACTTGCCCACGCGCGTCCTAATCAAGGAGTGAATAAATTGGGGATGGCGTTATTGCTGCTAGATCACGATATTGATTTAGTCGATGCTGATCATCAAATCAGGCTGATTATTGTGCTGGCGGCAAGTGACGCAACCTCGCATTTAAGGGCACTTTCTGAACTTGCCAAGATACTAGGCAATAAGAAAGAAGTGGCTCAGATAATGAATGCGAAAACGGCTAGAGAAATTGAAGAATTAATTGAGAAAGGCGAAAAATGAAGTTAGGAGCATGTTGTAGTACTGGGGTTGGTTCATCTTTCATGGTGGACATGAATATGCAGGAAGTATTGAAACAGTTAGGCAGACCGGATGTTGAAACTACTCATATCGATTTATCGGGACTCAATCCGAGTGTAGCGGATCATTTCTTTGTCGGACGTGACATGTATGATGCTGTGGCTAATGTTGTCGGAGCTGATCATGTCACTCAGCTTGACAGCATTATTGACAAAGATGAATTAAAAACCAAGATTCAACAATATTTGGCTAGTGTAGATAAAGAAAGTGAAAAGTGATGACTAATGAATGAAGTGTTAAATTTCTTTTTAAGTATTGCTAGAACACCATCAATTTTAGTTGGTCTAGTAGCCGTTCTGGGGTTGATCCTGCAAAAAAAGGATTCAACCGAAGTAATTTCTGGTGGTTTGAAAACCTTCGTTGGTTTTCTGGTGTTAACCGGGGGATCTGGGGTAATTACCGATTCTTTAACTCCATTCGGCAAAATGTTTATGCACGCCTTTCATGTTCAAGGCGTTGTTCCGAATAATGAAGCTTTCACAGCAACAGCATTAACGAAATATGGCAGCGCAACGGCGATGATTCTGTTAGTTGCCATGATTGTCAACGTCCTTTTAGCCAGAATATCCCATTTTAAATACATTTACCTTTCTGGCCACGTTATGATCAACATGTCATGTATGTTAGCCGTTTTGCTAGCTGTTGCCGGCTTTACTGAAGTTCCATCCATCATCGTTGGCGGCACATTCTTGGGCTTATTCGACACGATTATGCCGGCATTAATTCAGCCGTTTGTCAAAAATGTCACTAAAAGTGATGAAATTGCGATTGCGCATACGGGTGACTTCGGCTATTTAATTGCTGGTTTGGTAGCAAAAGTTGTCGGTGATTCATCAAAGTCAACTGAGGACATGCATGTTTCTAAAAAGGTATCTTTCCTGCGCGATAACACAATTGCCGTCACCGTTACCATGGCGGTTGCTTACCTGATTATTGCTATTTTTGCTGGCCCTGTTTATGTTGAAAAATTAAGTGGCGGCATCAACTACCTAATTTTTGCACTGATTGAATCTGGTTCTTTTTCAGCTGGTGTATATATTATGCTTGCTGGCGTAAGAATGATTTTGAATGAATTAATTCCGGCTTTTAAGGGTATTTCCAGTAAATTAGTACCTAATGCTAAAGCAGGGCTAGATATCCCAATCTTGTTTACTTTTGCACCGAATGCCGTCATCATTGGTTTCTTTGCCAGCTTTGTCGGTGGTCTCGTTGCTACATTATTAATGGTCGTTTTACATATGACAATTGTTATCCCTGGTGTTGTTGCCCACTTCATGTGTGGTGGCGCTGCTGGCGTCATCGGCAACTCAGTGGGTGGACGTCGAGGTTGTGTCATCGGTTCCTTTGTTCATGGTTTACTGATTTCTTTTGTACCAATTATTTTAATTCCGGTTTTAGGTCACTTAGGTCTTGGTACCGCCAGTTATGCGGACGCAGACTTCGGAATTGTTGGCTCTTATGTTGGTTATAGTGGCCTTCTTGGCGGTAGAACATTAATTATCGTGGCACTTGTAGCTGCATTAGTTGTTTTCTTTATCGTGTCCATTATTTTTGACCACAAGCAAAAAAAGTCTGCTAAAAAGGCTAATTAATTCAGTTTGCCTATTATGATGGCAAACATATCATAAGGAGAAAAAATGAAATATACAGAAAAAGATAATTTAGCCGTTAAGACAATTCGGGCTCTAAGTATCGATGAGATTCACCATGCCAATTCTGGTCACACCGGAATGGCACTAAGTGCGGCACCATTGATTTATACAATTTACCAGAACATGCAATTTGATGTAGCTGATCCACATTGGTTTAACCGCGATCGTTTTGTTTTATCAGGTGGCCATGCATCAGCTATGTTATATGCGACTTTGCATTTAGCAGGTTTTGATTTATCAATTTCAGACCTAAAGCAGTTTCGGACTCTTGGCAGTAAGACGCCAGGGCATCCTGAAATTACCACTCCAGGTGTGGATGCTGCGACTGGTCCGTTAGGACAAGGACTAGGAATGGCTGTTGGTATGGCAATGGCGGAAAAGCATTTAAGTGCCATTTATAATCAGCCCAATTATCCGATAATCAATAATCGTGTGTATGCGATTGTCGGCGACGGCGACTTAATGGAAGGAGTTAGTCACGAAACGGCAAGTTTGGCAGGCCATTTGCGGTTAAATAACCTAATTGTGTTATATGATTCAAATCAAAACACGATGGATGCCAAGATGAGTCAGGAATGTGATGATAATGTAGCTGAGCGGTTTAACGCATATGGTTGGAATTACCTGAAAGTGGCTGATGGTAATGATCTGACGCAAATTGATGCTGCTATTAAGGTGGCACAAGATGAGCAGACGCGGCCAACTTTAATTGAGGTCAGCACCGTTATTGGTTACGGGTCACCACTAGCTAATAATCACGTCGTGCACGGTGCCGTTTTAGATGAAGAGCAGGTCAAGGAAACCAAAGAAAAATTAGATTACCATTTCGGACCATTTGAAGTGCCGGCAAGTTCTTACGAAGTTTTTGAAAAGAGCAAGACTGCTGGAAAGAAGAAGCATTCAGAGTGGACCAAGATGCTGCAGGAATATACGGAACAGTATCCCAAATTAGGTGGCAAGTTGATTAAGAACATTAATAATAATGTTAAACTTGCTTTTCAGTCAGATGAGGCGCCAATTCCGGCTTCTTCATCGACAAGGGATGCAATTCACACCGCGATCCAACTAACAGGCAAATCTGACCTAAACTTTTGGGGTGGTTCAGCTGATTTAGGCAGTTCGGATAAAACTTATTTTGACAATGATCAAGGTTTCCAGCCAGATTCATATGCCAATAACAACCTGTATTTCGGTATCAGGGAATTTGCGGAAGCAACTGCTATTAACGGCATCACTCTTTATGGTGGCTCCCGTGTGTTTGGCAATACCTTCTTTATTTTTTCTGATTATATGAAAAATGCATTGCGGCTCGCATCACTAATGAAAGTCCCGTCGATTTTCTTATTTGGGCATGATTCAATTTCACTAGGTCCTGACGGTCCTACACACCAGCCAATCGAACAGCTCGAGGGCCTGCGGGCAATGCCTAACTTAATTGTTTACCGTCCCGCAGACTATTTGGAAACCATTTATGCTTGGCAAGATGCGCTTAATCAGAGTAATAATCCCGTTGCCTTTATTTTGGGTAGACAGAACTTACCAACCTTAACGGCTTATCAAGAACAAGTAAAAGAAGGCGTGCCAAAGGGCGGCTATATCCTGGCAGAAGCACCAAACGGTGATCCTGAAGGAATTTTACTGGCAACAGGTTCAGAGATAACATTGGCATTGCAAGCACAACAAGAACTAGCTAAGAAAAACCACAATGTACGAGTAGTTTCGCTCCCGAGCTTTGAACTATTTTTAAAGCAAGATCAGTCCTACCAAGAAAAAGTCTTGCCAAATGCAATTAGAAAACGGGTAGCAGTTGAAATGGCATCGACTTATGATTGGGCTCAATTCACTGGTTTGGATGGTGCGGTCATTGGCATTGATCATTTTGGTGAAAGTGGTGACGGTGATGAACTAATTAAGAAGTCTGGCTTCACCGTAGCTAACCTGGTTCAAACTTACTTAAAGATTTGCGAAAAAACAGATTGATGTTAACAATGCATAGATGACAATATAAAAATAAGCTGCAGAGTTCATGTAAAAATGAATTCTGCAGCTTATTTTGTTTTTCAATGAGTTTCAGTTCAAATTAAAAAGATTAATTTTGTCTTTTTATTAAGGAAACTTTACATCAACTATCTTGCTAGCAAACAGTACTTTCAAATTTTACCTTGTAAGCAGGATATCTAGATACCTCGTATTCAAAGGGAATATTTTTACTCGTATAGCCGATACTTGTGAATTTTAGAATAGGTTCATTTTTCGAAATGTCCAAGTAAAGGTGGTCTAAAGATGTTACTTTAACAACCTCAATTGTTCGTTTAGCTTTAGATAATTGAAGCCCGTTTTCTTTAAGGACAGTGAAAAGTGATTTTTTACTAAAGTCTTCCTTAACTAGCTCATTATCAAATTTTAGAGGAATATATGATGTAGCAATGCACATCGGTTTTTCTTTAATGTACCTAACTCGTGAAAGAACGAAAATAGGATCGCCTTTTTGTAAATTAAGTTTTTTAGCCACATCTTCATCGGCATATTCAACCGACTGTTGCAAAACTTTGGAAGAAGTGGGCTTTTGCTGGTGCTCAGCATCCTCATAAAATCCAATGAATGTGCTTAATTCGTGATCAATATATTTATCTGTGGTAGCAGGCTTTTGATTAATAACATACCCACGGCCATAGTTTTTGGTAATTAATCCATCCTGTTCAAGCGAAGTTAGTGCTTTTCGAATAGTTGGTCGGCTGACTTGAAACTGTTCCGATAAGCTACGTTCTGCTGGAATTAGTTCAGATTGGCTTGCTTTTTTGATATATTGATCAAATATTTTTTCTTTAACTTCTTTATATATCATTAATGAATCCACCTAATTTGAGCGAAAATAGTCAATATTTTGTACTAGTAGATTTTAGATTAATCTAGTATGCAGTTTTAAATCTTAAATTTGCTGATAATTAAGTATTAAGTGTACGATTAATTGACCTCTGTATCAAGTTTAAACTGCACTCACATCCGGTTGACACAATGGGAGCCGGTGACACTTTCTTTGCTAATTTAGTGACTTATTTACTTACTGAGAATAGTTGCCTTCGGAATCTTTCTGAACAGACTTGCCAAAGAGCCCTGAATAAGGCTGCTATTGCGGCAGCTAAAACCATTAAGCAACCAGGGTCATTTGGCTGTGGTGAAAGAATCCACTAATGTCATAAAATTATTCTTCAAAGTTGGGTAAAACTAGATACACGATATTACTTTTTTGGTGATATCGTGTATTTTTTGCTTTAGTTTATTAGATAAAAAAGAGAACTTATTTAGCAGCTGTGGAAAAACGAATTGATCTTTCCTCCATAATAGATTGCACTAAAAACTGATAGTTAGTTTTTTGATGAAAGCCTTGATAAATATGTATTAGTAACTATGTTAATTGAAGAAATGGAAAAGTAAAAAACGCTCTTTAACGGTTAGGTAACCGCTAGAGAGCGTTTTGTTTTTCAGTGAGTATCAGTTTTAATTAAAAAGATTAATCCAATAAATCAAACTTCAACGTAGCTAAGTTGTGTCCTTCGTTAACCATGTTGCCGAGCAGTTCAATTGTATTGTTGTATACTTGGTCGGCCATCTTTTGGTTAGCTTCGGTTAGGGCATCTTCGACTGCTTTACCTGAAAGACCAGCAACTTTTTTATCAGTTTCATGTTGAATGAAGTGGCATTGAGCCAATGATTTTTGCTCAAAATCATTTTCTAATTCGCCGTAAACTTTAAAGTTAGTGTCACCAAGTTGAGCAGTCAGCTTGTTTAACCAGAAAATCTTGTTCAAGTCAAACTTAGGACCAGTTTGGAAGCTAGCAGGTGTGTCATTAACGTTGGTGTAGAATGGGACAAAACTGTTAAAGGTATTTGGACCAAAGCAAAGCCATTGCACACCAGCAATTTCTTCTGCTACATCGTTTCTAACTTGTAAAATATGTGTTTCAAAGTTACGGTTCAAGGCAATTGGCCGGTAAGTTTTCTTTTGTTCAGGAGTACCTTGGTCGCCATATGGATCAAATGGGGTATCTTGGTAGTGTGAACTTTCAACAAAGCAAATGTCCTCGATACTGATCTTGCGGTTAGCATGGCAAATGAATGGTTGATCTTGATCGCTAGGCTTGCCGCCAAACTCAGGATCAAAATAATTGTGAACAAACCAAGCACGTGGGTTGTTGTAATGTGCGTCCTTGATGGTAGAACTACCAAAGATGTGACGCATGTTGTAGCCTTCACGGTCAGGGTTTAAATGGTACTCGTCAATTAGACTCTCAAGTTTGTCGTCAGCCATAAAACCGTCTTGACCAAAGTGGAATTCATCAATGTTTAAGCGGTTAGGAGCAACAACATATGCATCATCAGGAATTCGGCGTGCGATCCAGTGATGGCCACCAATTGTTTCAAGGTACCAAATTTCATCGTGATCAGCAAAAGCCATCCCGTTCATTTCGTAGGTACCATATTTTTCTAGCAAGTAGCCGACACGCTTAACACCGTCAAGTGCGCTATGGATATAAGGTAAGGTTAGGGTAACAAAATCTTCTTCGCCCAGTCCGCCTTCACTAACTAGTGGATCAATTCCTTGAATGCGGGAATTTGTTGTAATTGTTTCAGTCGCGGTCATTGCAATGTTATCGGAGTTGATTCCGGCTGCTGCCCAAATACCACTTTCACCAGAAACATCCGGTGCGCTGGTATAACGCATAGGAGTTTCAGCTAAATCCTCATCATCAATTTTTTGGTGACTGATGACACTTTCATAGTGCTTAGGTTGTTTTTCAGGAGTAACTAGTTCGAAGCCCTCAGGGATAATTTCGCGTCCGCCATCTTCACTTCTGGCAATCATTGCTGAGCCATCAATTGAAGCATTTTTACCGACAAGAATTGTCGTACATTCAGCTTTTTTCATTTAATCTGTCCTTTCAAATTTACTTAACCTATATTGTATTAAAAAAAGTAGTGAGTTGGCAAAGAAATACGTAATCTTAAGCCTAAATTATTCATTCACCCGACTAGGCTAAAGTTTTCTTATCCAAAAGGCTGCTTTACCTACTTGCTAATTGATGTCAAACATGTTTTACTAAAAGTGTCAAATTAGTTTGACAAGGAGAAGAAACGTGAAAAATAAAATTGCCAAGCTGCGCAAACAGCAGCGCTATTCACAGGCCCTACTTGCGCAGGCAGCAAATGTAACGCGGCAAACGATTAATGCAATTGAAAATGATAAGTATGATCCGTCCCTAGGTTTGGCCTTTAAACTGGCTAAGATTTTAGGCGTGACGGTCGATGAATTGTTTTGTCCGGGAGAAAAAGAAAATGAAAAAGATGATTAACACAAAAAAGAACATTATTGTGAGTGCTGCAATCGAAACTTTCGTTTTGGCTTTATTTGTTTTGGAGGCCTGCTTAAGTAATATCTCTATTTCTGACCAATTGATAATGATTGTGCTCTTTAGTTTATGCTTGGTCATCCTAGGCGTGAGACAGGCAAAGTACAAAAGCAAACAGGTAAAAATTCTGGATTGGAAAAGCGATGGTTATCCGATTGATATGTCTCATAATGATGAGCGTGAATGGAGTTTGATGCTGCGCGCGCATTATATCGCGAATCGGATGACTGCAGTATTACTGGTTGTGCTATTAGCCCTATTAACGGTGATTAATAAATTGCCTTCACAAAAAATTGTTCTGCCTGTTTCGGCTAATGTCTTAGGTATTCTGCTAATTACAATCACGATCTTAGTTAATGAGTGGGCCTATGCCTTTGCTTATTGCTATATGGACCGCTAACAGTTAGCTTTTTGACCCAATAAAAAACCTGAAACTTGTCTTTCAGGTTTACTAATTTAGCTATTTAGGTAAAAGTCTGTTTTTAATGATTAAACTTTAATTTTTTAAGTTGTGCACTACCAGATAAAATGAAACTGATAAAAAGAAAAATTAATCCAATTGTGGTTAATTTAGTTTTCTCAATTAGATTGCTGCCGGTCTGCGGTAATTTGCTGCCATAAGTAAGTGTGTATTGCTTATTAATGGTCGGTTCAAAATGCTGATCTTTCTCCCTAATTGTAGCCATTGCCTGGATTGGTGCTTTATGCAGCTTGGCATTTTTGCCGTCAGAATCAGAGTTAGGCTTTTCAGCTTGAACTTGCTCGCTAGGACTAGCTAGGTCATTGGTATTCTCTGGCGCATTAGATTGAGAATTTTGTGCTTGAACTGTTTTAGAAGTGGCAGGCGATAAGTTAACGGCGCGAAGAGGGCTGCTGTCATTAGTGGCTTTTTGATTAGCGGCAAAGCCTTGCTGATAAGGCTGGCTTTCTTGAGCTAGATGAGGCATATCTGCTTCAGCTTGTTTCTCAGTATTTGCGGCACTATATCTGTCAAGTAAGTCCTGGGACGAATTAGCAGCAGCTTGCTTTATTTGATTAGTATTTCTAATTTGTTTTTGCAATAAATGAAGTTGATGATGGATCCGTTTGAACTGCTTGTTAGTCGTGCGCAGTTTCTTTTGTAAAGTAGCGATTTGTTTCTTACCCGTATCATTAGTTTCGGTTTTAACCCTTGCCAGGTTGGCCTTAAGGGCTGCTATTTTATGACGCACTTTTTTTAATTGCTTTTGGTACTTTGTATGTTGCGCTAACAAATGATTAATAGTGTCCTTTTTTTGGTTAGTTTGTAAGTCCGTTTTTGCTTGCTCAAGTTCATGCTCATGCGGTGCTAATTCACTAAAATTGCCGTCAGATACTTGCGCGGCCATGATAATAGTCGTATTATTCAGTGCAAAAACTAATAGGGTGGTAGTTAGGGTAAAAATAATGGCCATGATAATGCGCATTCCTGTAACCTCTTTTTTATCCATCTTAACTTCCTTTCATTTGGCTAAATAGCAATACCTTTTCACTTGTATTATAAAACTAATCAGATTAATTTTACTAAATTATGCTTATAAGTATATTTAAATCTCATTATAGAATAGCTTAGCAAAATAAGTCTTGTATGTACCAAAATTTGCCTAAATGAAAAAATAATTTACGATTCAGGGTGATATTATGAAAGCAAAACAGATAATTCAAGCCAAATTAGAGGCTGAGCTAAGTCAAATTACGCATCAATCATTAATAGTACATTTGTTGGTTATAGTAAAAAATTGCAGCAACAAGTATTTGTTAAAGTATTTCCACAGAAAAACAAGTTTATTACCGAAAAGGCGGTCAATCGGCAGCTATACCCACACCGAGTTCTAACTAGTCTTACGATTACCGCTGCACAGCAATTGTATGTTTTAGTGATGAAAGATTTAGCTCCAATTGACTTAAAGCTGCCGGTAACTGTCAAACTGGCTTATGTAATGGGAGTCAAGCTAGCTGAATTTCACCAGAAGGAAAAACCATTTGCGGGAATTTATCCTAATAATAATTTGTTTGCAAAAGCTAAGCACGATATTGCGCAGCTGCAGGAATCAACCATTAAAACGCGGTTGCAGTTGCTCTTACGGGACCTTTCTTCATTGCAACCTACTATTGAATCAGATTTACTTCACTATTCAACTACTGTTCTTCATGGTGATGTAGGTGTTCGTAATTACAAAATAATTAACGGTAAACCGAATCTGATTGATTTTGAACGTGCACGAATGGGCGTGAATTACCAAGACTTTATCAAACTGCTTTACCAAGATTTTGGCTTAAACAAAGAGCTGATTACTTCTTTTATTAATGGTTATAAATCTTCGGGTGAGACGGTAATGGCAAGTCCTAGCACGCAGGTATTTTTACTTTTGCTTACTGCTATAGGCATTATGAGCTATACCGCCAAAATTTCTGATCCTCCTTTTCAACGTGTTGGTGAAAAGATGCTTGATACGGTAGAACTCTTTTTAAAACGAATGAATTCATCGGGCAGCAGCTCACCTATTAATGAAACAAATAGTTCAATTCCTGAGCTAATCGCATTGATTCCTAGGGATTAGCCCCATTTTTTTAAGTAAAAAAACACCTTCGCATTGTTGAAGTTAACCCCCGGAATTGGACAAAGTTTCCAATTCGGGGGTTTTCTTATTCTAAATATTTACTAAAAACAAAATTAGAAGCAGTAGATTTGTATCAAAGAGGATTTAGTACAAAAGAAATTCAAGAGAAATTACATATCACATCACGTAGATCTATTGATGGTTGGATCAATAATTATCAACAGTATGGTAACAGAGGCCTGGAAAAAAGCTTTTCTAAGACAAGATATAGTGGTCAATTTAAATTAGAAGTCTTAAACTGGAGAAAAGAACATAGTGCCAGCTATCAAATTACTGCCAATCATTTTAATATTAAACAACATTCCACTATTGCGAATTGGCAAAGAAAATTAAATGAAGGCGGTGTTGATGCTTTATTTATTAAGCAAGGACGACCATTAATGCATAAAAAGAAAATTAAAGCAAAGAAGCATAAATATACTTCTCAAGAGTTAACTGAACTTGAACGTCTACGTTTAGAGAATCGTGCATTACATGTAGAAAATGAATATCTAAAAAAACTAGATGCCTTAGTTCAGAAACGCGGACATCGGACGAAGAAAGATCTATAGTTAATGAACTAAGGCAAGAATTTGGCTTTAAATTAAAAGAAATATTACCCTACACAAGTTTGTCTAAAAGTACATTCGAGTACCATCCTCATCCAAAAAAGAAACTGATCAGTGATAAAGCACTTGTTTCAATTATCAAAATGATAAAGAAGCATCATGCCAGTTATGGATACTGGCCTGTAACTGATACTCTGAGGATGACTTATCACCTAATGGTTAATCATAAACGTGTTCAACGCTTAATGCGTGAGAACAATTTAGGAGCTAATAAATATAATCTGAGAGCCGGTAAATATGATTCTTCAAAGGGTCCACAAAATAAGAAAGCTAAGAATCGGTTCCATCAAAAGTTTAAGACTGATAGACCACATCAAAAGGTCGTAACTGATATTAGTGAATTTAGATATGGGAACATGACTATCCGTGATCGAGTATATTTATCGCCATTTAAGGACTTATTCAGCGGTGAAATTTTTAGTTATACGATCACCGATCGTCCATTAACAAGATATGTTCTAGAAGGATTAGAGGGAGTGTTTACTGCAAGACCAAAGCTATTAAATTATCGAATGACAATCCATAGTGATCAAGGAATTCAATATCAATCTAATCCATATCGACATGCTTTACGAAAACATAAAGTATTTCAAAGCATGTCACGAAGAGCTACATGTCATGATAATGCAGCTATGGAAAGTTTCTTTCACATTATGAAAGTTGAAATGAATTATTTTACACATCACTTTGATACTAAGAAACAATTGGTTAAGGCGATGAAAGAATGGATAAGTTATTACAATGAAGATAGAATTCGGCACAAACTAAAAGGCTTAACTCCGATTCAATATCGGAATCAAGCCTTAAGTAAAATGATATAAAACTAACGTCCAGTTTTAGGGGTTAGCTTCATGTCGAAGATGTTTTTGCGTAAACAAATCATATTTAAGGGAAAATGTTTGGTTTACGAGATATTTGCAGTTTGAGTTTTCGTTGTTGTGTGTTGTCGTTTTTCACCTCCTTTAAGTAGTAAATTTAAGATTGTGGCAGATAAACTAGTAATCACAATCCCATTACTCAAAAAGAGTTGCACCGTAGCCGGCAAGTTTTTAAAGAACTGAGGGTAAATGGTTACACCTAAGCCTAGGCCAACGGATATGGCAATAATTAAAATGTTGTTATTATCGCTTAAATCGACTTTGGTCAATGTCTTAATTCCTTGAACGGCAATCATCGTAAACATAACTAGCATTGCGCCGCCAAGTACTGGAGTTGGAATAATTGTTACCAGGGCACCGATTTTGGGTAAAAGCCCCATTGCCATTAGTAAGCCGGCTGCCCAGTAAATTGGCCGCTTGGTCTTGATTCCTGAGAGTTGTAACAGTCCAACATTTTGAGAAAAGGTGGTATAGGGAAAGGCGTTAAACAAACCACCGAAAATTTGGGCCAATCCTTCGGCTCTGTAGCCTTTTTTGAGATCATCTTCTGTTATATTGTGGCCAAGTAAATCACCAGTGGCAAAGAAAACTCCGGTCGATTCGATCATTGAAACAAGCGCAATAATGATCATTGTTAGGCTGGAAGACCATTCAAATTTAGGAATGCCGAAGTAAAACAGCTGGGATAAATGAAACCATGAGGCATCAATTACTGGCTGGAAGGAAACTAGTCCCATCAAAGAAGCAATAATTGTGCCGGCGATTAACCCGATTAAAACTGAGATTGAATGTAAGAACCCTTTTGTCCAAATCTCTAATGCCAAAATGATAAACATTGTGCAAAAGGCTAAAAACAAATTTTGCCCACTACCAAAATTCTTGGCAGTAGCATCGCCACCGCCCATATTTTGGATAGCTACTGGGATCAAGGTTAGGCCAATCGTCGTAATTAATGTTCCAGTGACAACTGGCGGAAAGAACTTTTTGATTTTGGCAAAAAGACCAGAAATAAGAATTACGAAAATACCGGCAACGATAATTGCCCCGTACATGTCGTTAATTGAAAACTTCTGCCCAATCATCTGCAAGGGTGCAACTGCTTGGATAGCACAGCCTAAGATGACGGGAAAACCAATGCCAAAATATTTATTGCGCACAAGCTGCAATAAGGTGGCGAGTCCGCACATGAAGATATCAATGGAAACCAAGTAGGTCATTTGTTCAGCGTTAAATTTTAGTGCCGAGCCGATTAGTAGTGGAACTGCAACTGCTCCAGAATACATCGCCAATAAATGTTGTAACCCTAGAACCGCCGCTTTTTGTTGACTAACTTCTTTTTGTGCCATTATTCTTCACCCATAAAATGTACTTGGTTGTCTCTAAGACTTGCAATATTGGCGAGAGCTTCCAGACGGTAGCCATGCTCTTTAATCCAAGCACTGCCTCCTTGGAAATTTTTAGCAACAACAATACCGATGCCAGCAATATTGGCTTGTGCTTGCTTAGCGATATTTATCATACCCTTGACTGCTTCACCATTGGCTAAAAAGTCGTCGATAATCAGCAGATTGTCATCTTCATGGAGAAATTTTTGCTCAACGCAGATTTGGTTGGTTACTTTTTTGGTGTATGAATAAACATCAGCCCAGTAGACCGCGTCGTTCAGCGTAGCTGGCTTTTTCTTACGGGCAAAAACCATGGGCACATGCAATTCATAAGCAGCCATTACGCCTGGTGCGATGCCAGAAGCTTCGCAAGTTAGAACCTTGGTTACGCCACTATCTTGAAAAAGCCGGGCAAATTCTTGTCCAACAGCCATCATTAGTTCTGGATCTACCTGGTGGTTTAAAAAAGAGTTGATTTTTAGGACATTCCCAGGCAAAACTTCACTATCACGACGAATGCGGTCTTCTAATAACTTCACAATTTCCTCCTTGAAAAAATAAATGGGCCTTTTCTACCAAACTATGGTAAAAAAGGCCCTTACAGCAGTAAGAAACTGCAATAATTGCTCTTAATCCATAGTTCAGAATTTATGGTTCTGAGTAGAAACTGCCGACCTTATTACGGCAATATACAGATTTAATATTGACTTGATGACTGCATTCTAACAAAGTAAATTAAGTTGTGCAAGATGAGATTTTAGGTGGTAAATAATATTTTTTATTTCTATAACTGGCCTTTTTTATTGCCACTTTTTCTCTTAAAAAGTGGTTGACCGCAAGGGAAATTCTTAGTACAGTTTAATCAAATTCTTGTTTTGGTAGAAAAGGAGCTCGGATGGCAGTAAAAAAGAATCTTCATGATTTTGATGAAATTATTGTTTTGGATTTTGGTAGTCAATATAACCAGTTAATTACCAGACGTTTACGTGATTTTGGGGTTTATTCTGAGCTCTTGCCGCACGACATCAGCATAGCTAAGATTAAAGAAATTAATCCCAAAGGAATTATTTTTTCCGGTGGCCCAAATAGCATTTATGATGAAAATGCTTTGAAAGTTGATCCGCAGATTTTTGAACTTGGTATTCCGATTTTAGGAATTTGTTATGGCATGCAACTAATGTCATATTACTTAGATGGCGATGTGGAAAAAGCCGCTAACTCAGAATATGGCCGTGCTGATATCGCTATTGAAGATGCCAATTCGGTCTTGTTCAGTGGCTTACCCAAAGATGAGTATGTCTGGATGAGTCACGGCGACTTGGTTAAACAAGCTCCTGCGGGTTTCAAGGTGGTAGCCTCAAGTAAAAATTGTCCGATTGCTTCGATTGCTAATGATCAAGCTAAACTTTATGGCATTCAGTTTCACGCGGAAGTGCGCAATACTGAATATGGTCTTGATATCCTGCGTAATTTTGCCTTCAAGGTTTGTGGTGCCAAAGCTGACTGGTCCATGACGGACTTTATTGACCTGCAGATTGCTGAGATTCGGCAAACAGTGGGGAACAAGAAAGTTATTTTAGGTTTATCCGGCGGTGTAGATTCCAGCGTCACTGCTACACTATTGCATAAAGCAATTGGTAACCAGTTGACCGCAATTTTTGTTGATCACGGAATGCTGCGCAAAAACGAGGGCGACGAAGTCATGGCAGCCTTGAATCGTGACCTTGGGGTTAATATTATTCGGGTCAATGCACAGGACCGCTTTTTAGCCAAACTAAAAGGCGTTACTGATCCCGAACGAAAACGGAAGATTATCGGTAATGAATTCATTGAAGTTTTCAATGAAGAAGCACAAAAAATGCACGATGTTGACTTCCTAGCTCAGGGCACACTTTACACTGACGTGATCGAAAGTGGCACCAATACCGCACAAACAATTAAATCCCATCATAATGTTGGTGGTTTACCAAAAGACATGCATTTTAAGCTGATTGAGCCGTTGCGTAAGCTGTTCAAAGACGAAGTGCGTGAGCTTGGTGAAAAGCTGGGCATTCCACATGATCTAGTTTGGCGTCAGCCGTTTCCTGGTCCAGGACTTGGAATTCGCGTTCTTGGTGAAGTTACTGAAGATAAGTTGAAACTTGTGCGCGACAGTGACGCAATTTTACGTGATGAAATCAAAAAGGCCGGTTTGCAAGAAAAAGTTTGGCAATACTTCACCGTTTTACCCGGCATCAAGTCAGTTGGCGTCATGGGTGACGGCCGAACTTACGATTTCACCATCGGTATCCGGGCAGTCACCTCAATTGACGGCATGACCGCGGACTTTGCCCGTCTGCCGTGGGATGTTTTACAAAAAGTTTCGACCAGGATCATCAACGAAGTTGATAACGTCAACCGTGTAGTCTACGATGTCACGAGTAAGCCACCATCAACGATTGAATGGGAATAAGACAATGTTAGTTGATGAGGAAAACTTGATTTACAGCATTTAGTAAGAATAAAAACTATTTAAAAAGGTGACATGAAAGTATGCCAAAACAAGAAGCTCTTAGATAGATCTAAGGGCTTTTTCGTACCAAATATACTGAGTTAAGAAATAAAAAATGATAATTAATATTAGGAAATAAAGATTTGAGGTTCTTAAAATGGCAATTACAGAAATTGATGATAAGAGAGATTACAGTAACTTTATTTATGATTTCTTAGGAGTGTATGACATCGCTAAAGCAACAATTACTAAATTAGGAAAAGGAATTAATAATCTGTCTGATGTTGATGGTGAAGTTTACTTGAAGAAATAAACTTTATTATAAGCAGACTGATAAAGATTTAATGCAGTTATTTACAGATGTTAAAGTTGAGGTAGATGAATTAGGCACTAAGCCATTAAGCCACGCTATATCTTTGTGACTAACTTCAAAGAAGTTCTAGCATATGATACTAAAATGGATGATACATTGAGCATCCCCTTTGAAAGATTACTAAATTGTATGTTGTGATTGTTAAGGATAATCCTAATGTCACAAGAAAGGGCCTGACCCTATTCTTAATTATAGTTTTATTCTATTTGTTTGTGGCAATGCTTTGAGACTTGATTGGGAGGAGATATTACCTCATAAGATAGATGATGAGTGTTTGGTAATCCGCTATACTTAGGATCTAGAAATCAAAATGATGTTAAAAAAGCAGATCTAGTAAAAGCTTTCGATGATAAAAATCTGGTAAAGAAACTAGATTATGTTGCAGGGTAGTTTGTTTGTGCATTTAATTATATTATATATACAAATGCAAAATTTATTTTTATATCAACAAATTTTATTGTACAGGGTGAGCAAGTACAAAGATTATGGCCCAAAGTATTGAATTGATAAAGTAAATATTGATTTTGCATATATATCCTTTTTGTGGAGGAATAACACTAGGGCAAATGTATATGATATAATTATTGGATTAGCTGGAGTTAATAAGGCAATCAATAAAACAATTTTTACAGGTAAGTCATTTAGAAAAATAAAACACATTGATGCTTATTTAACTGATAGTCATGATGTAATTATTAGCTCGTCAAATAAACCATTATTTTTTAAATACTTAGCTTTAAGAGAATCAAGTCTAATTGATTGGAAAGGTGGATCTATTCTATCAGCTAATGAATATAGGAATGAATTCAATAAGAACCCAAGATTAAAAGTGATTATTCGTTTATATGTTAATGAAAAAATTATAAATGGCATTAAAGAGTATTGTATTTGGGTGCCTGAAAAACAAATTTACGATCAATACAATCAATTTATTGCAAAGAAAGTTGAGCAAGTTAAGTTTGCGGGGATGCAATGGAAAGATAAATCTTTGACAAATATTTCATATAAGTTTTAAGTAATTTAAAGTAAAGATTCGCCTGCTTTATTTATTCCGCAAGACTCTTATGGTAGTAGAGATTACATTCCTATGGGTTATGTGAGTGTCAAAGCTATCATTGCTGTACCTAATTTCGATATATATAATGCGCCATTTATTTATTCGGAATATGAATGCATATGACGCAGATAAAAGCTGTAGAAGGAAAATTAAAGACCCATCTGAGATGCTCTAATTATTTATGCTTTAATACATTTCTTATACCTCCTATGTCAAAGGGAAAGCAAAATGAGATTGAGCATATATCTTTAAACATTCTTGGTGTTCGTGAAGAAGAGTGGGAACTTTAGCGAATTATACGGTTCTCCGCTCGCTGAAAAATGTTCTAAGTAAGATTGCTAAAGGTTCATCAAGAGCTTAATGAAGTAGTAGATCGAACATATAGATCATTGGATTTAAAGATGACAATGAATGTTTAGCTATACTATTAGATATGTATAGTGAGAAGGTGAGAGAGTGTAATGATTAATTATAATTTACAAAGAAAGATTTTATTTAATGATGTTATTGATTTGCTTCTTAGTGTAAGATGGACACAAAAAATAACAGCCAAAAATTATGATAGGTTGGCTAAATATTCAATGTTTATTAAGTGGTTTAAAGCAATATCCGCTGTATTAACATCAGGGACTGTGGCAACTTTATTTGATTCGAATAGTAGTCAAGCAAAATATATTGCAATTATAGGTGCTTTAATATTTACTGCGTTAGAAGTTATTTCTAATCAATTTAATATTGTCAAGGATCAAGTGAATTTATTTGAAGCAAAAGAAGATTTTTGGGAAAAATCAATTTTATTAACCAATTTAGCACGAGAAATCAAATTTAGTGAAAATGCCTCTGAAAGTGATTTAAAAGGTTGGCAAGTGCAATATAAAAGTATTCTAAATAGAATAAAAGAAGTTCAATCTGGCTTACCATCTGTCCCTCTTAGAGTTGTTCATAAAGCGGAAAAAGAAATAAAAGATGCGCATGCTAGTAATAATTGGGAGAATAAGAATCAACTTTTACCACCAGATATTAGACAGTTTTCAAAGGAGAATTAGTTGAGCATAAATACAGTCTTTGATAATTTTTGTAATTCAATAAAAATGGTTGAAAGTAAAGATTGGCAATCAAGAATAGCAGAAATTACTAAAAAAATTAATAAAAAGTATTATGATTCTGATGACTCTCATAATCATAGATTATTTGTTGGCTCTGTGGGACGACATACTGCTACTAATAAAGTGAGTGATTTTGATGTTTTGTTTATGCTTCCTTGGAATGTTTATCACAGATTTAATAATCATTCTGGTAATGGGCAAAGTGATCTTCTGCAGGAAGTAAAGGAATGTATTAAAGAAAGATATCCTAGAACTCAAATAAATGCAGATGGCCAAGTAATTGATGTTACTTTCAATAATGGATTAATTGAGGTTATCCCTGGCTTTGAAAATAATGATGGTTCATTTCAATATGCTGATACTAACGACGGAGGAAAATGGAAAACTACAAATCCTAGACCTGAAAAACAGAAGTGTACTGATGATAATGATGCTACTTGTGGCACTTTTATAGATTGTGCACGGATGATTAGAGTGTGGAAAAATCATAACGGTTTTGTGTTTAACGGTTTATTAATAGATACATTAATAGATAGATTTTATGTAGATAATAATGATGTTTTAGAAAATAATTTATATTCTAATTATCCATTCGTATTAAAGAAAATATTTGAGTTCTTAAGTAACCAAAACCAAGATCAGAAATACTGGCATGCCTTAGGAAGTAATCAACAAATTGGTAATCATGGTAGTAACAAATTTATAAAAGAGGCTAGAAAAGCATTAGATAAATTAAACGAAATTAATTCTGATAACGATTCAGAAGTCTTGAAATTTTTTTCAGAAATATTTGGTTATCAATTCAAACAATATGCAAATGATTCTGTATCACATACTACTGAAAAATTTGCGTCAACATATTTTTCAGCCATTGATATTAAAGGAAGTTTTGATATTGAATGTATAGTTTCGCAAGATGGTTTTCGGGATCATCCTATACAATATTATCTATATTCTAAATTAGGTACTATTTTTAAGAATAAACATTTACTATTTAAGGTTGATAACTTAGATTTACCAACTAATATTAATCAAAGTAATTTGAAATATTATTGGAAAGTAAGAAACTTTGGCTTAGAAGCAGAGGAAAAGAGACAATTAAGAGGGCAAATATTTAAAGGAAAAAGTATACATAGAGAGGATACTAAGTATAAGAGTATGAAGCATTACGTTGAATGTTACATAGTTGATAATGATGTGGTTATTGCTCGTAATAAGATAATTGTTCCAATAGGTGAATACGGAGATGCAAGATAAAAATGTAGTTGAAGTAAATTACCATCAAACTGGTAAAAGTACTAATACCGACGAATTGGGAATGCGTGAAATGCAGGCGCGTGTTTATCAACACCGCAATGCGCAATATCTTTTAGTAAAGGCTCTACCGGCTTCAGGTAAATTACGTGCTTTAATGTTTGTTGCTTTGGATAAGTTAGCTAATCAAGGTATTAAAAAAAGTTATTGTAGCAGTTCCTGAGAGAACAATTGGTAGATCATTTAAGAATACTGAATTAGTTAAATATGGCTTTTATGAAGATTGGGTGGTAGATCCTAAATACGATTTAACTCTTCCTGGTGGAGATGAAAGTAAGATACAAAAATTAGTTGATTTTCTTAGCTCTTTAGAAGGTAAAATCGTAATATGTACTCATTCTACTTTGAGATTTGCCTATGAAAAAATTATGGATGATCATGTCTTTGATGATGTAATGGTTGCTATTGATGAATTTCACCATGTTTCATCTAATGATAGTTCTGTTTTAGGTACTGCCTTAAAGAACATCATGCATAATTCTTCTGCCCATATTATGGCTATGACTGGTTCTTACTTTAGAGGGGATTCAGAGCCGATTCTTTCCCCAGAAGATGAACAATTATTTGATAAGGTCACCTATACTTACTATGAGCAACTTGATGGTTACCAGTATTTGAAGTCTTTTGGTATTGACTATAAATTTTATCAAGGCTCATATTTAGATGCTTTACCAGATGCAATTGATACAACTAAGAAGACAATTATCCATATTCCAAGTGTCAATTCTAGTGAATCAACTAAGGATAAATACAATGAGGTCGATACTATCTTTGATGCAATTGGTACTCTGGTTGATAGAGATGATGAAACTGGTATTTATAGAATTAAAAGTAGGCAGACTGGTAAATTATTAAAAGTTGCTGATCTTGTTAATGAAGATGGACGAGAAAAGGTTCAAGAATACTTGAGAAATATCAGTAGTGCGGATGACTTAGATATTATTGTAGCTCTTAATTTGGCTAAAGAGGGCTTTGACTGGCCGTGGGCTGAGCAAGCTTTAACTATTGGCTATCGTCATTCATTGACTGAAATTGTACAAATTATTGTACAAATTATTGGTCGTGTAACTCGTGATAGTTCTAATAAAACACATGCACAGTTTACCAATATGATTGAACAACCTGATGCCAAAGATGATGCAGTTCAGTACGCAGTTAACCAGATATTAAAAGCTATTACTGCATCCCTCTTAATGGAACAAGTACTAGCTCCTGAAATTCATTTAAAGAGAAGAAATCATAAGTCTGATACTCCTTCTGGGGATGCAGATATTTTAATAAAAGGCTTAAAAGAGCCAACTACTAGAAGAGCTCAAAGTATTATTGAAAATGATTTACCTGATCTCAAAGCAGCTATTTTACAAGATAATGATGTAAAAAATGGTACTGCTGCTAATGAATAAAGAATTAATTCCCAAAGTGGTTATGACTCGTTACCCAGATTTGACCAATGATGAAGTAGAACAAGTTAGTCAATATGTTGTAGCTGACACTGTATTACGTCAAGCTAAGGTTGATTCTTCAGTTGATCAAGAAGGCAATACAAACGAAATTCTCAAGATGGGAGACAAATTTATTGATGTTAATAAATTGAATATTAACTTGATTGAGTCAATTAATCCATTCCAAAGGGCATATGATGTAATGTCGCAAAATATTGATAGTAGCACTCTTAGAATTATTGAACGTTCCATCGATGCGAAGAAATATGACTTCTCTGATGAAGAATTGATACAATTATTTATGAATGCTAAGGCCTTTGTAGAAAAGACAGGGCGTAGACCAGATAAAAATTCTGACAATAAAGAGGAAGTTAGGATGGCTTATGCATTAGCTAAATTAAGCTATATGAGGGCTAGAAGAAATGAGAATAGATAATTCGCGTCCAATTCGTTCACTGGATGATATTTTTAACGACCCAGCCGCTAATGAGTTATTAGTCAGACCCAAGAAAAAACAGGTAACTTATGACCCAGAAGTTGAAAAATTTAAAGAAATTGAAAATTGGGTAAAAGAGCATAATGGCAACGAACCTGAAAAGACCACTGATCTTAGTAGACTAGGTGAAAGAAAATTAGCTAGCAGGTTAAAGGGAATTCGTGAGGATCCAGAAAGAATAGAATTGCTTAAACCCTATGATGAATTAGAGCTGTTAAAGACAGAAAATCAAAATGTTTCTTTGAAAGGAAAAGTTAGTCAAGAAAAAAGGCCTTTAATTCTCTTGATGATATTTTAAATGATGATTCAGCTTTATTTGATAATTCTGGCCAATCCTTAAATTCTAAATTATTTGATACCGGTTCACTCAATGCCTATAAAAAATCTCAAGAAAATGCTGCCAAAAATAAATCCAAGAGAAAAGCAATGGATGACTTCAATAAATATTGTCCACTATTTAAGCAGGTGCAAGCTGAATTAACTTCTGGCAAGCGTCATTTAGTAATATATGGCAATAATAAGCTTAAATTACATGGATTCTATGTTTTAAAGGGTCAACTAATGTATATTGAATCTATCGGAGCAGAGTTTAAGAGCAATAATCGTAGTGATACTGATACTGATACTGATACTGATACTGATGCGCGTTTACACGTTATTTATGAATGATAATGGAACAGAGAATTTTCCTTTAAGAAATGGCTTAATAGCATCCTTATATGGATCTAAACAACATGGTGGTGGTGGAAAAATAGTTACTGAACCAGATGATAAATTTGAATTTGGTAAAGATGATCAGATAACTGGCTATATTTATGTATTAAAGTCACTTAGTAATAATGTAGACATAAGGAGAATTCAAGAGGATCATCCTTTGTATAAAGTTGGATTCACTTCTGGAACTGTTGAAAGAAGAATTGCCAATGCAGAAAATGAATCAACTTACCTGTATGGTCCTGTTAAAGTTGTGGCGGAATATCAAGTCATAAACCTGAATCCAGAGACTTTAGAAACGGCTCTGCATCATGCATTAGCTCAGTATTGCTTAGACGTAGATATTAAGGCTGGCAATGGAAGGACTATTCATCCTAGAGAATGGTTTGTAGTAGATTTTGAGACCATTAATAATATTATCAATGAAATTATGAGTAAGTTACAAATGGCAAAATAAAAATCTTAAGAAATTATAAAATAGTATGGATCAATTTGACCTATTAATCTTTTCAAGAGGTGATTGGGTGAAAATTGGTGATTTTGTTAAACTAGCACAGGTTTCCGTAAGAATGCTTAGGTATTACGATAAAGTAGGACTTTTAAAACTCGAGCGGGTTGATCCTTATACGAGGCATCGCTTTTATTCGATAAAGCAGTTGCCCGCTTTACGTAAAAAAGTCATGTTACGTAATTTGGATTTAGTGTTGCTGAAATCAAAGAAATTATTCAACACTGGGATAAAGTAACTCTTGTTGATAATATGAAAGCTCGACTAGCAGACACTTATAATGTTATTGAGGAAGGGCAAAAGCGTGCTCAGAAACTACAAGAAGCTATAGCAATTACCGAAGAAGATGATATTGAAATCCACTATAATGTGATTTTTAAACCAGTTTCCCAGCTACCTGTTATTTCCCTTAGGAAAAAAGATTGCAAAGTATTCTGAAGATGGCAAGCTTGGAGATGAATTGGATTCATACGTGCAAGGAAAACACTTGCCCTTAGATAAAACTAGATATAACCAGCTAGCTATCTATTATTGTGATAATTATCAAGAAGGAAAAATAGATATCGAAGTTTTCTATATTGTAAAAAGTTCTGCTAAATTAGTTCAGACAGGCATTTTTGACTTTTAGAAGAAGCTCCAGTAATGGCTTCTATGATGGTGTATGGTCATATCAAAATATCGAAAAGGCGCAAGCTTTGTTTGTAAATTAGCTTTCTAAACGAACAGAATACACTTTAGGCAATACAGCTAGACAGATCACGATTATAGATAATCGTCACACCGACAATTCCGAAAAATATTTAACGTAACTTCAATTACCGCTATCTAAAGTTGAAAACAAATAAAAAGTATTATAGGTGACACCTATAATACTTTTTTGTCTGACGTAATAACTAAATCTTTAGGGTTTTAATTTACATATTCATTTCACTATCCCAGTCAAATTAAGCTGAATCTTCGGCATTATCTGACCAGTGACTACACCAGTCGGGAACAGTCGGATGCTTAACTTTATCAGAATTCGGATAATATGGTTTGATGTCTAAAATTGGCGAATTATCTTCGGCATCAATGTACTCAATTTTAATTGCGCCATTATCGACATTTAAGTCCTCCACTTTAACCACCGAGATAGCGATTGGATTAGGTCTTACGGGGGAACGAGTTGCCAGAACACCAATTGACTCTGGCCCACATTTATAAGGCTTATCTAGCACTTTAATGCTGCGTATTTCTTCGCTATCCAGTTTATCAAACCATCATACGACAATAATATGTCTAAATCTGTTTAACCCGTCAAGTGCCGGTAAATATTCTTTTTGTAGTAATAGTTTGGGACTATCATGTCTTTGATCTACTTTGCCAATCTCTTTTAAACTAAATTTATGCATATAAAAATCCTCCTATATCTATAATTTACAACCTGACACCGTGTCAGATGCAAGGAAGATTTGCAATAGCAAAAAATAAATCCAAAATTTGTGTTTATATTTTAGATGTCTTAGTACTGAAGCATCATACTTAAAGTGAGTAATGATATTTGTGATTGCTTTATCATCTAATATGAATGCATAATATAGGGAAAGTGCAAAGAATATTAACTAGAAAAAAGGAATAAAATTATAATGAAAAATACTCTATTTCAACATGGCACAATGCAAATGCTAGTAGAAGGATTATTAGACGGCACTTTGCCATTAGCGGAGTTGCTAAAGCACGGCGATATTGGCATTGGAACGGGTGATGGCGTTGATGGTGAATTAGTGATTTTAGACGGGATTGGTTACAAAATCGATACAACTGGAAAAGCCGTTAAGTTACCACCCGATTTTAAAGTAACATACGCAGATGTTAGCTTTGCTGATTATCACGACTTTAAAAGCTACCAGGATATTGAGTTAGAAGAGATGCTTTCCCAAGTTTTAACAGCAAATAATGCGCAAAATCGCTTCTTGGCAGTTAAAACTAACGGTGTTTTTCAGAAAATTAGAACTAGATCATCCAAGAAGTCACAGAAACCTTATCCTTCATTAGGTGAGATTGCACAAAATCAGGTTGAATTTGAAGCTGAAAATATTACCGGAACTATGATTTCATATTACACGCCGAAAGTTTTTCAAGGGGTGGGCGTTTCTGGCTTTCACAATCACTTTTTAGCTGATAACCTGTCTGTGGGCGGTCATGTTTTGGCTGCAACAATGAAGGATGTAACTGTCAGCGTTCAGTTGCTGGATAATTTGCAATTACATCTACCAGTAGATAGTCAGGACTTTTTAGACGCAGATTTAACCGATATTACCAAACTTGACCAAGTGATTTCTAAGTCGGAATAGGAATCTAATACTGCCATTTTGATTGTGTAAAAAGGTGGGTATTAATAAAATATCTAAACAATCATATGTTGTTGGCTTTTTCTGAAATAAATATGATAAAATACCCTAATACAACTTATTTGAGTTAATTATTTTAATATTTTTTAAAATAAAATATGAACGATTTTTCGAAAAAAAGGGGAAATTTTGGAATTAGGATTAAATACTTATCAACAACATGAACAAATTGATGGTGAAAAGACACTCGGTAGAATCTCGTTAAATTCGGCTGACATGTATAAAGTAATGCATTTGGACGGACGCGAGAGTAATGCCATTCCCAAAAAGCGCACCGAGCAGTTTTTAGTGGGCGACTGGGTAACGCTTGATCCGCAAATTGATTTTGATTTAATTAATGAGCGTTTGCCGCGCTATAGTACTTTAGGTCGAATAACTGGTGAAGAATATCGGGCGGAGCAAAAGTGTGCAGCTAGCAATATTGATCAGTTGTTTATCTGTATTTCACTGAATAAAAATTTAACTGACTCGCGGATTAACCGTTACTTGTATGCACTAAAAAAGGATGATGAATATCAGACTTCAGTGGTATTGACTAAGTCCGACTTAACTTCAGATAGTAGTAAAATCGCTGCCCAACTTGCTGCCAAATTGCAAGTTCCCGTCTTTTGCACTTCCAGTGTAACCAGTGATGGCATTGAAAAATTGCGTTCCAGTATTTTGCCGGGACAAACTGTTTCCTTTTACGGTAACTCAGGCGTGGGTAAATCGAGCTTAATTAATGTTGTTGCCCAAAAAGAGGTCATGGCGACCAGTGATATTAGTGCAAAAACTGATAAGGGTCGCCATACAACTACAAGCTCAAGGTTAATTCCAATTGAAAATGGGGATTTTGTCTTAATTGATACTCCAGGCGTGAAAAGCATTGGTGTTGGTGCTAATGACCTAGCACAGGTTTTTCCTGAAATTGCGGAGCTAGCAAAAAATTGCCGTTTTAATGATTGCCGCCATCTCGATGAGCCTGATTGTGCCGTCAAAGAAGCTGTACAAAACGGGACTCTAGCGCAGAAAACTTATGATCAGTTTCTTGCTTTACAAAAAGAAAGTGAATTGACCCAAGGCTACCTTGATAAAAAATTGGCGAAGAAATTAAATCAGAAGGCTGAATTTAAGAAGCAAACAATTAATTATCATCGTTATCGGAAGCCACCGATGTAAAACTAGAAGAAATCAACAAAAGCTCTCAATCATAATTGAGAATTTTAAAATAGGATATCTTAAATTATAGCTATCTTTTTCGAACTAGCCGATCTCTAGTTGCGACTTGACTTTCAATACTTTAAGAATATTTATCAAGATCATAAAGTTATACGATTTGGAGATAAGATATAAGAAGAAGTCTGTCATTACTTTCAAGTTTTGCTAGCTAGTGTAAGTATAGTTTTTTAAATCTAGTTATTAACTCTTTGTTAGGAATAAAGACATTTGATGATGTTCATGAATCTAATTGCTAGTTTACTTCGCCTTTTAGTCCCTAGATTATGAGTTATCTAACGAACAGATTTGCAATGATTATTAACTACCTTTATTCTATGATGCTAACTTAATTTTACGTATCTAATTCCCTAATTTCACCAGAAACTAAATATATTAACCTTGACATAAGTAGATAATTAAACAAATAAGGTCACTAGATTTTTCTTAAATTTAGTGACCTTATTGGCTTAGAAATAATTTGTTTGAAAATAAAAATATTTAGTTCCTTTTATAATTATTTCACTTAAAATTGAGTTGAATATTCTATAATATCAAACTAATGATGTCTATATTTTTTGTAATTTTTTAGTTTTGAAATATTGTGTTACAAATCAATTTTTTACTTTTTCTGTTTTACAAGTAAGTGCTAAATTGAATAGTTTCGGATAAAGGATAACCTAAAATTGCTCAAGTTATACCATCTTTTGTAATCTAGGTTCTAATGTATGTAGAAAAAGTCCTTTTCCTTCACAATCTTTTTTCCATTCTTCAAGCATTTGCCATGGAAAGTTTTAATACCTTTTCATATCCATATTCTGCAATACCAGAATTACCTATAATGACATCTAATTCCTTCATTTATTATTGGTCAATTTGCTACACATTTTCCTTTTCTCTTCTAGTATTCTTTCCAACTATTAGAAAAAACTTTTTGTTAAGATAACCATAGTTGTTATCAGTTTCTATGTTAGTTTGGGTTTTATAGATTACTTTTAACTATAGAAGTTTTTACAGATGTTAGTATTAAATTAACTATTGATAAACTAACTAATGTGATTACACCCAGGATAATGGTTGCTTTCTTGATAATTTTGTTTTATATTTTTTCTATATTTATGGAAAATATGATTACTTAATCTTTATTATTGTTAATATACCATATTGCATTGCCAAAAATAATAGAAAAACTATAAAAAGAACGTTCTTTCGACTTTATCATCATACTTTATTGTTTTAGTTAAAGTATTCATTTTGGGACCAACATTCTTTCTTTCGATTTCATTTTTATATGTTGGCTGTTCTTTATTTATTTCTTTAATAGCTTTTTTTGATAATTTTGTCTCCGGGGAAAATAACTTAGAAAAATCATAGAAATTAATAAAATTTAAGCCAGTTTGGTCAGACCAATTTTCAATATAACTTTTTGGGAAAAAAATATTAGAAAGAAAAATACCATAAATTTGTTTATATTCATCATCTTCAAAACCATTCAGCTTTTTAAAATATTTTTTTAAACTAAGTTGTTCTTTATTTCTTTTTAAGTATTTAAATGTTGAACTTGCATGATATATATAGAGATTAGATATCATTTTGTCAACTTGGATTCTATATTCTTTATAGCTATATGAATGGGAGAAAGTCTTACATTCTATATAACAAGGGACATTATTAAAGTCTTTTACGAATGCGTCAATTTCATGCTGAGTTTTCTTCTTTTTGCTACTTTCGTTAAAGCTGAAATTAATACAATCATAATTTTTACTTATCAATTCACGTACTTTTTTTTCAAATATATACCCTCGCTTATTTTGAATAGCTGTATTCATCTTCATAAGTCTAGATATAACATATACAGGATCTAAAAATAAACAGGTTGGCGTAAATAACCATAAATTGTTTTCATTTTTTACAAAAGGAGTATCTAATAAGCTTAAACCTCTTGCATTGAGTACCAGGTAACTGTTCATATGTTGTATTTCTGCTTTTTTAATTTTATATTGCTTTAATAAATCATCACTTGGTGTAAGCTTTATTATATCTATAAACAAATCTTTAGAATTATTTTTAAAAATTTCTATTCCTTTGGATTTTATAAACATTAAATAAATAATCCATTTCTTTATAGAAATATTATTTAAATTAATTTCTGCAAATGTATTTAAGTTTTTAGTATAAAAAAATGAATAATAGTCTACTGACAAGTTTTTAAGTGCCGTACATATGTAATCTTTTGCATTCCGTACATTTTCATATTGATTTCTCATATTTGAGAAAATATTCCTATTTGTGATAAAAGCTCTGGCAAACTCAGTCGTACTATCGATAATAATTTTGCTATTTGATTTATATAATTTTCCTTCTGCATACTTCCAGTCTTGTACAATAAGGTTAAAACGAGTGGCCTTTACTACTGGATTATTTTCAATATCTTTTTCGTAATTAAATTTAATTGCTTGATCAAAATTCATATTGACAATTTTTTTAATATCATTTTCTGAAAGCTCTAAAAGTAATGAAGAAAATGCGTTTAATTTTTCTTCGATTTTTGCTTGAGTTTCATCATCTAAATATTTTTTTTCAATCACATATTCAGATAATTTTTGAATTAAATATAATATTTTGATTATAAGGCTATATTTATCTGTAATTGACATAAGATTAAAATCTAATTTCCAATAATTTCTTATTTTTTTCAGAAGAGATATGTCATTATGCATTCTATCGATTTTTTTAGCCAAATTATTTTGTAAGTCTATTTGATGCTCTATATTTATATTTTTACTATTTACTATAGAACTTAAAAGATAAATAATTTTATTTTTTATGCAACTTCTTTTACACTTTTTTCTGATAGTATTAAAAATTCTAATGCCTCTATCATTAAATTCCCCATAGTCATTTAAAATTGCATCACTATATCTTAGTAGATCGACTAAACGATAGTATATTTTAAAATTCTCATTAATACTAGTATAACTAATAAACTTTTCTGCATCTTTTAAGAAGACAGAGACATCTTTGTTTATATCAAATATATTTGATATATAGGCTTGAGAAAAGTCAATTTTCTTGTGTTTTGTCATTTTATCATTTCCTTACTACGGAGCTTATGTTTTGCATTTATTGCATATAATAAACGGATTTAATACTTTTAGCGTATAAAGCATTAAAAGTAAGAATTATTAGCAGTAATATATAAACTGATACATTCAAATAAGAAAATTTTGATTTGACTTCATAATAAAGTCTCAAATTTGTAAAAGATTGAGTAATCATTTTTGAGTTTTTCTACTTTTTTTGAAGAGTCATTTTTCCCAGAACTAGGAATTGGCTTAGTTTGTTAGAGTTCTTATTAATTTTCTATATTCCATTTTTATTATTTCAATTCGCCATTCTAAATTTTTGATCTAATTTATTCACTCTTGTTTCAACTATTTTTACGATTAACTATTCTCCATTATGAATATATCTATTAATTACTATAAATCTCACTGGATACAAAAAAGATGTATTTTATTTTTTTATATCCAAAAAATATATTCATTCATAAACAAAAGAAAAAATATAAGCATGTAATCATACCAATGAAATGCTTTAGCAAGGTCTATAAAAGACATAATTGTTACGAAGACCCAAAGTCAACTAAAGGTATAGGAATGGTAAATGACAAATTGTGCTTTCTAAGCCAAGTATTATTGGCAAAAATTTAACGCTAAAATAATAATTATATTTAATAAAGTACACAACAGTATCAACCCTTAATAATTTTAAAGATAGAAAAACACTATCATATGTGCTATCCAGTAAGCAATTGAACTATTGAGGTGCAAAAAATGAATAAGTGCATATCTAATATCGTTTTCGGCCCTATCTTCATAGTTCGTCAAAAACTTAATAAAAGTATTCACTGGCTTTGAGTATAAACTGCTGCATGTTACTTTTGCAAAATATTTGGCAATGGTTTTGATAGTGTCAATTTCTAACCGTGTGTCATAATGTTTTGCTTTACATCAACTTTTCTTGTAAAAGAGCAAATTGTTGCTCTTGCTTAAGGTACATATCTTCAATAATTTGATTGAATTCAGCTTTTTCGTTTTCAAAAAATAGGTTATATAACTCTTTGTATGATTTTCCTACACTTTGCTTTCACTGAACTGACGGTTGATAGGATGAATATGACGATACAGTAAAGAAAGTTGTTGTTACAGTTGTTCTTAATAAACTGATTGCTTTAATAGCAATCAAGTATGTTAAGTAACCTTTTAAAGATTGATTATGCTCTGCCGTGGATAGATATTGTCAGCAATTTTTTAATCATTTTATTGTCCGTTGGAACACTTTTCAACTTAAACTGGACATTTGTCTTGTTAACTGGGATTCTTGTTTTGACTAATTTGTATTTGCCCAAAGTAATGCAAAAAAGACTTCTCAAGCTAGTACACAAGTGGCTCAAAATAATGGTTACTTTTTTACTGTGATTGGAGAATGGATTAGCGGCTTGAATGAATTGCGACGCTACCATTCTGTTTCAATACTTAATCGGGAACTGACAAAGTATGGTGAACAGTTGGAAAATCAAAGGTTCATCAGACTAAAACAAGAACATTTTCAAATACAGTTAATGGCTTTGGCAACGCGATTGGTCAGCTTTCAATTGTTTTCTTGGCAGGTATTTTGTTCCTTTTAGGTCAGATTAAAATGGTACGGTATTAGCTGCGGCTTCGTTTGCCTATGGCATTTTCTCGGCTGTCTCAGCAATTACAGTCGCCATGGTTAGGCTTAAATCAACTAAGACTATTAATGAAAAAACCAAAAAATGATTGCAGGAGTTGAGAAAGATAAAAATTCTTCAGCTGAACTGATAAGTCAGATTGAAGTTGAAAATTTGGCACTTAAATACGACCATAGCCCAGAAATCGCCTATCCCAATTTCACGATTAACGAGGGTGAAAAAGTTTTACTTACAGGTGATAGTGGTACAGGTAAGTCAACTTTATTGAAAGCTATTTTAGGTGAAATTATCTATAAAAATGATGTCGGCGATCAAATCACCCGGGATTTGAAGCAAATTGGCTATTTGGCACAAGACCCGAAACTGTTTCCCGGCACGATTGCTGATAACATTGTGATGTTACATCATGAACTTTATGCCAAAATACCACAATTGTTAAATAAGGTTCAGTTAGAAGCCGATGTGATGAGATTTCCTGCCGGTGTTGAAACAGTAGTTGATTTAGATCAAGATAATTTGTCCGGTGGCCAACGACAAAAGGTGATCTTGGCTCGTGAAGAAGTCTTTTATAATAACTTTGTTTTAATGGATGAAGCAACCGGTGCTATAGATAGCAAAGCACCAAAGAAAATTATTGAGTATTTGGTTTCGACTGACAAAAACATCGTTCTAATTGCACATAACTTTGACGAGCGAATCACTGGCTTGTTTGACCGCGAAATTCAGTTAACAGGCAGAAGCAGCTTAACATTAAGTTGCTTCTATTTTTTATTCTCAAAATTTCATAGCAAAATCATATCCTTTCATGTTTGAATATTGACCTGTTGTTGCAAAAAGTGATATTTACTCCCACCAACTCGGTATTCTAATAATTGAGATTACGGAAAGGAGAAACTATGCTTATTGAAACGCACAATTTAACTAAAAATTACGGTAATCGTCCTGCTTTAAATGGGGTTGATTTAAAAATTGGTAAGGGACAACTCATTGCCTTTATAGGTACAAATGGAGCAGGAAAATCAACTACGATTAATATCTTGACTGGGTTATTAAAGCCAACTTCAGGTACTATTTCTTATGCAGCTAACCTGAAAATAGGTGTAGTTTTTCAGACTAGTGTTTTAGATGATAAATTGTCAGTTAAAGCCAATCTCTATTTAAGAGCAAGAATGTATAAAGAGTTTTCATCAGAGTGGCTCGAAGAACTAATTAACTTAATGGGGATTAGGAGATTCTTGCACCAAAAATACGGAACATTGTCTGGTGGTCAAAGAAGAAGAGTGGACATTGCCCGATCATTAGTTAATCGTCCCGACATCTTGTTTTTAGATGAGCCAACCACAGGGCTAGATTTACAAACAAGATTAGTGATTTGGCAACTCTTACAAAAGCTGCAAAAAGAGCAAGGACTAACCATTTTCTTGACGACTCATTATCTCGAAGAAGCTGAAAGTGCCGATCAAATGTATATTTTGGAAAATGGGCATGTCTTAGCCAGTGGAACAGTTAAAGAAATTAAAAATCAATATGCGCCTACGAAATTACTCGTTAATATAAAAAATAAAGCGAAGCTGAAAACAAATCATGCGGTCATTCACCTTAAAAATAACCTAGTTGAAATTGATGCTTTATCTTTTAAAGAAGTAACGAGCTTCCTAAATCAAAATCTGGATGAAATAACTGATTTTGAGTATCGTAAAGGATCAATCAATGACGCCTTTATTAAAATTACGGGAAAGGAGTTACAATGATGCTTGCTCTATTACAAAGAAACATTAGAATTTATTTTGGAAATATTTTCGGTGTGATTATGTCTTGCTTAGGGGCATTGATTTCATTCTTCATCTATATTGGCTTTTTACAAAGAACTCTAGAAAAATCTTGGGGTAATATTCCTCATATAACCGAAATCCTCGATTTGTGGATGATTGCAGGTATTGTGACAATTGCGGGAATAACCACATCTTTTCAGGCGTTAGGGCAGCTCGTTAAGGACAAGGAAACAAGAACAGCAGATGATTTGAGCCTGACCGATACTTCTCTGCCAACGCGAAATTTTGCTTATATTTTAGCAAGTGTTTTTGTTAGTTTGATCATGCAAATAGTTACTTTTGCGATAATGAGCATTTATTTTACAGCGGTTAATAAAATTAGTATTCCTAATAATGCATATTTGTTAAGCAGTGGGTTTATTTTGCTGGGTGCTATTTCCGCGACCTTGGTAAACGGAGTAATTACGCTATTTATTCACTCCTATACTACTTTTAGTCGTCTATCATCTATCATTGGAGCAGCGGCAGGTTTTGCAGTAGCAACTTATATGCCATACGGAACATTAACTGCTCATGCTCAAACTTTAGTCAAGTTAATACCAAGTAGTTATGAAGCTGCAGCTTTGAGAAGTATATTGCTAGATAAAGTAAGCCCAAATTTTTTAACAGGTAATGCAAGAACCCAAATGTTCAATTATCTTGGAGTTTCTTTTAAAATATATGGCTATCGGTTAGCCAGAATGGATAATGCTTATATGTTGTTGGGGATGACAGCACTTTTGACCGTGATAATTATTGCTTTATCGTTGACAATTGCTAAAAGTAAAAATAATGTTTGAAGAATTAACGAGCTGTTTTAGAAATGTCAAAACTTGGTTAGTAAGTGAGCATTAGTAATATAAAATTTTTATTTAGTGTCTTATGTTTCGGTTTGCACATTTTGGTGCTTGAAATTAACTGTTTATGTATAAATACAATATTTTGTGGTGTATTCTTAAATTTGAACTTCCAAAGTAATGATTAGAGTATGAAATCGTCATTCTTATAAGATAGAAAGAAAGTGAAGCATAAGTGAAAATTAAATTTCAAACCGATGCCACTTTAAGCAAAGATGAAATTGAAGTTGCCATTAAAGCCGTGCAGGAAACAGAAACTGTCAGTAAACTGATCAGTTATTTAAATAAGTTTAACGAAAGTCAGCGCGCATTAATCCCTGTTAAAACTGAGGATCGCATTGTCACCCTTAAACAAGGGGAAATTATCAAAATCGAAGTTCAAGCAACGACATTAATCTACTACACAACCAAAAATATTTTTAAGGCTAAGGGGAGACTCTATCAGGTGCTAACTAATTTGAACGATGATTTTGTTCAAGTGTCTCGCCATGGTCTAATTAATTTAAATTATTTGGAGTCAATTGAGGTCGGCTTTGCGGGAAATATGGTTGCTAAACTGGCCAATAACTTAAAAGCTGATGTTTCAAGACATTATTTGCCAGAATTAGAAAAAAAGGTAGGTCTTTAAAATGAAGCTACTAAAAAAGTGTATTAGTTATTTCTTAACCGGAGTTGGCTTTGGTTCAACCAGCTATTTAGCTATCCTAACTTTTGTCTATCCTAAGATTGCACCCACCCAAATTGGTTTTATATTCGTTTTCATCATGTCAGGCTTGATTGGCCTTTTGTCGATGATTTTTGAAACGGATTTGCCTTTTCTAATTGCGCTAATTATCCACTTAGCGGGTAGTTTTATCTTATTTATTCTAATGATGATAATTAGTAATTTTGCTTTAAGCCAAGTGACAATTGGACTATTCTTCCTGATTTACATAATTGTTTGGGCGGTTGTAATCTTGATGCAGGTGAATACTGTTCATAAAATTAATAAACGAATTAAGAAGCGAAATAGCAATAAATCGTAAACAAAGTAGAATACAAGAGCAAGTACAGCCACCAATTAAAACTGGGCAAACTTAAAAAGCAGGCAGAGCACATTTTTTAGTGTTTAGCCTGCTCTTGTTGACAATAAAAAGACATATTTTATTTTTTTCCTATACCTAGAAAATCTATCCACTCATAAACAAAAGCAAAAATTGTAAGCGTGTAATCATACCAATGAAATGCTTTAGCAAAGCCTGTAAAAGACATAATTATCACGAAAGCCCAAAGTAGACTAAAGAATATAGGAATAGCAATTGACAGATTGTGCTTTCTAAGCCAAGTATCAATTGGCATAAATTTTATCGCTATGATTGTAATTATAATTAATAAAGCAATCAAACAGTATTACCCCCCTTAAAATTTTCAAGATAAAAAAACACTATCATAGTGCTATTCAATAAGCAACTGAACTATTGAGTTAAAAATTAAATAAGTACATTTTTAATGCAATTTTCGGCCTTACCTTCATAGTTCGTCAAAAGTTTATGAAAGCTTTCAGTCGATTTGAGTATAAATTTCTGTGTGTTAAGTTTGAAACATATTTGGCAATGGTCTTGATAGTGTCAATTTTTAAACCGCATGGCACACCGTTTTGCTTAACATCAACTTTTCTTGTAAAAGAGCAAATGGTTGTTCTTATTTAAGGTCCATGCCATCAATAATTTGGTTGAATAAAGCTTTTTACATTAATTTGAAAAATATTAATATATAGTTCATAAAAAAGACCAGATTTAAATCTAAATCTGGTCTTTTACATTATTTACTTATTGAGTGAAATAACTGAGTCACGTAGCTTTAATTGTGGGTGATGGACAACCGAAGTAAACTTTTTCCCATCGATTAGCGCTAAGATTCCCTTACCAGCTTCTTCACCAACTGATGTGCGCTGGTAATTCATTGTTGTCAAACTAGGATTTAAGTAAGCTGCGGAGTCAAAATTATCAAAGCCAACAATCGAAACGTCTTGTGGAATTCTAATGTTTTTCTTTTTAAGTTTATCAGTTACTAGTAGAGCCAGCTCATCGTTGTAACAAGCAATTGCTGTTGGTGGCTGACTGCTATTTAAATAATCGTCAATCTTTTTACTAATAATACTGAATGAATCATGCGAACTATACATAATTAAATTGCTATTAGCCAAATTAGCATCATTATTCTGATAGGCCTGGATAAAGCCTTTCATACGTTCTACACCTTGGAGATCATCAGTCTGAAAGATCCCTAATATATTTTTATGGCCTTTATGTAAAAGGTAATTGATTAATTCTTCTTCAGATTCACGATCAGAATTAGTGATTGCAGGGAAATTGAATTCTGGGTATTCTGCATTAATGAATAAAAGTGGAATCTTGCTTTTTGCAATCCTTTGATAAATATCAGTATTTTGACAGGGTTTTGCACTCTCACTTGGCTCAACTATTAGTCCAGCAACTTGTAAGTCCAGCATTTTAATTAAATTAGAGCGTTCAGTTTTTGGATAATTATGAGTGTTAGCTATTAGAAGAGAATATCCTTTAGGATCAATAACGGTATCAATCTGAGAAATAATTTTGGGGAAAATGTAGTCTGCAATATGTGTACAAATTAAACCAATAGTTTTACTTTTAGGATTTACTTGCCACTTCTTGTTCCAATCTTGGATAAACATCCCACTTCCCTGAATTTTATAAATTAGATGCTCGTTTTGTAACTCAGTTAGTGCTTTTCTAACAGCATATCTTGTCGAATGAAAGCGATTAATTAATTCACTTTCAGTAGGAAGTTGTTGATTAACTTGATAATGTCCAAAAGTAATTTCATTTTTTAAAGTCTCCACAATGGCTATGTAATCACGTTTCAAAATATAAACCTCCAAAAAATAGTTTGATAAAAGAAGCCATTACTCAAATTAGATATAAAAGATTGGATAAAAATTGTAATTCATAAGTCTAATTTTTTAGTATAAAAATAACAGTAGTTTCATAATCATTTCTATTAATTATAATATTAGTCATTTTATGGGATGAATTTTTGGAAAAATACAGCATAAAAAACAAATATTTTTTCTTTATAGCAAAATATGCCTTAACATCAACACTTAAATTACATAAATATTATAAAATTTGTTCGAACAAATTTCAACAGCTATTGCAGATAACAAATAAAAGTCATATTATGAAAGTGCTTTCGAGAAGGCAAAAATTAAAACTAGTTTTAGATAAAAGGAGGTACTATGAGTGAAAAAGAATAAAATTTCTAGTCGATTTATTTATTTCTTTGGTTCATTTGGTGGAATTTTATTTGGTTATGACATTGGAGTTATGACGGGTGCTTTACCTTTTCTTCAAAAAGATTGGCATTTAACAAATGCAACAGTTGTTGGTTGGATAACTTCAGCTGTTATGTTTGGAGCCATTTTTGGAGGAGCAGTTGCTGGACAGCTTTCTGATCGTTTTGGACGACGCAAAATGATTTTGGCTTCAGCTATTGTGTTTGCAATTTTTGCTTTACTTTCAATGGTTGCTCCGAATAACGGGTCTTTCTATTTAATTATTGTTAGAGTCCTATTAGGTCTAGCTGTTGGTGCTGCTTCGGCTTTGGTTCCAGCATATATGTCAGAAATGGCACCTGCAAATGCCAGAGGTAGTCTTTCAGGCCTGAATCAAACAATGATTGTTTCAGGAATGTTGTTATCTTATATAATGGATTTCTTATTAAAAGGGCTTCCACAAGCTTGGGGTTGGAGAATAATGCTTGGCTTAGCCGCTGTACCTGCAATCATCTTGTTTTGTGGCGTACTACGTTTACCAGAATCACCTCGGTTTTTAATAAAAAATAATCAGGAACAAGAAGCTAAGGCAGTTCTTTCAAGTATTCGGAAAAACCCACAGGAAGTTACCGATGAAATTAATGATATAAAATCTGCTTCGCAAAAAGAAAATTCTGCAACTGAAGCAACGACCTGGGGTTCTCTTTTTAGTAGTAAATATTGTTATTTGGTTATTGCTGGTGTCGGTGTGGCAGCTTTTCAGCAATTTCAAGGAGCAAATGCAATCTTCTATTACATTCCGTTAATTGTGGAAAAGGCAACAGGAAACGCTGCAAGTTCAGCTTTGTTATGGCCGATCGTTCAAGGTGTGATTTTAGTGATTGGTTCGTTGGTATATATAGCAATAGCTGAAAAATGTAAGCGAAGAACCTTGCTAATGCTAGGCGGAACTGTAATGGGTCTTTCCTTTTTACTTCCTTCCGTTATTAATAGTATAGATCCTCACGCAAATCCAATGATGATTGTAGTTTTTCTATGTATCTATGTTGCATTTTACTCATTCACTTGGGCACCTTTAACTTGGGTTTTAGTAGGTGAAATTTTCCCATTGGCAATTCGTGGACGTGCTTCTGGATTAGCCTCATCCGTCAACTGGATTGGATCTTGGGCTGTAGGTCTACTGTTTCCAATGATGACGGCTTCAATGTCTCAAGAAATGGTTTTTGCAATCTTTGGCATTATCTGCATTTTAGGAGTCTTATTCGTTAAATTCTGTGTACCGGAGACCAAAGGATATACATTAGAGCAAATTGAGTCTATTGGAATGAATCACGGAAAAGATCTGATGGAGGACTAAAGTGAAATTGAATATTTCAGAAATTGTGCAACTAATAAAATCAGGTCAAACAGCACTTGGAATTGAATTTGGCTCAACACAAGTAAAAGCAGTATTAATTACAACTGATTTCCAGCCAATTGCATCAGGTAGTTATCTTTGGGAGAATACACTGCAAGATGGAATTTGGACATATTCACAAAAAGAAATTTTAACTGGCTTAAGACAAAGTTATGCACAATTAGCTGCAAATGTAAGCAGCAAATATCATGTAAAAATTGAACATATTGGTTCAATTGGCGTAAGTGCGATGATGCACGGATATTTGCCTTTTGACCAAAATGACAAATTGCTAGTTCCCTTCAGAACTTGGCGAAATACGATAACTGGAGACGCAGCAAGTGAACTAACCAAATTGTTTAATTTTAATATTCCACTGCGTTGGAGCATTGCTCACTTGTATCATGCTATTTTGCAAGATGAGGAGCATGTAAAAGACATTGCTTATTTAACAACATTAGCAGGTTATGTTCACTGGCAATTATCTGGTGAAAAAAACATTGGTGTAGGCGATGCTTCGGGGATGTTTCCCATCGGTAAGAATGGTCAATTCGATCAGGAATGCTTACAAAAGTTTGGTGCCTTAGAAAAAGTTAAAAAGTACCCGTGGAAGATCGAACAAATTTTGCCACATGTATTAAAGGCAGGCGAAGTTGCTGGTCATTTAACTAAAGAGGGGGCAAATTTACTTGATCCAACCCAGACATTGCAAGCAGGAAGCGTGATGGCACCACCTGAAGGCGATGCAGGAACAGGTATGATTAGTACTAACAGTGTTCGTAAGCGCACAGGTAATATTTCTGTTGGGACTTCTGAATTTTCAATGGTTGTCTTAGACAAGCCACTTAAAAAAGTTCACCGTGACATCGATCTTGTTACAACACCAACTGGGTTGCCTGTAGCCATGGTGCATATCAATAATTGTTCATCTGATATCAATGCATGGGCACAACTTTTCCAGGAATTTGCTGGGAGGCTTGGAATTGATATCAGTGCCGATCAGCTATATAGCGCACTTTTTCTAGATGCGACTAAGTCGGATCCCGATGCAGGAGGAATGGTTAATTACAGCTATTTCTCAGGGGAACCAATTACCAAGACGCAAGAAGGCAGACCGCTATTAGTCAGAACACCTAATAGTAAATTTACATTGGCTAACTTCATGCTGGCTCAGTTATATTCGGCCTATGCGCCACTTAGAATTGGGATGGACATTTTGACTAAAGAAGAAAATGTCACAACTGATGTCATGATTGCGCAAGGTGGCCTATTTAAAACTCCCGTAATCGGGCAGCAAGTTTTATCCAATATGTTGAACTTACCAATCTCTGTTATGACTAACGCTAGTGTCGGCGGACCTTGGGGTATGGCAGTACTCGCGCAATATGTTGCTTCCGGTGCGTCCGAGCCATTAGAAGATTACCTAGATACTAAGGTTTTTGTAGATTCTGAAATTATGACACTGAGTCCAGAGCCAGAAGGAGTTAAGGGTGCTGCTAAATACCTTGAGCGCTATAAATTAGCACTTCCTTTGGAAAATGAAGCAAAAGTTTTGAGTGATGAGGCGAAGTAAATGCTGGAACAACTGAAAAAAGAAGTATATGAAGCTAATATGCAGTTACCAAAACTAGATTTGGTTACATTTACCTGGGGCAATGTTTCAGGAATAGACCGCGATCAAGGATTATTTGTCATTAAGCCTTCTGGTGTGGATTATGATAAATTGCAACCTGAAGACCTTGTGGTAGTTGATCTGACGGGTAAAGTGGTTGAAGGTAAATTAAATCCTTCAAGTGACACTCCAACACATACGTATTTATATAATCATTTTCCCAAAATTGGTGGTATTGTGCACACCCATTCGCCGTGGGCAGTAGCCTTTGCGGCAGCTAAAATGGATATTCCTGCTCTTAATACAACGCATGCAGATACTTTTTACACTGATGTACCAGCTGCAGATGCGTTAACTAAAGAAGAAATCGAAGAAGATTATGAGGGCAACACTGGTAAGACCATCGTTCGCACTTTTAATGAACGACATTTAGATTATGAAGCAACTCCTGGGAGTTTAGTTAGTCAGCACGGACCGTTTTGCTGGGGTGAAACTCCGGCTAAGGCAGTTTACAATGCTAAAGTTTTAGAAGTTGTTGCCGAAGAAGATTATCATACTTTGCAATTAACTAGGTCTGATAGCCATCTTCCTCAGTATTTATTAGATAAACATTATTACCGTAAGCATGGAGAAAATGCATATTATGGTCAGAATAATGCGCAATCAAAAACACATGCTAAAAGAAAGTAAAATTTATTATTTTAATTAAAAAGGAGAGTTTATATTATGTTAGAAGTACCTAAATATGAATTTTGGTTCGCAGTTGGAAGTCAACACTTATATGGTGAAGAAACCTTGAAGGAAGTTGCAGAAGATGCTAAAAAGATTGCAGATGGCCTAAATAAAAATGGAAATTTGCCATATAAGATTGTTTTCAAACAAGTTTTAACTACAGCAGATGAAATAACCAAGTTTATGAAAGAAGCTAACTATGAAGATAAAGTAGCTGGCGTCATTACTTGGATGCACACATTTTCACCTGCAAAGAACTGGATTCGTGGCACAAAACTTTTACAAAAACCATTATTGCACTTTGCAACACAATATTTAGATTATATTCCTTATGATACCATTGATTTTGACTACATGAACTTAAATCAAAGTGCCCATGGTGATCGTGAATATGGTTATATTAATGCCCGTTTACAAATGCACAATAAGATTATTTATGGCCATTGGCAAGATCCAAAAGTAATGAAACAAATTGCTGACTGGGAAGATGTTGCTGTTGCCTATGATGAGTCATTTAACTTAAAGGTTTGCCGGTTTGGCGATACGATGCGTGACGTTGCCGTTACTGAAGGCGACAAGGTTCAAGCTCAAATCCAATTAGGCTGGACAGTTGATTACTATGGCGTAGGCGACTTAGTTGATGAGATGGCTAAAGTTAAAGAAGCAGAAATTGATGATGAATATGCTGATTTAAAGTCTCGTTATATTATGGTTCAGGGCTCAATGGATGAAGCTGCATATGAAAAGACTGTTCGCTATCAATTGAGACAATATATTGCCATGAAACGCTTCTTAGAACGTGGGGGCTATACTGCTGTTACTAGCAACTTTGAAGACCTACACGGTTTAGAACAACTTCAAGGCTTATCGGCCCAGTTATTAATGCGTGATGGTTACGGTTTTGCCGGTGAAGGTGACTGGAAGACAGCTGCATTATTGCGGACAATTAAGATTATGACTCATAATCAAAAGACTGCATTTATGGAAGACTATACATTAGACTTGCGCCCAGGTCACCAAGCAATTTTAGGCTCACACATGTTGGAAGTTGATCCTTCGATTGCTTCAGAAAAACCACGTGTTGAAGTTCATCCCCTAGATATTGGTGGTAAGGCAGATCCTGCACGTTTAGTCTTTTCTGGCTCTGAAGGCGATGCAATCGATGTCACCTTAGCTGATTTTAGAAATAACTTTAAGTTAGTTACATATGCAGTTGATGCCCATAAGGCCGAAAAAGAAACACCACATTTACCTGTTGCTAAACAATTATGGACTCCAAAAGTTGGTCTTGAAAATGGCTCAAAGCAATGGATTCAAGCTGGTGGTGGCCACCATACAGTCTTCTCATTCGCAGCAACTGAAGAGCAAATAACAGATTTAGCTACTCTATACGGCGTAGATTTATGTAGTATTAATTAGAAGTAACTAATCTGTACAAAGAATAAAATCCCTATATATTTCATGAAAAGCAATTAAATATTTATCTAAATACACTATTTCAATTATCTTGTTGAAGTAGTGTATTTTGCTAAAAAGAACAGGAGAACAAAAATGAAGGTAATTAAAGAATTTTTTGAAAAATATCAAGATCACGATGTTACCAAGGTAACTTTGGAAAATGACAATGGTGTTGCAATTTCGTGCTTATCAATGGGTGCAACATGGTATGAGTTTTTAGTGCCACAAGAAAATGGCCAACAGAAAAATTTGATTATGAATTTTGCTCATTGTGCTGATTATTATGCAAACGGCCTTTGTTGTTGTCAGGGAATTGGTCGTGTAGCTGGCCGAATTAAAAAAGGTCAATTCACTTTAAACAACAAGCAAGTTCAAGTACCAACAAATGAGAATGGAAATACTCTCCATGGTGGCAATGGCGGCTTTCGCTTTCTGAATTGGTCAGTAGCAACAGAGCAGACCGATGACAGTGTCAGCGTCATTTTCCAAAAGACAATCGATGAAAAAACAGATGGCTTTCCTAGTGACTTTGAAGCGACAATCACTTACACGTTAAATAATCAAAATCAGGTTACAATTTCTGAAAAGGCAGTTAATGGTGGAAAGGCGACACTATTTAATCCAACTATTCATGTTTACTTCAATTTAAGTGATGCATCCAATCTAGATTCACATGAAATTAAAATCAATAGTCAGAAATACCTACAACTAGACTCTCAGTTGATTCCAACAGGCAAAATGTTAATGACCGCCAATACCCCATATGATTTTCATGAATTTAAAAACCTAGCTACTGCAATTAGAGAAAACGCTGGTTTTGATGATGCATTTTTTATAAATGGACCAGAAAATGAAATGAAGGAAGTAGCAATCCTGCGTGAAAAAGAAAGTGGTCGTCAAGTTAAGATTACTAGTGAATCAAACTGTCTAGTGATGTATACGATGTCGCAAGAACAACCAGGAGTAAAGTTTGTGCGCGATCAGGGGATTGTTGCTCAGCCAAGTGAAGCAGTTGCGCTAGAAGCGCAGGTCTTGCCTGATGCGATAAACCACAGTAACTTTGGCAATATTATTCTGCCAGCAAATGAAACTAAAACACATCAAATTACATTTAGCTATTTGCAAAAATAAGCTGTAGTATGTGAGTAGTGCAAACTAAATTCTGTGGCAAAACTATTTTTTAATCATTTTTATTTAAAACAAAAGTCCTATTAAATCGAGGTTTCTTAACACCCAAATTTAATAGGACTTTTAAAGTTTTAAGTTTTACTAGAATTATTTAGGGAATGAATTCGTTAATTAACCCTTAATTTGATTGTAAATTACGTTAGCGACATGTTTGCCAGAATAGAATACAAAGCCAGCTTCAGTTCCTGGCATATTTGGACCATATGTATCACCAATTAACATTCCCGCTGCATCGTTACCCGCAGCGTATAATCCTGTAATTGGTTTACCATCTTTATCCAATACTTTGTGCTCAGTATCAGTTTTGAGACCACCCATTGTACAAAAGGCGCCGATTCCTAACTCAATTGCATAAAATGGTCCATTTTCGACTGGTATCATGAAGTCCGCTTTTTTACCAAAGTCTAAATCATGACCATCATGAGCAAGCTGATTATACCGCGTAACGGTCTTTTCTAAATCGACCAACCCGATCTTTTGGGCCAGTTCATGAACTGAATTTGCCTTGGTCAGGTAAGGTGCATTCTCGGCAAAGGCTTGCTGAATTTCTTCCTTAAGGTGCGGTAAACGAGTATCGTGGTAATCCCAAGTACCCATTGGCTTATAAATGTGTTCGTCATTCAAATAATCAATCGTGCTTTGATCCAAAATGGTAAAGACCTTACCCTGAGTAAAGAGGGCATTGCCAGCTAGGGCAAAGTTATCGACGACCTCTTCGTTAACAAATCGCTCGCCGTTTTCGTTAACCCAAAGAAGAGATTGCTGGTCTGCTGCTCCGTTTAATTCGGAATAACGGTAAACGTAACCTGGCTTGGTGTGGTCTTTGAGGTAACCTCCAAAGAGCATGGCAGTTCCCATCGCATATTTTTGTGCACCAGCAGCCCAAGCAAGTTTTAAACCATCTCCCGTATTCTTTTCAGAATTAACAGGGATTAATTGGTCCGGGTCATAATGAGTTTCGTTTTTAATTAATTCTTGATTGTTTAAATAGCCACCGGTTGCTAAAACTACCGCCTTAGTGGCAACGGTCTTTTGACTATGAGTAGCAAGATCTTCCAAAACTACGCTGGTAACTTGACCATCTTGATCTAAATTAACTTTGGTTACAGTAGTTGAGGTAACTACATCGGTCCCTTGCTCTTTTGCTTTCGGTTCTAAAACGTTGTGGATAACAGCCTTGCCTAATCCCTTGAATAAATGCCATGTGCGATAGCCGCTGCCTAAAGGAGCAACATCAAGATATTCTACGCCAAGATCTTTTAACCATTTAATAATATCTGCCGAAGCAGCAATGTATTCCTGCCAGACTTTTGTATCTGCACGATAATGAGAATAATTTAATTCCTCATTAAGGACATCTTCTTTAGTCAGCTTAACATGATGCTCCTTTTGCAAATATGAATCTACTGCAAATGCGCCTTCAATGTATTCACCACTGCCGCCAGTATTGTGCCCTTTTTCAACTACTAAAACTGACAATCCCCGGTGACTTGCCTGATAAGCGGCTGTAAAGCCAGCTGCACCGCCACCAACAACTATAACGTCATAATCATTTTTGATTTCCATATCAAAATCTCCTTTTCTCACCAAAAATTATAACCGCTTACAGCGTCAGTATGTTATAGTTATTTCAGTCGAGACTAGGACATTAAAGTACGGGTAAAACAAATGGATAGTGAACAAATAAAAGTATTTTTAGCGGTTGCTCAACAGGGTAGTTTTGGTCGAGTTGCTGAGCAGCGTTATGTAACGCAAAGGGCAGTTTCGCGCCAAATTTCACGATTAGAAAATGAAATTGGCGTAAAACTGTTTAACCGTACTAATAATCGCATCAGTCTTACACCAGCTGGTAAATATTTTGCTGGGCGAGCACAAGAGTATTTAAATAATTTTGATCTAACAGTTTCTGAATTAAAGCACATCTCTAAGTCAACGGAACAGACGCTATCAATTGGCTACTTTTCGATTTTTGACGCATACATTATGGAAAAAGAGATTATTAATTATCGGAAATTGCAATTGTCGCCGAAGATTTCCTTTTTTACGATGGAAGAAAGCGTTGAGCACTGCCTGGCGGATTTGGTATTAAATAAGCTCGATTGTGCATACATTAACCATTATGGTAGTTATGATATTCCACAGGCAGAATTGTATGAATATGTTTCGGTGTATTCCAACGAAATGGTATTAGGAATCAGTAAACAGAATAAGTTAAGTCAGAAAAAATATATTGATGAAAATGATTTAGACGGCGCGACGCTTTTTTATTACAGTAGTGAAAACTCTGATTTTATGCGCAAGACATTTGCTGCTACTTTAAATAAAAATGAGCATAATTATCAAATTGAACGTGTCTCTTCAATTGAGCAGCTGCTAACAAATACTGCGTTAAACCAGGGTATTTCTTATATTCCTCGGGGACTAATTGATTACATCATGCAGCCTAACTCGGAAATTGTGTACCGGCAGTTTCGTTCACAACAACAAAATCAAGAGTATGCGATGCAATTAATCTACCTAAAAAATAATCGCTCTCGTGCACTTAAAAGTTTTGTGCAGTCGTTAAAGCAGTTCAGGATATAAAAATAAGCTTTGCCCACTTTTGGACAAAGCTTTTTTATTCTAGTTGTTTATTCTTTTTTTGGACATAAAGGTAAACGGGCCAGCCACTCAGCGTTAATAAAATGCCAATGATTGCTAAAATTGGCTGTGTCAAAGTTGTGGTAATAACAACAAACAATGCACCGCAGATTGCCAAAATCGGTGGTAGTGGGTACCAGGGGATTTTATATGGCCGCTCTAAATCTGGATGCTTTTTGCGCAAAGCAAAGACGCCAGTGAACAAGAGAATTGAAAAGATCCACGAAACGTAAACTAGCATGTCAGTTAGTGAATCAAAGGTCCCTGAAAAAATCATAATGGTTGCGATGATGCATTCAAATAACATGCTGTTAGTTGGGACGATTGTTTGATTATTTAACTTGCCAAAAAAGTTTGAGGCCGGCAGCTTCTTTTCTCTACCTAAAACATAGGGCATTCTTGAGCCTAACAAGAGGTGGCCGTTAATGGCACCAAAAACCGATACTAAGATTCCGGCAGCGATAATGGTTCCGCCTAGGTGGCCGAATAACTTTTGGGCCGTTAGCAAGGCAGCACTTTGATTGCCCACTACTTGATTCCACGGAATAACTTTGACGTAACTCCAGTTTAGCAAGGTATAAAAAATGGTAACGCCAAACAAACCCCAAATGATAGCCTGGGCTAAGGTTTTAGCGGGATTCTTGATTTCACTGGCAAGGTTACCTATACTAAGCCAGCCATCATAGGCAAATAGAACTGCTAGCAAGGCTTGACCAAAAGCTGCCGTGCTACTGGCGGTAGTCAAATGAGGACTGGGCGCACCAGCTAGTTGATTAGGACCTTGATAAAAAAGCGCGAAAACGATAATCGCAATAATTGGTAACAGTTTAATTACCAAAGCTATTTTTTGCACCTGTGAACTTAACTTGGAGCCTAACCAGTTGATTACTAGCACTGTTAACATGACAAGCAAAGCAATAAGTGTTGTCGAACAATTTTTAAATTGTGGAATTTCTTTTAGTTGCGTTGCAAAGACAATTGAGAGGGCAGCAATGTTGGCTGGATAATAAATGATAATTAAGGACCAGCCAAATAAAAAAGAAACTTGCGGACCGTAAATCTTTTCGAGATATTTCACTGGTCCACCATCTTCAGGATAAACGGAAGCAAGTTCTGCAATACTGAGACCCGCCATTAATGTGATAAAACCAGCAAGTGGCCAAACTAAAATACTGAGCCAAGCATTGTGTGTTAGCGATGAGATATTTGCAATCTTGAAAAAAGCACCGCCCCCAATCATGGTTCCCATGACCGTTGCCAAAGCAGCGAAAAAGTTGAGTTGTCTTTTCATAATAATTACCCTATTTAAAAATTACAATAATTAATTGTAATTATAGGCTATGCTGTCCGAAATAAAAAGTTTGCTTACATTTTTTTACAATTTATTTTTAAGATTAAAAAAAGGTTATTAATGTAACCATTAATTTGAAAGCAATTTCAAGTGTGCTATTATTTTTTTAGAGAACTATTGGGCAAGGTTGCCTTGGGTAATAAGGAGAGAAAATGACTAAGATTACTGTTATTGGTAGTATTAATCTAGATACCAATTTGCGCGTTAAGCAAATGGTTAAACCAGGCGAAACGATTCATGCAAAAGAGCATTATTCTGCTGCTGGTGGCAAGGGGGCAAATCAGGCCGTTGCTGCTACTCGCTCAGGCTGCGAAGTTAACTTTATCGGCGCGGTTGGAAATGATGCACCCGGAAAAGAAATGCTAGGACTTTTAAAGCAAGAAGGAATCGATACTTCTGGTGTAAAAGTGATTAACAATGAATCAACGGGTCAGGCATTCATCACCGTTGATGATGCTGGGCAAAACTCAATCACAATTTATTCTGGAGCTAACTCTGGCTTTAATGCTGATGATGTAGCTGAAAAGCGTGACTTATTGGGCCAAAGCGATTATGTGATTGCCCAATTTGAGACGCCGGTTGAAGCCACAATTAAGGGCTTTGAAATTGCACACGCAGAAGGAATAAAAACTATTTTGAATCCGGCGCCAGCGATGACCGAAATTCCTTCTGCTTTGTTAAAGCAGACTGATCTTATCGCACCAAATGAAACTGAGGCGGCTACAATTACCGGCGTTCAAGTACGTGACGAAGAAAGTGCTAAAAAAGCAGCAGCGAAGTTACATGCTCTTGGCGTCGAAGCGGTGATTATCACCATTGGCTCTAAGGGTGCCTTTTATGATTACAATGGTCAAAGTGAGTTGGTGCCAGCGTTTAAGGTTAAAGCCGTTGATACTACAGCTGCTGGAGATACTTTTATTGGTGCAATGACTAGCATCCTTAAGACTGATTTTTCTAATTTAAAAGAGGCAATTATTTTTGCCAATAAGGCGTCATCGTTAACCGTACAGCGTTATGGTGCTCAGCCATCGATCCCCTATAAAAAAGAAATAGAACAAGTTGACTAGATTTTTCGTAGTTTACGGGTCTTTTGACTAGCATAATCGTTAGATTAGTAAAAAATAGTTTAATTTACACGTGGTAAAAGTATAATTAAGATGAACTTGTTGGTGCAGCATGAATTTAAGCTGTCCAATTAGCACAGAAAGGACATCTATTATGACTACTAAAATTGGTATTATTGGCGATGGGCACGTTGGCTGCACCGTTGCACATGAATTAATTGTTTCAGGATTAGTTGATGACTTGGTAATGATTGATCTTAATGAGGGCAAGGTTAACGCTGATGCAGTCGACTTTGAAGATGCAATGGCTAATTTACCCAACCACGTCAATATTACGGTTAATGATTACAGTGCACTTAAAGATGCGGAAATTGTGATCAGTACATTGGGTAAGATTTCGCTTGAATCAAAGGGCGATCGCTTCCAAGAGCTTGAATACAATAAGAAGCAATTACAGCCAATCACTGAATCAATTAAAAAAAGTGGCTTTAACGGTATTTTATTGGTTATTTCTAATCCAGTTGATGCTATTACCAACCTTTATCAACAATTAACGGGCTTACCAAAAGAGCGGGTTATCGGAACGGGTACACTGCTCGATACTGCGAGAATGAAAAAAGTGGTTGCTCATAAATTTGATGTTGATCCCCGTTCAGTTAGCGGTTTTGCCTTGGGTGAACACGGTAATTCACAGTTCACTGCTTGGTCAACGGTTAAGGTATTAGAAAAGCCTATTTCTGAACTTGCTAAGTCTGCTTCTTGGGAACTGACAGATTTAGAAGATGAGATTGTCCGTGGTGGTCAAACCGTCTTCATGGGTAAGCACTACACTAATTATGGCGTTTCTGCAGCTGTTGTTAGAATTGCTCGGGCAATTCTGACTGATTCACGGACTGAATTGCCGGTTTCAAGTTATCAAGAAAAATATGGTACTTACATGTCATACCCAGCAATTGTTGGTCGGTGCGGTATTGTTGCTCGCGTTGAATTAAACTTAACGCCAGACGAAGAAAGTCTTTTGCAAAAATCCGCTGAAACAATCAAAGAAAAATCTCAAGCCTAGTTTAAATTGTAAGTAGTATTACTGGGTAAAGCGTCCTTTAAAATGGACGCTTTTTTATTGCCCTAATTGCTTGAATTCCTAAAAAGAGTCGCGCAAAGCAATTTCATTGACAAAAAGTAAGTATAAGAATAGCATTAACTTTATCAACTGTTTTACTTGAAGGAAGTGCGATTATGGCTCAAATTTTAAACACTGTACAATGCAAAAATGTCTGTTTGTCTAACTCATTTGTATTTAGCCGGTGGGGAAATTTGTGTGTCGCTTAAAAACGGTTTAATTAGCAATCTGCAGTTCTAGTGTAATTTGCGGATTATTATTTTTATTTGTTAGGTAAGACCCATGAATCCTCGCGATGATTGGGTCTTTTTCTTTTGGAGTGGGGGAGAGAAAATGAGCTGGCAGATCATTACTCAAAGTTTGCCAATTTTTTTAAAAGCCTTTGAACTGACCCTCTGGCTTTCCTTAATTGGAATCTTGGGGGCAATTATCGTTGGTGTGATTAGCAGTTTAGTACAGTACTTTAAAGTGCCGGTCTTAAGCCAACTATTGGCGGCTTATGTTGAGTTGGCGCGAAACACGCCGTTATTAATTCAACTATTTTTCTTGTATTATGCTTTTCCAGTAATTGGGTTAAAAATGTCAGCGATGACTTGTGGCATCATTGGCCTGATTTTTCTTGGTGGAGCTTATATGGCGGAAGGATTTACCGGTGGGTTCACTGGCGTTAGTGCGACCCAAATTGATGATGGCAAGGCCCTCGGGATGAATAATCTTCAGTTAGCCCGTTATGTGGTTTTTCCACAAGGTTTTGCCTTAAGCTTGCCATCTTTAACTGCTAATATCATTTTTCTAATTAAAGAAACTTCGATTTTCTCAGTGATTGCAATTCCGGAATTAACCAATACGGCACTTGATTTAATTGGAATGTATTATCGTTCCAATGAATATTTGTTAATGCTGGTAATTGCCTACGCAATTATTTTAATTCCGGTAATCCTAATCCTGAACTACCTAGAAAGGAGAGTGCGCTATGGCACATTCGGCGATTGATGTCATTTTTACCGGCAACAATTTTGCCAGAATCCTCGATGGTTTATGGACATCTGTCTGGATTTCGGTAGTCAGCCTTGCGGTTGGTCTTATTTTGGGCACTTTATTTGGTATTTTACGTACAATGCCAAACAAAATTATTCGGTTTATTTTGCGACTTTATTTAGAATTTTTCAGAATTGTACCAACAATTGTTTTGCTATATTTGTTCTATTACATCTTGCCGCGTAGTTGTCATATCGATTGGCCAGCCAGCTGGATGGCGATTCTGGCTTTTGCACTGTGGGTCGCCGCAGAATTTAGTGATATTGTCCGCGGAGCACTTGAATCTGTTCCGCTTGTCCAAAAAGAATCGGGACTGGCGCTGGGACTTAGTCCGACGCAACTATTTCGGTATGTTTTATTACCGCAGGCAATGAAACTCGAACTGCCAGCTACGATCAACTTGGCAACCAGGGTTATCAAGACGACCTCTTTATTGATGATGATCAGTATTATGGATGTCATTGCGGTCGGGCAACAAATAATTGAAGCCAATAACCAAAAATATCCGACAGCAGTCTTCTGGATTTACGGACTGATTTTCGTCCTGTATTTTGTAATCGATTATCCATTATCGCTTTGGTCAAAAAAGTTAGCTGCAAAACAGAAATAGGTGGATTAAATGACAAAAGAAATTTTGCGCGTTGAAAATTTAAATAAGTATTACGGAGATCGGCATGTCTTGCATGATATTAACTTTACTCTTCGTGAAGGAGAAGTACTAACCTTGCTTGGCCCATCTGGCTCAGGGAAAAGTACTTTGATCAGGTGCTTGAATGGTCTTGAAGAATACAATGATGGGGCAATTTATTTTAAAAACCAAAAAGTCACGCCATCGGCTAAAAATTGGCAAAAATTGCGGCAGAAGATTGGCATGGTCTTTCAAAGCTATGACCTTTTTCCTAATCTAACAGTAATGGAAAACATTTTACTGGCACCGACAAAAGTGCAAAAACGGCCTGAAGAAGAAGTCAAAAAAGAGGCGGAAAAACTATTAGCTAGAGTAGGTTTAACTGGCTATGTGGATTCATATCCACGGGAACTGTCAGGTGGACAAAAACAGCGAATTGCAATCGTACGGGCATTAGCTATGCACCCAGAAGTGATGCTATTTGATGAAGTGACAGCTTCACTAGATCCAGAGAAGGTGCGGGGTGTGTTACAAATCATGACAAACTTGGCCAAAGAAGAGCACAAGACAATGATTATTGTGACGCACGAAATGAACTTTGCCCGGCAAATTGCTGATCAAGTCTTATTTTTAGAAAACGGACAGATTTTAGAAAATACTCCGGGAAAGGACTTTTTCGCACAGCCGCAAACAGCACGTGCGCGTGCCTTTTTGGCTAGCATGGATTTTTAAGGAGCAAGCATGAAAGTTAAAACAAAAAATAAGGTAATTAGTATAATTGTTGTTGCCGTAGTTTTAATTATTAGCTTTTTTGGGTTTAAATCCTCTTTAAATGAAAGTACGGGTGGCAGCGATAGCAGCGTTAGCGCAATCAAAAAACGGGGTGTTTTGCGTGTAGCAGTGTTTGGTGACTTGCCCCCATATGGTTGGGTCGACGACCACGGCTTTCGCAGGGGATATGACTTGCGCTTAGCTAGAAAAATGGCTAAGGATCTTGGTGTAAAGGTAAAGTTTACCCAGGTCAATGCCAATAACCGGGTTGATACGTTAAATTCAAATAAGGCCGATATTGTTCTTGCCAATTTCACGGTTACGCCTGAGCGAAAACAAGTGGTTGATTTTGCCAGACCTTACATGAAAGTTTCGGTCGGAGTCATTTCACCTAAAAGTGCACCACTTAAAAGTGAAACGGCTTTGAAGGGAAAGTCGATCATTGTTAATAAAGGGACAACCGCGGAAAACTATTTTACGGCAAGAGGCGGCGTCAATTTGCTGAAGTTTGATTCTAAAACGCAGCAGTTTAATGCCCTGAAAAATAAGCGTGCGGCGGCTTTAGCCGATGACAACTCGTATCTTTATGCCTGGGTAAAGCGTAATCCAACTTATACGGTTGGAATTAAAAATATTGGGCCAAACCAGTATATTTCGCCAGCCGTGAAAAAAGGCAATAACTCTCTTTTAGATTGGACCAATAAAGAAATTACCAAGTTGACCAACCAGAAGTTCTTTACCGATGACTATAATAAGGAACTAAAACCATATTTTGGTAAGGAAGTTAAGCCGAGTGACATTGTTTTAGATTAAAGATGCTGGTATAATAATTAAGTCTTGAAATATATTTTGGAAAATGTTATTGTATTAGACGTTAATCGATTAATCTATGACTTGCAATAAAGTCATGGCAAAGGAGTAATAAACATGAAACAAGGCATTCACCCAGATTACCAACAAGTTGTCTTTATGGATTCCGCAACAGGTGCTAAGTTTGTTGCTGGTTCAACTTTAAAGGCAAAAGAAACAGTAGATTACGAAGGTAAAACTTACCCATTAATTCGGGTTGAAATTACTTCAGATTCTCACCCATTCTACACTGGCAAGCAAAAGTTTGCTCAAGCAGATGGTCGAATCGAGAAGTTCAACAAGAAGTATGGTATGAAGAAGTAATATCTTTGATCTGGTGGAAGCAGTCCCATTGGGGCTGCTTTTTTACGTAAAACGTTAATATTACGCTGATAACTATAACTAATAGTGTAATATTGATTTTAGCGGAATTTCTTTTTAGCTAGGAGAAAATTAGATGAAAATGCAACTGGCAGAAATTGCTAAAGCAATCAACGCGAATTGTGAGGGCAACGACCAAACTGTTATTACTTCTGTTGCCTTTGACTCAAGAAAAATCGCTGAGGGCGGATTATTTGTCCCGTTAGTCAGTGATCGGGATGGACATGACTTTGTAAGCAGCGCAATTAATAATGGGGCTAGTGCTACTTTGTGGCAAAAAGGTCACCCTAATAAGCCCACAGATATTGCCGTCTTAGAAGTTGATGATCCATTAACAAGTATGCAAAAATTGGCGCAGTATTACCTAAATAAGGTTAATCCGACCGTAGTCGGCATTACTGGTTCAAACGGTAAAACTACTACTAAGGATATGACTGCGGCGGTTTTGGCCAAAAGATTTAATGTGCATAAGACAGATGCTAATTTTAACAATGAAATTGGCGTTCCAATGACCATTTTGGATATGAAGCCAAATACTGAAATTTTGGTTTTGGAAATGGGAATGGACCATGCGGGGCAGTTGCACCAACTTAGTGAATTGACTCACCCGGATGTTACGGTAATTACCATGATTGGTGAGGCTCACATTGAATTTTTAGGTTCACGTGAAAAAATTGCTGATGCGAAGATGGAAATTACCGATTTCCTGCGTGAGGACGGCGAGCTTATTTATAATGGTGACGAGCCGCTTTTGCGTGAGCGAGCTGAAAAGATTGACCAGTCAAAAGTTACTTTTGGTTTTGGTAAAAATGATACAGTGTATGCAACGGGTTTTAGAAGTTATAAACACCACGCCACATTCACGATTAACCAATCAGACTGTAAGTTTACTATTCCAATGATTGGTAAGCATAATGTTTCAAACGCCCTGTCTGCTCTTTGCGTTGGTCGCCATTTTGGTGAAAGCGATGAAGAAATTGCTACTGCTTTAGCTAGCTTTACCCCAACTGCCAACCGGATGGAATGGGAAAAAGGCGATGTGGGTGAGGACATTATGAGTGATGTCTATAACTCGAACCCGACTGCTGTCCGTGCCGTTTTAAGCAGCTTTGGTCAGATCCAGGTTCCTGAAGGTAGCCGGCGCATTGCTGTCTTGGGTGACATGCTCGAATTAGGTGACAGATCAGCTGAGCTTCATGCTGGTCTTGCAGATTGCCTTGATCCGCAAGTGATTAACGAAGTATATTTATATGGCTCAGAAATGAAAAATTTAGCTGATGCTCTAAAAGAAAGTTACGAGCCAGAAAATCTACATTATTATAAAAAAGATCAGATGCAGCCAATGATAGCTGATCTGAAAAATGATATTAAGCCGCACGACATTGTTGTCCTGAAAGGATCACATGGTATGCACCTCGAAAAAGTAGTGGAGCGGCTTAGATAAGGAGAACTTAGTGAAATTTTCGGAATTAGGATTAAATGATGAGCTTCTAAAAGCAATTAAACGTTCAGGCTTTGAAGAAGCAACACCAATCCAAGAACAAACAATTCCTCTTGCTTTAGCAGGCAAGGACGTGATTGGCCAAGCTCAAACAGGTACTGGTAAGACAGCTGCCTTCGCTTTGCCAATTTTACAAAACTTAGACAAACACAATAAGGTAATTCAGGCGTTAATCATCGAACCAACGCGTGAACTTGCTATTCAAACACAAGAAGAACTTTTCCGCTTAGGCCGTGATGAAAAAGCGCGCGTTCAAGTAGTATACGGTGGTGCTGATATTGGCCGCCAAATTCGGTCACTTAAAAACCATGTTCCAGCTATTTTAGTTGGTACCCCTGGACGTTTGCTTGATCATTTAAAACGCAAGACCATTAATTTGGAAAACGTCAACACAATTGTTTTGGATGAAGCTGATGAAATGCTTGATATGGGCTTTATTCAAGATATTGAAAGTATTTTGGGCTATGTCAAAAACCGTAAGCAAACATTGCTTTTCAGTGCGACAATGCCAAAACCAATTCTAAATATCAGCGAAAAATTCATGCATGACCCTGAAATCGTGCGGATTAAGACTAAGGAATTGACGGCTGACTTAATTGATCAATACTTTGTCCGGTCAAAGGACTCAGAAAAATTTGATATTATGTGTCGTTTAATTGATGTTGAAAGTCCAGATTTAGCGGTTATCTTTGTTAGAACTAAACGCCGCGTTGATGAAGTAACGCGTGGACTGCAAGCTCGTGGGTATAACGCTGCCGGAATTCACGGCGACTTATCCCAAGCTCGCCGAATTAGCGTTTTGAAACGGTTCCGTTCTGGTAAATTAGATATCTTAGTTGCTACCGATGTTGCAGCACGTGGACTTGATATTTCAGGTGTTACCCATGTGTATAACTATGATATTCCTCAAGATCCAGATTCATATGTTCACCGCATTGGCCGTACTGGTCGTGCCGGTCAAAACGGTAGTTCAATTACTTTTGTTACGCCAAATGAAATTGGCTACATGCGGACAATTGAACAACTTACTAAGAAAAAGATGACACCTCTTCGTCCACCATCAGATGACCAAGCTTTCCGTGGCCAATTAAAGGTTGCCAAATCCAAGATTGAAGACCTGATGAAGGAAGACTTGACCAAGTATACTGACGATGCTAGTGAGTTGTTAGAAAACTATTCTGCAATTGATCTTGTTTCTGCATTCTTGAAGAACTTATCTAAGGACTCATCAAACGTTGAGGTCAAGATTAGTTCAGAAAAGCCGTTACCTTATAAGGGTGGCGGTCGTCGTGGCGGCGGCCGTGGTCGTGGTCATTATAGTCGCGGTCGTAATGGCGGTGGCCGCGGCGGCTATCGTGGTGGTGATCGCGGTCATGGTGGTCGTGGCAACTACCGTGGTGGTCGCTCGAACCGTTCCGGTGGCAGTCATAATTTCGTAATTAAGAACAAAAAAGATTAATAATTTTACTAAAAAAGAGTTGTGGTCATGTGCAGCTCTTTTTTTGTATTATAATTTTCTCAAGTGAGGTAAGAAAAAATGATTTTTGGCGTGGGCATTGATGCAGTTGAAGTTGAACGAGTAGCCAAGATTGTCGCTAAGGGTGATGGTTTTGCCAAAAAAGCTTTAACCCCGAAAGAATTCGCACAGTATCAAAAAATGGTTGGTAAACGAAAAGTTGAATATTTAGGCGGCCGTTTTTCACTGAAAGAGTCTTTTTCAAAGGCAATGGGTACTGGCTTAGGGGAAAAAGTCGGTTTAATGGATGTTGAAACCCTATGGGATGAAAACGGGCACCCAGTGACAACTTCGCCAAAATTCGATGGTCAAATTTTTTCGAGTATTACTCATGATAATCATGAAATAATAACTTTAGTTGTATTGGAGAAGTGAATATGGTTCCTGGAATACATCGTCCGGCAGCTGTTTATGTCGATTTAAGTGCAATTAAGCAAAATATTGAGCAAGAGTTAAACCACCTTGAGCCTGGGCAAAAATTATTTGCTGTAATTAAGGCTAATGCGTATGGTCATGGTGCCGTTAAAGTTGCTCAATTAGCCGCTAAAAATGGTGTCAGCGGTTTTTGCGTAGCAATTTTAGATGAGGCCCTTGAACTTCGCCGAGCGGGAATTACCCAGCCAATTTTGGTCCTGGGAGTTACCCCTGAAGAATACGTCACCTTGGCAGCCAAAAATGATATATCACTGACTGTGCCTGACTTTGAATGGCTAAATGCAGCAGACCAAGAGCTTAACAATACCGGTTTGCAATTAAAAATTCATCTGGCGGTTGATTCAGGAATGGGGCGGATTGGTTTTAGCGAGGATGAGGAATTTCTCCAAGCTAATGACTTTTTGCTGGATAACCCGCACTTCGAAGTAGAAGGTTTGTTCACGCACTTTGCTTCCGCGGATAGCAGTGATGATACCTACTTTAAAACCCAGGTAGAACGGTTCGAGCATCTTAAGAGTTTACTGAAAGTAAAACCTAAATGGATTCATGTGGATAACACGGCGGCCAGTATCTATGGTAAAAGGGTGCACAGTGATTTAGTTCGGTTTGGTATCGGGCTTTACGGCCTTAACCCATCCTCAAATCCAAGTACTCCGGATTTACCAGCACAAATTAGACTAAAACCAGCATTATCTTTGGAGAGTGAACTAGTTCAGGTTCATACTATTCACAAGGGGCAAGGTGTTGGTTATGGTTCAACTTATATTGCTGATTGTGACCAAATTATCGGTACAATTCCACTAGGTTATGCAGATGGGTTTATCCGCAAATTTCAAGGCTTTAAAATCCAGGTCGGAAACGAATACTGCCCAATTGTAGGGCGGATTTGCATGGATCAGCTGATGGTACGCTTACCCTATGAGATGCCGACCAAAACTAAAGTGATTTTGATTTCAAATGATCCTACTGCTCCGAATAATATTAAGGCTGCGGCGGACTATGTTGATTCAATTCATTACGAAGTGGCTTGCTTACTAGACGACCGCTTGCCACGCATCTACCGTGAAGGATAAATTTGCTTAACATTAATTCTGGTTAAGTATTGACAACCTATTATCTTTAATGTACTATTTAGTAAACGTTTTCAAATAGATGGATTGTTACTGGTAAGGCAGGCGATACCGCAAAATAATATTTGTGGTACCGCTTGTTTTTTTATTAAGGAGGAGTATCAAGGCGGTGATCGTAAAAAAGAAATTTAACAATAATGTTATTATGACTGTTGATAAGAATGGCAATGAGTTAGTTCTGATTGGCAATGGTCTTGCTTTTAATACACGACCCGGCGACCCTGTTGATCAAAGTAAAGTAGAGAAAGTATTTCACATTGAATCTGGCAATAATACTGAATCATTTGCTGATTTTGTCAGTAAAATTCCTGACTGGGAATTGAATATGACTGAAGAAATTATCAATTATGGCGAGCAAGTCCTGGGAGTAAAGCTAAACAAGTACTTATATTTAAGCTTAACGGACCATATCGAAAATGCAGTGCAACGTAGTAAAGATGGCAATGATCTGACAAATCCCTTATTATGGGAAATAAAGGAACTTTATCCAAAAGAATATTCTGTTGCACAATATGCACTCAAAATTATTTATAAGTACACTCAAGTTGAGTTGCTAGAAGATGAGGCTGGCTTTATTGCTTTGCATTTTGTTAATACACAGCAAGAAAAGGAAAAGATGGGCCAAACAATGTCTATTCCTAAAATTGTTAAGGATATTTTAGCCATTGTTGAGCATAATTTTGGAATTAAACTGGACCGTAAGTCGACATCTTATGAACGTTTTTTGGTTCATTTAAAATTCTTTGCCCACCGTGTGGTTGATAATGAGAGCTTCCCCGAAGACAAAATCAAAATGGTGCAGCAATTAGCTGAGTCGTGGCCTGAAATTTATGATTGTGTAGGGAAAATCGATCAGTACATGCAGGATAAACATCAAATTACCATTAATGATGATGAAAAGTTGTACTTAATGCTTCATATCTATCGAGTCATTAAAAATTAAATATTTTTGGATTGTTACTGTTCAATCAGGCGATACCTCAACTGCTTCAAATTTTGAAGTGGAATAAGGTAGCGCCTTTTTTTGTTTTGAAAGGATTAAAAAATGTCAGAAAAAAATATCTTTCCGTCTAATTTTTTGTGGGGAGGAGCTGTTGCGGCAGATCAAATTGAAGGTGCATGTTTTGAAGGAGGCAAAGGACTAACTACTTCAGATATGTTTATTTATCAGCCAGATGCCAATCATGCTAGTTTAAATACTTCTAATATGACTAAGCAGCAAGTAATCAATGCAATTAATGATCAAAAAGGATATTATCCTAAGCGGCATGGAATCGACTTTTATCATACTTATAAGAGTGATCTGCAATATTTAAAGAAAATGGGTTTTAAAACTTTTCGTTTCTCAATTAACTGGGGCAGAATTTTTCCTAACGGCGATGAGGCTGAGCCTAATCAAGCTGGGTTAGACTTTTATGATCGTCTCATTGATGAAGTGATTGCAGATGGAATGGAACCAATCGTAACAATGCTACATTATGAAATTCCAATCAATATTACTTTAAAGTATGGGGGATTTAATAATCGGCAAGTCATTGATTTATTTACAAAATATGGTGAAACACTACTTGAGCATTTTGGTCATAAAGTTCGCTATTGGATTGTCATTAATCAAATCAACCTTGTTCATATTGAACCTTTTAATTCTACAGGTATTTGTGTTGACCAGGTCGATAACTTTGAAGAGGCGAAGTTTCAGGCAATTCATAATCAAATGGTTGCTAGTGCACGCATTGTCAAAAAAGCACATGAGCTTGATCCTGATTTGCAAATAGGAACTATGTTAGCAGACTTAACCGCTTATCCACAGGACAGTAATCCTGATAATGTGTTGTTAGCAATGCATCACAATCAAATGAGTTACTACATGACTGATGTGCAATTTCGTGGATATTATCCTGGCTATATTTTGCATTACTTTAAGCAGCATAATTATCACCTGGATATCACTGATCAAGACCGGAAAGTACTGCAAGGCAATACAATGGATTTCTTGGCTATTTCATATTATTTTTCACAAATGGTTGATGTCAAAAAGAGTACAGATTATTTGGCTACGGCACCTAATCCATATTTAAAGGATAATCCGTGGGGCTGGGCTATTGATCCTAAAGGATTATATAACTGCTTGTCACAATATTGGGATCGGTATCAAAAGCCAATTATGATAGCTGAGAACGGCCTTGGTATGTATGACAAATTGGAAAATGGCACAGTTAATGATGATTATCGGATTGAATATCTGAGAGAACATATTAAGCAACTGAAACGTTGTCTTGAAGATGGAATTGATATTTTTGCTTATTGTGCTTGGGGGCCAATCGATTTAGTAAGCTCCTCTTCGCAGGAAATGGAAAAACGTTACGGCTTTGTTTATGTTGACTACGATAATTGGGGCCGTGGCACAGGAAAGCGGTATTTAAAAAAGTCATTTGCATGGTACCAAAAAGTAATCGCAACTAATGGACGTGAAATATAGGAGAAAACTAATGGATTATGAGTTACTGGCTAACCAAATTATTACATTAATTGGTGGCTTGCAAAATATTGATCAAGTATGGAATTGTACGACTCGCTTGCGGTTTAAATTGAATGATAATTCATTAATTCAAGACCAAAAAATTCAGAATCTAACAGGAGTTTTGGGGACGCAAATGCGTAATGATCAATACCAAATTATTATTGGTAATGAGGTTGCCGAAGTCGAAAAAATTTTCGAACAAAAAATGAGTTCTACGAATACCAAGACAAAACCAACTATGGCAAAAAAGACTTTTCCTCAGAAAGAAGGACTTTTTAATCAAGTTATTGACGTCATTTCAGGAATATTTACCCCAATTTTGCCGGCAATTATTGGCGCAGGGATGATGAAATGTATTTTGTCCATTCTGACTTTAATCCATGCAGTTTCACCTCAAAGTGGCGTTTATCTTGTCTTTTTCATGATTTCTGATGCAGCATTCTACTTTTTGCCATTCCTAATTGCAGTATCTGCCTCAAGACGGTTTCATTTAAATGAATTTATTGGATTATCAGCCGCAGGGGTTCTTCTTTATCCGACGTTAATCAATGGTGCAGCAAAGCATTTGGCACCAATGAATTTTTTGGGACTAAAGATTCCTTATCTTGGTTATAGCTCATCAGTTATCCCGATTATTTTAGTAATTTGGCTAATGAGTTATGTGTATAAATATGTTGATAAATATATGCCAAAAGTTTTTCGCTTTATTTTAACCCCTGTCATCACGATGATTATCACGATTCCTATTGGGCTATTTGCATTGGCACCACTGGGTAATTACCTTGGCATGCTTTTGTCTTCTATTTTAGATTGGCTGTTTACTTATGCCGGGCCATTAGCAGGATTTTTACTGGCGGCATTTAACCCGCTAATTGTTATGACCGGTATGCATTATGCAATTATGCCAATTGCTATTCAAAATTTAGCTCGAACTGGTTATGATAATTTCTGGCTACCATTTGCATTAATCAGCAATGTGGCACAGGCAGGAGCATTATTGGCACTCGGAATTAAGTTTAAGAAGGCTGAAGAGAAGTCGATTGCTTTTTCTACCAGTGCTTCAGCAATTCTGGGCGTCACTGAGCCGGGACTTTTTGGTGTTACGTTAAAATTAAAAAAGCCGTTATATGCTGTGATGCTTGCTGGTGGTATTGGTGGGTTAATTGGTGTATTGCTTGGTGTTCGTACATATTCTTTTAGTGCACCTAATATTTTGATCTTACCAACATACATAGCGCCAAACGGTAGTATGAAAGGCTTAATTGCAATCGTTGTTGCCATTATTATTAGTTTTATTCTGGCATTTACTTTTACCTTTTTTCTAAAAATTGACACACTGGATGCAACCTCTGTTTCAGAAAATGAAAAAGATGAATCAGAAAATGAAAACACTATTGAGACTGAAAAAGCAGGTTCAAGTGAAGAAATATATAGTCCTGTAACTGGTAATTTACAGGATATTAAAACTGTTCCAGATGATACTTTTGCTGATGAAATTATTGGTCAAGGTGTTGCAATCAAGCCAACTGAGGGTAAAATTTTTGCTCCATTTGATGGTGAAATTACGATGACTTTTCGTACCAAACATGCTCTAGCATTTACTTCGAAAAATGGAATCGAGGTTCTTGTTCATGTTGGAATTGACACAGTTGAATTAAATGGCGAGGGCTTTAATTTACTGAAGCATAAAGGAGACCAAGTCAAAAAAGGTGAACCGGTTTTAGAATTTGATCCCGATTTTATTGCTAAAAAGGGTTATGAGTTAATTACACCAGTTGTGATTGCCAATTATAAGAAGTTTGCCAAAATCAATAAGTTATTAGATCAAAAAACGGTTAATCCGCAGCAAGTAATTATGAAAATTGATCTTTAATGCTAAAAGCATGCAAAAAGCGACTAATTTCTCAAATTAAGAGAAGTTAGCCGCCTTTTTGCTATTAGAAAATATTTAATCTAACACAGTTTTGCTAGTTACAATTATTGACGATTAATCATCAATTGGCTTACTCATAAATACGCCAGGATTTTCATCACTCATAATCGTCATCCCTGCCTGCAAATCTTCAATTTCTGCCACTACGTAGCTCTTTGCTTCCAAGCGCTTCACGATCAATTTCATCGTGTCTTCCGTTACTCCGGCTGGCAAAGTAAAGAGAATTCGCCGAACAAAATTGTCATTAACCTCGGCCGAGGAGGCATCGAGACTCATTACACCAGCAATTTCTGAATATTTACTAATTGCTTTTGCCATTTTAACTAGATTACCGCGAGAATTATCGGTTAAAACCGTCAAAACATATGACCCAGTCTTGATGTTCCAAGCATCGGATAACATATCAAGCAAGCGGGAGTGGGTCAAAATACCATAAAATTTATTTTCTTCGTCTAAAACCGAAATGTATGGTAAATCCTTAATTGTGAAGAATACTTTAAAAAATGGTGAATTAACTTTAATTGTTTTGGTGGCGTTTTTGAGCAGGTAGGTAACCGGCAAACTCATGTCTTTACCCTGAGATTTATGGCGGTAGATGTGCATCTTATAAATGTTTCCGCGGAAAATCGTCCCAGTATCATCTAAGATAGGCACACACCGATAGCCAGAGTCTTCTAAAATTTTAAGTGCTTCTTCAAGTGTTGCGTGTTCGTTAACTGTAGTTAGATAATCTTTTTTGATAACTAAAGATTTAATCAGCATGAAACTGCCTCCATTTTAAAAATAATCTGATTAGTCAACCATCACTCAAATGGTTTTTATTAAATAAAAATTAGAATAATTTTATTGAACAAATAGAGTTTAGCACGAGCTTGCCAAATTAAAAAGCTTTTTTACCGACTGAAATCAAAGTGTAATAGTCTTGGGCAATTTGCTTTTGGCTGGATGTGCTATTATTAAGTGCGACTAAAAGTAAGGGGTAATTTGATGAAAATAATTGCTGGCCTGGGTAATCCAGGCAGAAAATATGATGGTACAAAGCACAATACTGGTTTTATGGCAGTTGACCATTATTTACGGAAAAATGCGCTTGAACTTGAACGGGAAAAGTTCGAGGGTAAATATACAAAACAAAAAATTAATGGTGAAGATATTATCCTGCTTGAACCACAAACTTATATGAATGATTCTGGAAGATCAGTTGCTCAGTTTGCCCGTTTTTTCAAGGTTGAGCCACAAGATATCTTGATTATTCATGATGATATGGATATGCCATTGGGTAAAATCCGCATTCGTGCAAATGGTAAATCAGGCGGTCATAATGGTATTAAGAGCATTATCAGTGATCTAGGTTCTAGTAATTTCAACCGCTTGAAAATTGGAATTCGGCACCCAGATAATGTTACTGAAGCCAGTGTTATTTCGTGGGTCTTGTCCCCGTTTAATGCTGAGCAAAAAGACTTAATGGATGCTGCTTTTGAAACTAGCAGTGAGGTCATTGCCGATTTTATTGCTGGTAAAAGCAGTCAGTTTTTGATGAATAAGTATAACTAAATCATGCGTTTGACAGACTTAATCGAAAAAGATCAGGATTTAACCGCGTTTATTGCCAAAGCGGCACAAGTTAAAAACTCACTAATCACGGGCGCTAATGCCGGTGCTTTTAGTCTGCTTCTATGTCAGATTGTAACGACACTCAAGCAGCCTTTAATATTAATTGAGGAAAACGAAAATAAAGCTCAGAAACTGTATAGTGAATTAAATGCGGTTATGCCAGATGGCACTGTTCAAATTTTTCCACTTGATGCAACAATTGCTACGCAAACCGCTGTTAGTTCTCCTGATGAATTGAGCAGCAGAATTCAAACGCTGAACTTTTTGTTAAGCAAGCAAATGGGAATTGTGGTAACGACGCCGCAAGGAATGCAGTATCAACTTTCACAGCCTGAACAATATCAAGCTACTAGAAGAGCCTTTACCCCGGGTAAAGAGTTTGAATTATCTGAACTAACTAACTGGTTAATTCAAGCTGGTTATCGACGGGAAAACCTGGTTGCGCGGCCGGGTGAATTTGCTCTAAGAGGAGATATCCTTGATATTTACCCGCTAGATCGCGAAAATCCGATCAGAATCGAGTTCTTTGGTGACGAAATCGATACGATTAAGGAATTTGACCTAGCAAGTCAGCGTAGTCAAAAGCAGGTAGAAGAAGTTACGATTGGGGCAGCGCAAGACCGTGTATTTACAGCTGCTGACTTTAGTCGTGCGGCAAAAATGATTACGAAGGCAATGGGCGATGCTCCCGCACCAGAAGAGGCCGTCAAAGACCACTTTACCCAAATTCTGGATGAATTAAATGGCGGGACTTTACCGCAAAATTATGCTTTCTTAGTTGATTTTTTACTAGCAAAACCAAGTAGCTTACTGGACTATTTAGATTCGGATGGGTTAATTTTACTTGACGATTGGCCGTTAATTGATCAGGCAGTAAAGACAGTTGACCAACAAAATGCTGGCTTTATTGATGATGAATTAAAAACCGGTGCAATGTTGCCAGGGCAGCAGTTACGGGCTGATTTTCACCGCATTTGGTCCAAGGATCAGCATCACCACATTTATTTTTCACTCTTTCAGCGTAGCATCGGCCGCGTAAGACTTGGACAGTTATTTGATTGGCAGACACGTGAGCCGCAACAGTTTTTTAGTCAAATGCCGCTAATCAAAACTGAAATTGAGTCTTACCAAAGAAACGGCCAAACGGTTGTCTTACAAGCAGATAATCCTAAACGGGCGCGGCAGATTAGTCAGACGATGGCCGAATTTGGGATGGATATTCCGGTGGTTAATGCGGCAGATATTTCTGAGCAGCAAACACAAATTATTGTGGGTTCATTTACCAGCGGCTTTACGTTGCCAAATAATAATTTAGTTTATCTAACAGAACATGAACTGTTTAATAAAACCACCCATCACAATCGCCGAATTAAAACACTGGAAAATGCCCAGCGTTTGCGCAATTATACGGAGCTTAAGCCGGGCGATTATGTTGTTCACGTCAATCACGGGATTGGTCGCTTTGAAGGAATTAAGACCCTAGAAAATAATGGGGTTAAACGTGATTATATTACAATCACTTATCAACATGGCGATCAGCTATTTGTGCCAGCGGATCAACTGAAATTAGTTCAAAAATATGTTGCTTCGGAAGGTAAGACGCCACATGTTAACAAGCTAGGCGGAACAGAATGGGCTAAAACCAAACGCAAGGTTCAATCGAAGGTGGAGGATATTGCGGATGACCTGATTGATTTATACGCCAAGCGTGAATCTGAAAAGGGCTTTGCATATTCTCCCGATGATAGTTTGCAACGCGAATTTGAGGATGCTTTTCCGTACGTAGAAACACCTGACCAATTGCGTTCACTGAAAGAAATCAAGCATGATATGGAGCAAGATAAGCCGATGGACCGCCTATTGGTGGGGGATGTTGGCTTTGGTAAAACCGAGGTGGCATTGCGCGCCGCTTTTAAGGCTATTCAGGACAATAAACAGGTAGCTTTTTTGGTACCAACTACTATTTTGGCCCAGCAACACTATGAAACAATCCAAGATCGGTTTAAAAACTTTCCGGTCAATTACGCTGTTTTATCCCGCTTTCAAACTCCAGCTGAAGCTAAAAAAATCACAACGGGGTTAAAGGATGGCAAAATTGATCTGGTCGTTGGAACGCACCGGTTATTATCGAAGGATGTCCAGTTTAAGGATCTCGGATTGTTAATCGTCGATGAAGAGCAGCGCTTTGGCGTTAAACATAAAGAGCGGCTAAAGGAATTAAAGGCTAATATCGATGTCTTGACTTTGACGGCAACGCCAATTCCGCGAACGCTTCACATGTCAATGGTGGGAGTGCGTGATTTATCTGTTATGGAGACACCGCCATCTAACCGTTATCCGATTCAAACTTATGTGATGGAACAAATTCCTAGCGTCATTAAGGATGCCTGCTTGCGCGAAATGCAGCGCGGTGGCCAAGTCTTTTACTTACACAATCGCATTGATGATATTGATGAAGTTGTTAATCATTTAGAAGATTTGATGCCAACGGCTAGGATTGTGAGTGTCCATGGACGCATGAGCAAGAACCAGATGGAAGATATTCTGTACCGTTTCTTGAATCGTGAATTTGATATTTTGGTGACCACCACAATTATTGAAACAGGCATCGACATGCCCAACGTTAATACAATGATTATTGAAGACGCCGACCATTATGGGTTAAGTCAGCTATACCAGTTGCGTGGCCGCATTGGCCGGAGCGCACGGCTAGCCTATGCTTATTTCTTGTATCAGCCTAACAAGGTGCTCACGGAAATAGGGGAAAAGCGGCTTGATGCTATTCGTGATTTTACCGAGCTTGGTTCGGGTTTTAAAATTGCGATGCGTGATTTGTCAATTCGTGGAGCAGGCAATATGCTGGGCGCCCAGCAGCACGGCTTTATTGATAGTGTTGGGTATGATTTGTATTCACAGATGCTGGCAGATGCCATTAAAACGCGTAAGGGCAAGAAAAAGCTTAAAAAGAGTAACGCAGAAATTGATCTGGGCTTGGAAGCATATATTCCAGAAAGTTATATCGCTGACCAGGAAGAAAAGATCGAGTTCTACAAGAAAATTAAGGCGGCTGATGTTGATGAAATTGCACAAATTCAGGATGAGTTAATTGATCGCTTTGGTGATTATCCGGAGCCGGTTGAAAATCTCCTCGCAATTTCGAAATTGAAGACTGAGGCGGATCTGGCGCAGGCTTTAACTATTACTAAAAGCAATAATCAAGTCAAAGTTGAATTTGATAACGAGGCAAGCCGAGAGCTGGAAGGACCGAATATTTTTAAAGCCTTGGAACATGTGAGTTTAAAGGCTAGAATTAACTTATCGCCACAAAAACGGTTAATTGTTTTATTAGAATTGCCAGCTAAAATTCAGAGCAGACAGCTTTTTAATGAATTAACAACATTTATGGCCGGCGCTAATGATATTATTCAAAGATAATTTGAGGTAAAAAATGAGAATAGATAAATTTTTAAAAGTTTCCCGTTTGGTCAAAAGACGTCCAGTAGCTAAGGAAATGGCCGATCAGGGTCGAATCAAAGTTAATGATAAGGTCGTTAAGTCGAGTTACGATGTCAAGATCGGTGATGTTATTGAAGTCGGCTATGGCGCTAAAGAAGTAAAAGCCAAGGTCTGTGACATTAAGGAAACAACCAAAAAAGCAGAAGCAAGTGAACTATATGAATTAGTTGATTAATTACTTTGTTATTTAATGACTTTTATAAGTGGTCTTGCTATAATGAAATTAGTAATTTTAGTAATAGAAGGAAAAAATTATGAAAGGACCACGTATTTACAATTCGCTTAGTCCAGAAGAGCGAGTTGCACGCTTGAGAAAAAAGCAGGAAAAACGGGAAAAAGAAGTACATCGTGTTCGACGCAACAGGATTATTGCGGCTTTTTTAGTTTTGTTTGCCTTTTTAGGCATTCAACTAGCAGTTACGCATGCGCAAACTAACCGCATTAATGAGCAAGTGCAAACGTCTAAGAAATCGTTAAAGCAGATTAATAATCAGAAAAAGATTTTATTGGCTAAACGCGATGACTTGAAGGATCCTGACTACGTGGCCAAACTTGTTCGCTTCAAGTTCTTGTATTCTAAGCCAAATGAAACAGTTTATAATTTACCTGAGGACAAAGATAACAATTAATGAAATACCAAGTAGGACAGCGCGTTACTGGTAAAATTAACAATATTACCGATTTAGGCATCTTCGTATCGCTACCGCAAAATACTTCAGGCCTTATTCACCATAATGATTTTGGCGATAACTGGCTGCATGAAAAGCGCCACTATCAGGTCGGAGAGACGATTAGGGTAGTCGTAATTAATAACTTCAAAGGTAAAATAGGGTTATCAAAAACGCGGATTAATGATCCTAGTTTAATTGACCATACTAATGAATTTTCAACCACCAAAAAAGAAGACTTCTTAACCGTTTTAGCTAAGACAGTTGCTGATGCCGAAAAGGAAATTAACAAATTACAGCAAGAATTGACCGATTATGCTAGTTGATGATTTTTTTAAGCGTCATGGGTTGCCCCTTGAGAATAAGACGCTCGTAGTTGCTACTAGTGGCGGCCCCGATTCGATGGCACTGCTAGATATGCTGGAGGAACTTCAGTCGCAGTATCATTTAGCCATCATTGCGGCCCACTTGGATCACCAATTACGTGCTGATTCGGCTCGTGAAGGTGAAGTAATTGCAGCTTACTGCCGTGACAAGCCAATTAAGGTGGTTAATGGGGTGTGGCCGACTGTTTTACATCCCCAAAAAGGAGTTGAAGCTGCCGCCCGCGAATATCGGTACCACTTTTTAGTGCAAGTGATGCAAGAAAATAATGCCGATTATCTCTTGACTGCACATCATTGTGACGATCTTTTAGAAAATATTTTATTGAAGTTTATTCGTTCGGGAAATCCAAGTGAAATGAATAGCTTACAGGCCGTAACTAAAATGAAAGACAGGACGCTCTTGCGTCCGTTTTTGTCTTTAGAAAAAGAAACGCTGCTGAAATATGATCAGGAAAAGCAGATTCCGTATGTGATTGATGAGACCAACAATGAAGACGACGTTTTGCGTAATCGTCTGCGCCATCACCTTGTTCCATTATTAAAACAAGAAAATCCTCAAATTGGTCTGAATGCTCTGCGCTTTACTAACCAGCTTAATTTGGTAGATTCATTGGTTGAGTTAGAATTTAGCCAGCTCGGACAGCCAGAGAATTTTTTAGGAATTGCTTACCGCGTCAAAACTTCGCATCTTGCATCTTTATCTAAAAAGCAACAGCTTTTTTACTGGCAGTATTTTATTTGGCAAAAATTTCATATTCGCGTCAATGAGCACTTAGGCGAGTTTAACTTAATTACTTACCAAGCCTATTTTTATCTTTACCAAAATAATTTGCCACCGCAAGAAAAACTGCATCATGTTAGTGTGGGGCAAAAGTTCGATTTTAATAACCGCCACTGCTTAATTGCAACCAGGCCGTGTACTTCTGGCAAGCTAGTTGGACGGTTTTATGCTCCAGCTAGTGCAGCTCTAGTCGTTGGTTCATTAACTCCCGGCACGCGGCTGGAGTTAATATCAGGGCAGCACGTTAAAAGCAAGAAAAAATTTGCTGCTAAGGGAATCCCCAATGTTTTACGCCCATACTGCTTGGCAGTGTTAGCAGATGAGGTGCCCGTTTTTGTTGAAAAAACGTATGTTAAGCGAAATAAGCGAACTGAATTGCAGCAATATTATTTATATGACAATATTTAATAAGATATTTTAAAATATTAGAGCATCACTGAAATTTGTGTTAAACTTTTATTCGTATATCCTTAGGAACTTTGCGGAGGTTTTTTATGAAAAATAACCGGAATCGGCTGTTTTCAAACGGCTTGTTCTATATTGTTGTTTTCCTGTTATTATTGGGGGGAATCAACTGGGCACTTGGTGGAACTGATAATTCCGGTGGTAGTGAAAACATTAGCTACTCGGAATTTGTGAAGGATTTAAATGACGGAAAAGTTAAAAACTTTAACGTTCAGCCTTCCAATGGTGTTTACACTGTATCAGGCAGTTACAAGACTGCTCAGGGTACCAAGGGACAGTCAAAAAATAGTTTTGACTTCTTCAATGGTAATTCTGGTTCTAAAGTAACGCGTTTTTCGACAACGATGTTGCAAAATGATTCAAGTGTTTCGAATGTTCAAAACTTAGCTGAAAAGAGTGGTACAAAGATGACCACTCAGGGCGAATCACAGTCTGGTAATTGGATTTCCACGATTGTGATGCTTGTGCCAACCATTTTGTTCATCGTGATGCTTTGGATGATGATTAGTCAAAGCAGTGGCGGTGGCCGTGGTGGTAACGGCGGCATCATGAATTTTGGTCGCTCACACGTTAAGCCAGAAGATCCGAAGAAAAATAAAGTTCGTTTCTCTGATGTTGCAGGTGAAGAAGAAGAAAAGCAAGAATTGGTTGAAGTGGTTGAGTTCCTTAAGAATCCAGCCAAATTTACCAAGCTTGGTGCTAAAATTCCGTCTGGTGTTTTGCTTGAGGGTCCTCCGGGTACTGGTAAGACCTTACTTGCGCGGGCAGTTGCTGGTGAAGCCAATGTACCATTTTTCTCAATTTCTGGTTCAGACTTTGTAGAAATGTTTGTCGGTGTTGGTGCCAGTCGTGTACGTGATTTATTTACCAATGCTAAGAAAAATGCACCAAGTATTATCTTTATCGATGAAATTGATGCAATCGGTCGTCGTCGTGGTAGCAATGCCAGCGGTGGTGGTAACGATGAACGTGAACAGACCTTAAACCAGTTGTTAGTTGAAATGGATGGTTTCGAGGGCAATGAAGGTGTAATTGTTATTGCCGCAACTAACCGGTCCGATGTATTGGATCCAGCTTTGCTTCGTCCTGGTCGTTTTGACCGGAAAGTCTTGGTTGGTACTCCGGATGTTCGCGGACGTGAAGCTATTTTACGGGTTCACGCTAAGAACATGCCGTTAGCTGACGACGTTGATTTAAAGGAAATTGCGCGCCAAACACCAGGTTTTGTTGGTGCCGATTTGGCCAACCTGTTGAATGAAGCTGCATTGCTTGCGGCTCGGCGCAATGGCAATGAAATTACTGCAAGTGATTTAGATGAAGCTGAAGATCGTGTCATTGCCGGCCCAGCTAAGCGTAATAGCATGATTTCTAAGAAAGAGCGTCAGCGAGTTGCCTTTCACGAAGCCGGTCACTCCATTTGTGGGCTGGTCTTAAGCGATTCACGGACAGTTCGTAAAGTTACTATCGTACCTCACGGACGGACTGGTGGTTACAACCTGATGTTGCCAAAAGACGATCAGTTCCTGTTGACTAAGAAACAATTAATGGAACAAATTGTTGGTTTAATGGGTGGTCGTGCAGGTGAAGAAGTTGTTGTTGGTGACCAATCAACTGGTGCCTCAAACGACTTCGAGCAGGCAACGCAAATTGCTCACAGCATGGTTGTTAATTATGGTATGACCGATTCTTTAGGAATGGTTGAGCTTGAAAAAGAGGGCGAAACTAATCCATACGGCTTTAAACCATATAGTGAAGCAACTTCTGCTAAGATTGATGAAGCAGTGAAGAAGATTCTTGACGAAGCTCATGAACAAGCGGTTGAAATTGTTAAGAATAATCGTGAAAAGCACCACATCATTGCGGAAGCTTTGCTGAAGTATGAAACTTTAGACGAAAAGCAGATTATGTCACTCTACACTACTGGAAAAATGCCTGAAAAGACGGTTGAAGAATATCCAAGTGAGTCTAAAGCGTCAACTTATGAAGAAGCAAAAGCTGCTGCTGAAAAGAAAGAAAATCATAAGGCAGATGGTGCAGATTCATTGCCACCAAGTGAGCAAAAACAAGAGCAAATTTCTGAAGAGGAAAAATCCGAAACTCCTTTAGAAAAGAATAAAGAAGCAGAAGAAAGAAATCCTGAGAATCCAGAAAAGCTTGAATTTCCTGAGGAAAATGGTTCAGAAAAAGCAGATATTGCTGAGTCTGAGCAAAACAAAGATTCTAATTTAAGTGATGACGATCACTCTGATGATCATTCACAAAATTAATAATTAATAGGGCCTGTGTTGGGCTCTATTTTTTTAGGAGAATAAAAATGAGCGACTATTTAATTAAAGCAATTGATAAAACTAAAAATTTACGTTTGTTAACGATTAATGCCAAAAATTTAGTACAAGAAGCACAAACTAGACACGACACTTGGTCTGCTTCTTCTGCCGTTTTAGGAAGAACTTTAGTTGCTGGTGTATTGCTAGCAGGGGCTGAATTGACCGATCAAGAAGAGTTAACTGTTCGCTTGCTTGGCAATGGTCCTGTTGGACCAACGATTGTTACGGCTAAGTCTGACTTAACGGTTAAAGGCTATGTGAAAAATCCGCATATTGCATTACCGCCGAAAGATGATGGTCATATTGATGTTAAAAAGGCAGTGGGTGATGGCTGGCTCGAAGTGACCAAAGATTTAGGTTTGAAAGAACCATACACAGGGCAAGTACCAATTGTTTCTGGCGAAATTGCCGAAGATGTTGCATACTATTTAACAAAGTCGGAACAAATTCCTTCTGCTGTTGGACTGTCCGTTTTTGTTAATCCCAATAATTCAATTGGCGCTGCTGGTGGTTTTATGTTGCAAGCCTTACCGGGAGCAAGTGATTCTTTAATCGATCATACAATTGAGCGGATTAACAATTTGCCAGCACTGTCTAGTTCATTCTTAGATGGGATGACGCCTGAAGAGTTAGCCAAGTTAATTTTGGGTGATGACTGCAAGATTTTAGCAAAAGACGATGTTGCATTTAAATGTGATTGCTCGAAAGAAAAATATGCCCAAATTTTGGCTACACTCAAAACGAGTCAATTGCAAGAAATGATTGCCAAAGATCATGGTGCAGAATTAACTTGCAATTTCTGTGGTAACAAGTATAACTATACAGAAGAGGAACTAAAGGCAATTTTAGCTGATAAAAAGTAATATTTAGTTCGACAAAAATTGGCGTGAAATAACGATATTTTTATAAACAGGTAAAAGTCATGATATCCAACTACTTAAAAAAATTAATTTTAAAAATCGGTGTTGCTCGGGTCATGGCTTTTATTGTGCTTTTAATTATTAGTTATGCGGTGTATTTTTTACAGCCTTATTTGATTAATCAGTTATTTGCGCAAAAACAAACGCAAACTAACAGGGTAATTGTTCTGTTATTACTAGCAATTTCGCTCATGATGATGCCGCTAATTAATTGCCTCAACAACGGTTTTATCCAGGCTGTGCGCAAATATTCCAAACAGGAACTATGGGCAGATATTACTAAAAAGCCGCTGAGTTATTTTGCTAGACAATCGGTTGGCAAAGTCCAGAGCTATATTAAGGATGTATCCTTTGCTTGTCGCGAATTAGAACAAACTAGTTTGGCTGTTGTAATTCAAATGGCTGTGATGTTGCTGTTATATACGATCCTGCTTAGTCTGCAAAATATTTGGCTGGGGTTGGCCTACTTATTGTTTTTTATCGGTTACCTATTAGTTTCGATAATGATGGCAAGGAAAAATCGGCAAAATGTGGCTTCTTCTTTAAGTAGTGCCTCTAAAGTCAATGAGTATATTGTTGATTATTATCGTAATGTTGAAACAATTATGTCGAGTGACGCAGCTAAATATGAACAGGACAAGATGGACAAAATTCTTGCCCACGAGCAAAGTTCATTTATCAAGGTCCAAGCAATTACAAACAAGGCAGCGCTGCTGCAACAATTAATGATTGTTATCTTAGCTTGTGTGATTGCAGGTATTAGTCAATTTTTATTAGGCACTCATGACTCACAGTCCCTTTCAATTGTGCTGATTTTATTGTATTCCATCTTAAATTTGTCCGGCTTTGGTACACAATATTTGGCAATTGAGGAACTGCTAAACCGGATTCGGGCAGGGCTTGCTGAACTTGAATACGGTAAAGTAGAAAAAGTTCCACTCACTTGCTTCGACCTGGACGGCAGTAAACAAGAAATTATCATTAACGGCATCAGTTATTCATATCACGGACAACACCTGGTTTTAAGTAATTTAAAGCTCAATTTTAAAAAGGGCGAAATGTCCGCGCTGATTGGCCCGAACGGAGCGGGAAAGAGTACCTTGCTAAAAATTATCAGTGGCTTTTATCAGCCGGATAAAGGGCAGATTATTCTTCCGTTTAGTGATAGGCCTACCATAATGTATGTTGCGCAGGATGCCTCCTTGTTTAATCGGTCTCTAATGGCCAATATCTGTTATCCAGACCATCAAGTTGATCTTCAGAAAATTTACGGTTTAGTCCAGGAAATTGGCTTAGATTCACTGATTAAATCCCCGACTGATTTAATTGATAAAACGCCTGGAGATTTTAAGAATAAAATTTCAGGCGGTGAGGAACAAAAAATCCTCTTTTTGCGGGCGATCATCACTAAACCACAAATTTTGTTGTTAGATGAATTTACGAGTAATTTGGATGAAAAATCGATTGCTACCGTCTATAAAATGCTTAAACAATATTTACCTAAGAGTACGATTATTAGTGTCATTCACCGGACAGCTGAACTTCGCTATTATAAACATGTGGTGGAGTTGTAAAAAACTAGGGCTAGCACTTAATTATTCCTTAAAATTAGGGTGCGGCAATTACTAAATTTGATTATAATGGAGAAGTTGAATCGAAATAGAATAAGGAGTGTAACTAAATGCTAAACGTGTATATTGTGCGTCATGGTCAAACTGATACTAATAAAACCTTAGCCATTAATGGTTCAGGAACCAACCTGCCCTTAAACGAAACAGGAATTAAGCAGGCTGAAGCTTTACGTGATAGTTTTGACATTAATAAAATTGATTATGTCTACGCCAGCCCCTTAACTAGGGCTAAGCAAACGGCTGAGATATTGAATCAAAATAAGCACAACATTATTTATGATGACCGGCTTAAGGAAATGAATTATGGTAATTGGGACGGAAAATCTGCTGCAGATATTCGCTCGAAATACCCACAGGCCTTTGATGATTTAGGGTATTTTACTGAAAATTATACTAATTATTGTACCGGTGAAAGTTACGAGCATTTAGCTGCACGTTTAACCGACTTTTGGCATGACCTTGTTCAGCGGCATGTGAATGAATCAGTTGCATTGGTATTCCATGGTACTGCTTCGCGGTCGATGGTACAGAACATTTTGGGAAGCAAGAAAATTTCTAAAATTGGTGAAATGCAAAATGCTGGTGTCACCAATATTTCAGTTGACGATCACAGTAAAGAAGCCTTTTTGCGTTACTACAATCGGGTTGCACCGTGCAATTTCTTTATTGAATAATCAAAAATTAAATTACTTAAATTTTAGCATGCATAATAGCCAGAAATTTTGCTTATAAGATCCTTTTTGTTATGATGTTAAAGTATTTGAAAGGATGATTTGGTGAATAATAGCTGGAAAATTCGCGAAATAACCATCCCAAACCGGGTTGTTGTAGCGCCGATGGCCGGAGTATCGAATTCGGCTTTTCGGATGATTTGTAAGGAATTCGGTGCCGGCTTGGTTGTATGCGAGATGATTTCTGATCATGGAATCATTTATCGTAATAAAAAGACAATGTCGATGATGCAGGTTGATCCGCGTGAACACCCAATGAGTATTCAAATTTTTGGTGGTACAGAGGAAACCCTGCTTGAAGCGGCACAATATATTGATCAACACACGGCGGCTGATATTATTGATATTAATATGGGGTGTCCGGTGCCAAAAATCACTAAGACCGATGCGGGGTCGAAGTGGCTTTTGGATGCTAACAAAATTTATCAAATGGTGCACGCCGTAGTCCAAAATGTTTCTAAGCCCGTTTCCGTTAAAATGCGGATTGGTTGGGATCGTAAGCATATTTTTGCAGTTGAAAATGCCTTAGCTGCCCAAGAAGCTGGTGCCAGTATGATTGCGATGCACGGCAGAACGCGAAAACAAATGTATGCCGGTGAAGCAGACTGGGAGACGCTTCATGAGGTAGCTCAAGTACTTGATGTGCCATTTGTTGCTAACGGCGACATTACAACACCTGAACTTGCTAAAAAGGCCTTAGATGAAATTGGCTGTACCGCTGTCATGATCGGCCGCGCTGCTTTAGGTAATCCGTGGATTGTCAAAGATATGGTGCATTATTTGGACACTGGTGAAAAGCTCGCACCTCAGACGGTTCGTGAGCGGGTAGCAACTGCTAAACACCAGTTGAAGGGCCTAGTAGATCTTAAGGGTGAAAAAATTGCTGTCCCAGAGTTTAGGCAACAAGCAGCATATTATTTGAAGGGAATTCCCCGTTCAGCCCGTACTCGTGCTAAAATAAATGAAGTTTGGACGGCACAAGAGGTTTATGACTTACTTGACAATTTTGTTGAGGACTACGAAACAAGGCAAGCACAAAAGGCTGCTAGAAGCGAAAATAGAAAGATAATGGAGGAAAAGTAATTGGCTAAAAGTGAAATGAACGACCAATTAATCGTTCGCCGCCAAAAAATGGAAGAATTACGCGAAAATGGGATTGAGCCATTTGGCATGAGAAAATTTGACCGGCAAGATTTGGCTCGAACTTTAAATGAAAAATACGCACAAGATGATAAGGATGAGTTAAATAGCGAGCTCCCTAAGACCAAAGTTGCTGGCAGAATGTTGGCAAAAAGAGGTAAGGGTAAAGTTGGTTTTGCTGATCTTTATGACAGAACTGGTAAGATTCAGATTTACGTTCGTAAAGACATCGTCGGTGAAGAGAACTACCAGATTTTCAAAAAATCTGATATTGGTGACTTCTTAGGTATCGATGGCGAAGTGATGAAGACCGATACTGGTGAATTAACGATTCGGGCTTTGCACGTAACTTTCTTATCTAAAGCTTTACGGCCTTTGCCAGATAAATACCATGGTTTGAAGGACGTTGAACAAATCTACCGTCAACGTTATTTGGACTTAATTACTAATCACGAAAGTTATGAACGTTTTGTTAACCGGACTAAGATTATTCAAGCAATCCGTGATTTCTTGAATGGTAAGGACTTCTTGGAAGTTGAAACGCCAGTTTTACACAATATTCCTGGTGGTGCTGAAGCTCGGCCATTTATTACTCACCACAATGCTCTTGATATTGACTTATACATGAGAATAGCACTTGAATTACCTCTTAAGCGCTTGATTGTCGGTGATATGGAACGGGTCTACGAAATTGGTCGTGTGTTCAGAAATGAAGGTTTAGATACTCACCATAATCCAGAATTTACCGAACTGGAAACCTATGCCGCATACTGGGACTTCCACGATGTGATGGATGAAGCAGAAGGCATTATTCGAGCAGCTGCTAACGTTGTTACGGATGATGGTAAGGTAACTTACCAGGGTACCGAAATTGATCTTGGCAAGCCATTCCGTCGTGTTCACATGGTTGATTTGATTAAAGAAAAAACCGGTGTTGATTTCTGGAAAGAAATGAGCGTTGAGGAAGCAACTAAGATTGCTGAAGATCATGATATCAAGGTGGAAAGTTTCTGGAAGGTTGGTCACATTATCAACGCTTTCTTTGAAAAATACTGTGAAGAAACAATTGTTGACCCAACCTTTGTCTATGGTCACCCAGTTGAAATTTCACCACTGGCTAAAAAGAATGCTGATGATCCTCGGTTTACTGATCGTTTTGAAATCTATATCATGGGTGAAGAATACGGTAATGCCTTTTCTGAATTGAATGACCCAGATGATCAACGTGAACGGTTTGAAGCACAAATGGCAGAGCGTGAAGCCGGTAACGATGAAGCTGATATGATTGATGAAGATTACTTGCGGGCAATGGAATACGGAATGCCGCCTACAGGTGGTCTCGGCATCGGTATTGACCGTTTGGTAATGCTTTTAACTGATGCACCAGCAATTAGGGATGTTTTACTCTTCCCAACAATGCGTCCTGAAAGAATTGAAGACATCGAACGCGAAGTTGAAGAAGACATGAAAAAGAAAAAAGATAATTAAACAGTAAAAGACAAGCCTTTGATGGCTTGTCTTTTTTGTTTGTGATTATTAATTGATAGTTAACTAAGAAAATGACCGTTTACTCATAGCCCATTTCGGTATAGTATTTCGTGATTTTTTCCTTTAAAATGACCTGTAAATCTTTGGTAGCATCAAAGAAGAAGTACCAGTTTTGTAAAAGCCGTAACCAAGTACTTAATTTATGCCATGACAGCAGATCATCTTTTTGCAATTCCTGATATCGCGCTACGTCGCTTTGATTAATAAGTTCAATGAAGCTGCTAAGGGCAATTTTGTCAGTTTTAACACCTTGGTAAAAGGCAAAGGCAAGGCACTGCTCCTCATCATCGACAAAGGGCGCGTCCATCGTTTTAAAAATTGTCGGGATTATTTGCATAACCCTGCTTTGCTCCTGTTTCAAAAACTTAGGATGGCTTAAAGCTGCCCCCAGAAAGTCACTACCGTGGGCAATGCTATGGGCCCAGCCTTTGCCTTCAACATAGCCGCGATAATCTTTTTCGCGCAGGAGGTAGTCAATGCTCCATGCAAAGAGCTGCTTTCGTTGCTCGTTCGTCAAAATTTCTGTTTCCTGATCTGTTTCGAGTATGACGGAGCCTAATAAGGCACTGAATGATCTTAAAAAAACATTATCATTTTGTGGTTTAGCAATATCTTTAAAGAGCTTCTTTTTTGTTATAAATGTATTAATAATAGTTTGTTCTTGCTCATGAGTAAATGCGCGTTCTAAAAAGCCGCGGGCAAATAAAGTATAGACAAGATCATCGCGAATAACTGGATCTAAGTTACCGATGTTGCCCAGCAACAATTGCACTTGATTATCCGTAAATTTTAATTCGCCTTCGGGGCATCTGACTAATTTTTCTAGGCTATGTTTCATTGTTATCACCAACCTCAATACAGAATTTTTCATTAATTATATATCTTGATCGAGTATCAGAGCTATAGGTGGGGGTAATTATTACTAAAAGATCGTAGAAGTTCAAAGTTTTTTTCCTTTGCTGACCCTTAAAAACGCTAGGTTTGATGTGCCAGTTGCAATTTCGTGAATTTTTTTTGTCAAAAAGGGTTGCAAATCAGATAGGGTTTGCTATAATAATATTTGTCTTGCGGAAGTAGTTCAGTGGTAGAACATCACCTTGCCATGGTGGGGGTCGCGGGTTCGAATCCCGTCTTCCGCTCTAAAAAATAAAAACTCACCGCACGGTGAGTTTTTTTGTTAATCGGGAAATAGCTCAGCTTGGTAGAGCGCTACGTTCGGGACGTAGAGGTCGCAGGTTCGAATCCTGTTTTCCCGATAAAGAAAATCTGTCTTAGTATCAATGACTTGAAGCACTGATGCTAAGGCATTTTTTTTGCTTTTTAAGAAAATTGCTTAAGATGAGGCAAGATACTTCATATCGGGCTTCATATTTTTAAGTAGAAGTACAAGTGAATTAATCAAAAGTATTTAATAAGGGATGTATAGCATCTCTTATTTTTATGCAAAACAAAAGGCTATTCACTGTGTTCTTGAAGAGCAATGTGAATAGCACAAATTTAGAGTACAAAAAAAGTAGTCGTTTGGCGGCTACCTTAATTGATTGCATGTTTCTCATATGTTCGGTGAACTAATGAACCACATTCAATGTCCTTTAAAGATATTATAGCATGGTATAATTTTAAGTGCATGTTTTTTAGCATGTAAATTTAAAGAGTTTTCTCTTTAAAGGAGGTGAAATTAATGTCTAGCCTCAATGTCCTTTTAATAGTTGCTGCTTTAGATGAACTTAGATTAATCTTGAAAGAAATTAATAAGTTGCTGAAGAAGTAGTAATGCAATTAGCCGTTCAAGTGTGACCCACTTGAACGGCTTTTGGTTTTTGTATAGTGGCGGTTAAGCTAGGATTGAAGCTTGCGCATTTGGTTTGTAACCGGAAATGGAAACAATTATAATTTGAATAAAATAAAAAATGGTTCTTAAAGCGAGTAAAGGAGCATTAGCAATGGAAAATTATATCTGGGCAGGCCTTGTGAACGGGGTTTTTGCTATGGGTTATAGCTTATTAATTGATCAGCGCGTTACTTTTCCCAATACTACCATACGTCACATTTGTATGTTAGCGGCTGGTGTTTCCTTTTGCTTGCTGACACAATTTCTGCTAGATTACTTTAATCCACCTAAAAAATAATTTTCTGAAGAATAAGTTAGCGATAGCGAACTTATTCTTTTCTTTTATCTTAAATTCAATTAGAATGTAAATTCGCATCAAAAGTTAGTCTCTGCTATAATGAGAGCAATGTTTTTAAGTACAAAACGATTAACAAGCTTGGATCAAATTATTTTACATTTTTGCAAAAAAGTTTATAGTGTATACACGTCATTTTTAAAGGTGGTGCTATGATGAAAAAATCTTATACTAGAAGTGCAAATCAAGTCTTAGAAATTGCACGTGAACAAGCACAAAGTTTTCATCATCGCTTGATTGGTACTGAACACGTACTGCTTGCGATGGTAATTGAATCTGATGGCGAAGCAGGCAAGAACTTGCGCGCTTGGGGTGCAACGCCAACAGCTATCCGTGAAGAAATTGAGCGTTATACTGGTTATGGTTCAGCTGGCAAAACCACTTACATGGAAATGTCACCGCGTTTAAGTATGGTATTGGCTTATGCCGGTACATTGGCTGAGCGAGAAGGCTCTTCGAAGATTAAGACCTGCCATATTTTGCTCGGACTAGTTCTTAATGATCAAATTTTAGCGTCGACTATTCTGCGTAATTTAAATATCGATTTGAGTGGCTTGCGCAATGATCTTTTCCATAGCTTAGGTGCAGACTACGATAGTATTGAGGATAATGATCAGCCCGATAATGGTAATGGTTGGTCTAACTTTAATGGTCCCGAACTGAATAGTCAATCTAATTCCAACAGTAGTACGCCTACCCTAGATCAAGTTTCAGTTAACCTGAATGAGCGAGCTGAAAACGGGGAAATTGACCCGGTAATCGGTCGTGACCGTGAAGTTGCTCGGGTAATTGAAATTTTATCTCGTCGTAATAAAAATAATCCTGTGTTAATTGGCGAACCTGGTGTGGGAAAGACAGCTGTGGCTGAAGCGATTGCTACAGCAATTGTGAACAAAAAAGTGCCACACGACTTGATGGATAAGCAGGTTGTTTCTCTTGATTTGGGTGGTCTTGTTGCCGGTACAAAATACCGGGGCGAATTCGAAGACCGAATGAAGAAAATCATTAAAGAAATCACTGAAGATGGTACGATTATTCTTTTTGTCGATGAAATGCACACATTAATTGGTGCAGGTGGTGCAGAGGGCTCAATTGATGCAGCCAATATCTTAAAACCATCATTGGCACGTGGTGATATTCAAATGATTGGTGCAACAACCTTTGATGAGTATCAAAAATACGTTGAAAAAGATCAGGCTTTAGCTAGACGATTCCAGATCGTACGGTTGAATGAACCTTCAAGAACTGAAACTAAGGCAATTTTGTCAGGATTAAAGCCGAAATATGAAAAGTTCCACCACGTCAAGATTACCGATTCCGCAATTGAAAATGCAATTGATTTATCAAGTCGTTACATTTCCAACCGTTATTTACCCGATAAGGCAATCGACTTAATTGATGAGGCTAGTGCCGCAGTTAAAATTAAGTCAGGTAAGGGTTCAAACAATCAATTAATCCAGATTAATGAACAAATTAAAAAGGTCATTGAGCAGAAAAATGAAGCTGCCGTTAACCAAAACTTCGTTAAGGCGGCTCAATTGCAAGATCGGCAAAATAGTTTACAATTGCGCCAAGATCAGCTCTCTAATCGTCTAGATCAAGCTACTAGTAAAAAATCGATGGTTCAGCCAGAAGATGTTGCTAAAGTAGTTTCTAATTGGACGGGAGTACCTGTCACGCAGATGAACCGTGATGAAACTAAGCATTTAGCTAATCTGGAAAGCGATTTGCATAAGCGGATTATTGGCCAAGATAAAGCAGTATCGGCTGTTAGCCGTGCAGTCCGTCGTAGTCGCAGCGGCATTAAGGATGAAAATCGACCAATTGGTTCCTTCCTATTCTTAGGACCAACGGGAGTTGGTAAAACGGAACTAGCTAAGGCAATTGCTGCTTCTATTTTTGGCTCAGAGAACAACTTGATCAGAATTGATATGTCCGAATACATGGATCAAATTGCTAACAGCAAGCTGATTGGTTCTGCACCGGGTTATGTTGGCTATGATGAGGGTGGCCAATTATCTGAACAGGTCAGACGTCATCCTTATTCCGTTGTTTTATTGGATGAAGTTGAAAAAGCGCACCCAGATGTTTTCAATTTGCTATTGCAAGTTCTTGATGATGGTTTCTTGACTGATTCTAAGGGACGCAAGGTTGATTTTAAGAACACAATTGTGATTATGACCTCTAACCTTGGCTCACGGTCTCTGTTTGAAACTAAGGAAGTTGGCTTTACGGCTGATAATTCAAGTCAAATTGAAATGCGAAAAGATCGCGTACGGCAGGCTCTAAAACAGTTCTTCCGTCCAGAATTTTTGAACCGAATTGATGAAACAATTATTTTTGACGAACTTGATCAAAAGCAGCTTCGTCAAATTGTTACCTTGTTGACCCGCAAGTTAATTAACCGGTTAAATAAACAAGGAGTTCAATTAAAAATTTCCCGTGCCGCTTTAGATAAGATTGCTAAAGACGGTTACAATCCTGAGATGGGGGCACGGCCACTTCGCAGAGCTATTCAAAAGGATATTGAAGACGAAATAGCTTCAATGCTAATCAAGGGCGACCTTAAAGAAGGCGACTTGCTCAAAATTGGTTGTAATCATAATAAATTAAAGTTTGACATTGTTAAGGCAAATGACAAAAGTCTTGTTGGCTCTAAGTAAAATTGATTGACAAGTCTTTTAAAATTTGCTATATTTATGCGTGATTAAAAAGGCTGATTTTCAGGATTTTGCTGATATATTGTCCAGCAGAATAATAAAGGACAAAAACGACTACAGTTGTTTTTGTCTTTTTTATGCTTAAAAATCCCGCTTTTTGAAATTGTAACCAAAATGTAATATTAGCTTTCTCTGACAGAAAGGATGTTTTCTCCTTGTTAAATGGACACGTAGTGAATTTTGGTCAACATCGTACAAGACGTAGTTTCTCTCGTATTAAAGAAGTATTGAAACTACCTAACTTGACTGATGTCCAAACTGAATCATACAAATGGTTTTTGGATGAAGGTATTAAGGAAGTCTTCGACGACATTATGCCAATTAGTGACTTTTCAGGTAAGCTTTCGCTTGAATACGTAGGCTATAAACTGCAAAAGCCAAAGTATACTGTTGATGAGGCACGTGATCATGATGCAACTTATGCTGCACCAATGCATGTAACCTTAAAGTTGACTAACCAAAAAACCGGTGAAATTAAGACCCAGGATGTTTTCTTCGGCGATTTACCATTAATGACCGAATCCGGTTCATTTATTATCAATGGTGCCGAAAGAGTTATTGTTTCGCAATTAGTTAGATCACCAAGTGTCTACTACTCAGGTGACTATGATAAGAATGGTCGGCAAATCTTTGGGACCACAGTTATTCCTAACCGTGGAGCATGGCTTGAATACGAAACTGACGCTAAAAATGTGTCATATGTTCGTGTTGACCGTACCCGTAAGTTGCCTTTGACTGTTTTAATTAGAGCATTAGGAATCGGCTCTGATGGTGAAATCACTGACATTTTCGGTGATAGTGACACATTGCAATTTACTTTAGATAAAGATGTGCACAAGAATCCAGCTGATTCCCGCGTTGCCGAGGCGTTGAAGGATATTTACGAACGTCTGCGTCCAGGTGAACCAAAGACAACCGATTCTTCACGTTCGCTACTTTACGCTCGTTTCTTTGATCCACGCCGCTACGACTTAGCACCTGTTGGTCGTTACAAGGTTAATAAGAAGTTATCATTAAAGAATCGTCTTTTCGGTCAAACTTTAGCTGAAACTCTAGCTGATCCAGATACTGGTGAAATCATTGCTAAAAAGGGTACTGTTGTTACTCATGAAGTAATGGACGGTTTGGAAAAGTACCTTGACCGTGATGACTTCAAGATGGTTACTTATGAACCTTCTAAAGAAGGTGTCTTGCCAGATCCAATTAACGTGCAAGAAATTAAGGTTTACTCAAAGGTTAACCCAGAACGTGTTGTTAAGTTAATTTCTAATGGTCATATTGCTAAGGATGTTAAGTACTTAACTCCAGCTGATGTTTTGGCATCAATTAACTACTTCTTCTTATTACAAGATGAAATTGGTAATACTGATGATATTGACCACTTGGGTAACCGTCGTATTCGTCGTGTTGGTGAATTATTGCAAAATCAATTTAGAATTGGTTTAGCAAGAATGGAACGTGTTGTTCGTGAAAGAATGTCAATTCAGGATCCTTCAACAGTTACACCACAGCAATTGATCAATATTCGGCCAATTGTTGCCAGCATCAAAGAATTTTTCGGGTCATCACAACTGTCACAGTTTATGGACCAGCACAACCCGCTTGGCGAATTAACGCATAAGCGTCGTATGTCTGCTTTAGGGCCTGGTGGTTTGACTCGTGACCGTGCTGGATACGAGGTCCGGGATGTTCACTATACTCAATATGGTCGTTTGTGCCCAATTGAAACACCAGAAGGACCAAACATTGGGTTGATCAACTCGCTTGCAACATACGCAATTATTAACAAGTACGGTTTTATCGAAACACCTTACCGGCGCGTTTCATGGAAGACACACAAGGTTACTGATAAGATTGACTACTTAACAGCTGATGTTGAGGATAACTACATTATTGCCGGTGCTAACACTAAGTTAAATCCTGATGGTTCATTCAAGGATGACTTAATTTTGGCAAGGCACAAGGAAGATAACGTCGAAGTTAGTCCAGATAAGATTGATTACATGGACGTTATTCCTAAGCAAGTTGTTTCTGTTGCGTCTGCATGTATTCCATTCTTGGAAAACGATGACTCTAACCGTGCATTGATGGGTGCCAACCAGCAACGTCAGGCAGCACCTTTAATTAATCCACACAGTTCACTTGTTGGTACTGGTATGGAATATCGTGCCGCTCACGATTCTGGTGCAGCTATTGTTGCTAAAGCTGCTGGTACAGTTGAGTATGTTGACGCTAACACAGTTAGAATTAGACGTGATGACAGTACTTTAGACAAGTACACTCTTGAAAAGTACCGTCGTTCAAACAATTCTAAGTCATACAACCAAACACCAAACGTTAAGTTGGGTGATCGAGTTGAAGAAGGCGAAGTAATTGTCAATGGTCCAACAATGGATCACGGAGAACTTGCTTTGGGACAAAACCCAGTTATTGCCTTCATGACTTGGAACATGTACAACTACGAAGATGCCATCATGTTATCAGAACGTCTGGTTAAAGATGATGTCTATACTTCAATTAGTATTGAGGATTATGAATCTGAAGCACGTGACACTAAGCTTGGACCTGAAGAAATTACTCGCGAATTACCAAATGTTGGTGAGGATGCTTTAAAGGATCTTGATGGTCAAGGAATTGTCCGCATTGGTGCTGAAGTTCATGATGGCGATATTTTAGTTGGTAAGGTTACACCAAAAGGGGTAACTGAATTATCAGCAGAAGAAAGATTGCTACACGCCATTTTTGGTGAAAAAGCACGTGAAGTTCGTGATACTTCCCTTCGTGTACCTCATGGTGGTGGCGGAATTGTTCGCGATGTCAAGGTTTATACGCGTGAAAATGGTGATGAACTTTCACCAGGTGTAAATACCTTAGTTCGCGTTTACATTGCCCAAAAGAGAAAGATCCAAGTCGGAGACAAGATGTCTGGTCGTCACGGTAACAAGGGTACGGTTGCTGCTGTTGTTCCTGAAGAAGACATGCCATACTTACCAGATGGTACTCCAGTTGATATTTGTTTGAACCCAATGGGTGTTCCTTCACGTATGAACATCGGACAGCTGTTAGAACTGCACTTAGGTCGAGCAGCTAATAGTCTTGGTATTCACGTTGCCACTCCTGTATTTGATGGAGCCAGCGAAGATGATGTTTGGGATACTGTCCACAAGGCTGGTATTGATAAAGATGGTAAAACTGTTCTTTATGACGGTCGGACTGGTGAGCCATTCCATAACCGTGTATCTGTCGGAATCATGCACTACTTGAAGCTGACTCACATGGTTGATGATAAGATTCACGCTCGTTCAATTGGGCCTTACTCATTAGTTACGCAACAACCTCTTGGTGGTAAAGCACAATTTGGTGGTCAGCGTTTTGGTGAAATGGAAGTTTGGGCACTTGAAGCTTATGGTGCTGCTTATACTTTGCAAGAAATTTTGACTTACAAGTCCGATGATGTTGTTGGACGTGTTAAGGCTTATGAGGCAATTGTTAAGGGCGATAGAATTCCTAAGCCAGGTGTGCCAGAGTCATTCCGCGTTTTAGTCAAGGAATTGCAATCTTTAGGACTAGATATTCGTGTTCTTGACATGGACCACAAGGAAATTGAATTGCGCGACATGGATGATGATTCAAATGAACATTTGAATATTGATACTTTGTCGAAGATGGCCGAAGAACAACAAAAGAAGAAGTTAGCCGAAGAAACCACAAAATCTGAAGATGAAGAAACTGAGGAATCAACACCTGTTGATACTCCTGTGAATGAATCTGATGACGATAATAAGATTTCTAAATAAGTAGGGGGTTAAACTTTTGATCGACGTAAATAAATTTGAAAGCATGCAAATTGGTCTTGCTTCGCCAAACAAAATTCGGAGCTGGTCGTATGGTGAAGTTAAGAAGCCAGAAACGATTAACTACCGTACTTTAAAGCCAGAAAAGGATGGTCTGTTTGACGAAAGAATCTTTGGACCAACCAAGGATTGGGCCTGTGCATGTGGCAAATACAAGGGTGTAAGATACCGCGGAATCGTTTGTGATCGCTGTGGGGTTGAAGTTACTTCCTCTAAAGTTAGACGGGAACGGATGGGTCACATTGAGTTGGCCGCTCCAGTTACTCATATTTGGTACTTTAAGGGTATTCCATCACGGATGGGATTAATTCTTGATATGTCACCAAGATTGCTGGAAGAAGTTATCTACTTTGCAGCATATATCGTGATTGATCCAGGCGATACAGACCTTGAATTTAAACAATTGCTGACGGAAGCTGAATACCGTGAGCAAAAAGCTAAGTTTGGTAGTCGCTTTGAAGCCAAAATGGGTGCCGAAGCAATCCGTGACTTATTGCGCAAGGTTGACCTTGAAAAAGAAGTTAAAGATTTAAAGAAAGAATTGGAAACTGCTACAGGTCAAAAACGGACTCGTGCAATCAGAAGATTAGATATCTTGGATGCGTTTAAAGATTCTGGCAATAAGCCTGAATGGATGGTGATTGACGCTGTCCCAGTCATCCCACCAGACTTGCGTCCAATGGTACAACTTGAAGGTGGCCGTTTTGCCACTTCAGACTTAAACGACTTGTACCGTCGGGTTATTAACCGTAATAACCGTTTGAAGAGATTACTTGACCTGAATGCACCAAACATTATCGTTCAAAACGAAAAGCGGATGTTGCAAGAAGCAGTCGACGCTTTAATTGATAACGGTCGTCGTGGTCGTTCAGTTGTTGGGCCTGGTAACCGTCCACTTAAGTCACTTTCACACATGCTTAAGGGTAAGCAAGGACGTTTCCGTCAAAACTTGCTTGGTAAGCGTGTTGACTACTCTGGTCGTTCAGTTATCGATGTTTCACCAAAATTGAAGTTCTATCAATGTGGTGTTCCTCGTCCAATGGCACTAGAATTATTCAAGCCATTTGTTATGCATGAATTGGTTAAACGCAAGATTGCTTCTAACATTAAGAGCGCTAAGCGTAAGATTGATCGTGAAGACGATGATGTCTGGGATGTACTTGAAGATGTAATTAAGGAAAGAACGGTTTTACTAAACCGTGCGCCAACATTACACCGTTTGAGTATCCAAGCCTTTGAACCAGTTTTAGTTCCTGGTAAATCAATTCGTTTGCACCCACTTGCCTGTGAAGCTTACAACGCTGACTTCGATGGTGACCAGATGGCCATTCACGTACCTTTGTCAGATGAAGCTGTTGCAGAATCACGCTTGTTAATGCTTGCAGCTCATCATATTCTTGCTCCAAAAGATGGTAAGCCAATCGTTACTCCTTCTCAGGATATCGTTTTAGGTAACTACTGGTTGACTCAAGCTGAAAAGGGTCGTGAAGGTGAAGGAATGATCTTTAATTCACCTGACGAAGCAACTGTTGCATACAATAATGGTGATATTCATTATCACTCAATTATTGGAATGTCTGCGGACTCAATGCCAAAGAAGGCATGGCCTAAAGGTTATGAACACGGCATTTTCATTACTACCTATGGTCGTGTGATTTTCAACCAAATCTTCCCAGAAGATTACTTCTACGTTAACGAGCCAACTGAAGAGAACCTGAATAATCCACTAGCTGCTAAGTACTTCTTAGAGCCAGGTGAGGATATTCATGAAAAAATTGATAATGTTGCTGGTGATTTAATTGCTACGCCATTTAAGAAATCATTCTTATCTGACTCAATTGCCACAATTTACAAGTACTACAAGGTTCAAAGAACTTCAGAATACCTTGATGACTTGAAGACACTTGGTTACACAAGTTCAACTACTTCTGGTATTACAATCGGAATGACCGATGTTCCAGAAATTGATGACAAGGATGAAAAGGTAGCTAAGGCCCACAAGCAAGTTGACGTCGTTTCTAAGCAGTTTAGACGTGGTTTAATTACTGAGCAAGAACGTCACGATCGAGTAATTAGTATTTGGAATGAGTGTAAGGACCAGGTTCAAAATGAGATTGCACAGATCTATGATCCACGTAATCCTATTACAATCATGGCTGACTCCGGTGCTCGTGGTAATATTTCTAACTTTACTCAGCTTGCCGGAATGCGTGGTTTGATGGCCACTCCTAACGGTGGTTTGTTCGAAATTCCAGTTACTTCAAACTTCAAGGAAGGTTTGTCAGTTCTAGAATTATTCATGTCCACTCACGGTGCACGTAAGGGAATGACTGATACGGCCTTGAAGACTGCTCAGTCAGGTTACTTAACTCGTCGTTTGGTTGATGTTGCTCAAGATGTTATTATCCGTGAAGATGACTGTGGCACTGATCGTGGTATCAATGTTCACTCAATCATGGAAGGTGACGAATTAATTGAGCCATTATACGATCGTTTACTTGGTCGGTTCACTGCTGAAACTGTTAAGGATCCACAAACCGGTGAGGCGATCGTTGGACCAAATGTAATGCTTGATGAAAATCTGTCACATAAAATTTGTGATGCCGGTGTTACAGACGTGAAGATTCGGTCAATTTTAACTTGTGATACCCCTCACGGTGTCTGCCGTAAATGTTATGGTATGAACCTGGCTACGGGTGAAGAAGTTGAAGTTGGTGAAGCAGTTGGTACTGTTGCCGCTCAATCAATTGGTGAACCTGGTACGCAGCTTACTTTACGTACTTTCCACAACGGTGGTGTTGCCGGTGCTGAAGATATTACTCAGGGTCTTCCTCGTGTGCAAGAATTGTTTGAAGCTCGTAACCCTAAGGGTCGTGCTGTTATTTCTGAAGTTGATGGTGTTATTGACTCAATTCAAGAAAACCCAGCAGAGCACACACGTGAAATTACTGTTAAGGGTAAGATCGATACTAGAAGCTACAGTGTTCCTTATACTGCTTCAGTTGCAGTCAGTGAAGGTGATGAAGTTCGCCGTGGTAACAAGTTGACTCTTGGTTCAATCGATCCTAAGGAATTAATTCAAGTAACTGATACGTTGACAACCGAAGAATACATCTTGGTTGAAGTACAAAAGGCTTACCGGATGCAGGGTGTTGACATTTCAGATAAGCACGTTGAGGTCTTAACTAGACAAATGTTGCAAAAAGTTCGTGTTCTTGATCCTGGTGAGACTAACTTGCTTCCAGGTGAAATCATGGATATTGGCGAATTCAAGGAACGCAACACTTCAGTAATTATTTCAGGTGGAATCCCTGCAACTGCTCAAAGTGTAATTCTTGGTATTACTAAGGCTGCCCTTGAAACTAATAGTTTCTTGTCAGCTGCTTCATTCCAGGAAACTACTCGTGTGCTGACTGATGCTTCAATCAGAGGCAAGAACGATCCACTTCTTGGTTTGAAAGAAAATGTTATCATCGGTAAGATTATTCCAGCCGGTACTGGTCTTCCAATTTACCGTGATATGGAACCTGAAGCTGATGTGAAGAAGCCTAAGTCTGTCTACTCAATAGCTGATATTGAGAAAAAGATGAAGGAAGCTGATCAAGCTGGGGAACCACAAGGATAAGTAAAATTTATTAATAAAAATAGCTTTTCTACTAATTAAAGTAGGAAAGCTATTTTTTTGCTATTGCAGAAGTAATTGAATGATTAGTCCAACAAAAATATACGGTACAAAGGCAATTTGCTTTTGCAATGACCAAGTTTTTCTTTTTAGAAAGAATTGAAAGAGAAGTAGAAAAGAGCCAAAAAGAAAAACCAGGTTAGCAAAGTGAGGGGTAAAGAAAAAGGCTAAAATTAAGTAGATAATTAAATCACCCGAACCCAACTTCTTTTGCATAGTATAAAAAAGCAAGACTAGCAAAATAGGAATTAGTTCAATTAAATCGCCTAATTGTAACTTAAAGAGATGTTTGAATCTAAGTAGTGTTAATAAAAGCGCGGGAAAAATCATTGCTAGGTGAAATTCTAGCCTGTCATAATCGCTGATTGCGGCCAGTAGTAAACAAAAAATGACAATCGCAGTGGCAATTCCGGTCATCTGACTAAAATCAATCTTAAGATATGCTAAACCACCCAAAAATTCGATTAACGGTAATTTAACTGAAATACTGCGCTGGCAGTAGCGACATTTTCCGTGTAAAAAACAATAGGACAAAATTGGCAACTCGTCCACCAAAGTAAGTTTAGTTAAACAGAAATCACAGCGAGAACGTCCCCAAATGAAGTCACCAGTATCAAAGCGGTCGCAAACAACACAGGCGTGGGATGCTAAGCAGGTCCCAATTAAAAAGTTAGTAAGTTGATAAATCCAAGCCATTTTTTACCTCCCATCATTAGTTACGCTAAAAATAAAAAAACTTTTTTGCCAAAATAATTTTGCTTTTTGGTAAAAAGGGAGTACAATGTCAATTGTGCATTTTGAAGATAGATTCAGGACTAAAAAAGAAACTCCTGGATGTGTGAACAAGATAATCAAATTTTAGGAGGAACAATTTAATGCCAACCATTAACCAATTGGTAAGAAAAGGCCGTCATTCAAAGACGACTAAATCAAAATCACCAGCCTTAAGCTACGGCTACAACAGTATGAAGAAAGAATTAGTATCAAACCCAGCACCACAAATGCGTGGAGTTGCAACTCGTGTTGGTACTATGACTCCAAAGAAGCCAAACTCAGCTTTACGTAAGTATGCTCGTGTTCGTCTTTCAAACTTAATTGAAGTTACTGCTTATATTCCAGGTGAAGGCCACAACTTACAAGAACACTCCGTTGTTTTAATTCGTGGTGGTCGTGTAAAGGACCTTCCTGGTGTACGTTACCACATCATCCGTGGTGCACTTGATACTGCCGGTGTTGACGGCAGAAAGCAAGGCCGTTCTAAGTACGGTGCCAAGAAAGATTAAGGAGGAGTTAAATAATGCCTAGAAAAGGACACGTAACTAAAAGAGATATTTTAGCGGATCCAGTTTACAATTCAAAGCTTGTTACTAAGTTGATCAACCACTTGATGCTTGATGGTAAGAGAGCTAAGGCATCTTCAATCCTTTATGATGCTTTTGACATCGTGAAAGAAAAGACTGGTAAGGAACCACTTGAAGTCTTTGAAGAAGCTATGAACAACATTATGCCAGTTTTGGAAGTTAGAGCTCGCCGTATCGGTGGTTCAAACTACCAAATTCCAGTTGAAGTTCGTCCAGAAAGAAGAACTACTTTGGGCTTAAGATGGCTTGTTTCATATGCTCGTTTACGTAATGAGCACACAATGGATGAGCGTTTAGCTAACGAAATCATTGATGCTTCTAACAACACTGGTTCAGCAGTTAAGAAGCGTGAAGATGTACATCGTATGGCTGAAGCTAACCGTGCATTTGCTCACTATCGTTTCTAATTTTTTAAGGAGAGAAATAATTTATGGCTAATAAGCGTGAATTTCCATTAGAAAAAACACGTAATATTGGTATCATGGCCCACATTGATGCGGGTAAGACTACCACTACTGAGCGTATTCTTTACTATACTGGTAAGATTCATAAAATCGGTGAAACCCACGAGGGTGACTCACAGATGGACTGGATGGACGAAGAAAAAGAACGTGGTATTACCATTACGTCAGCTGCTACTACAGCTCAATGGAATGACTACAGAATTAACATCATTGATACACCAGGACACGTTGACTTCACAATCGAAGTTGAACGTTCACTACGTGTTCTTGATGGTGCCGTAACTGTTCTTGATGCTCAAGCAGGTGTAGAGCCACAGACTGAAAATGTTTGGCGCCAAGCTGAAACTTACGGTGTTCCTCGAATTGTTTTTGTTAACAAGATGGACAAGATTGGTGCAGATTTTGATAAGTCTGTTAAATCTTTACATGAACGTTTAAACGCCAATGCTTTAGCTGTTCAAATGCCAATTGGTTCTGCTGATACCTTTGAAGGTGTTATCGACTTGATCAACATGGTTGCCGATGTTTACGATGAAGACAAACTTGGTTCAAAATGGGACACTATTCCAGTTCCTGACGAATACAAGGAAGAAGCAGAAAAGCGTCGTAACGACTTAATTGAACAAGTTGCAGACGTTGACGATGACATCATGGAAAAATACTTAAACGGTGATGAAATTTCCATTGATGAATTAAAAGCTGCTATCCGTAAAGCAACTTTGGAATTGAAGGCATTCCCAGTATTTGCTGGTTCAGCTTTCAAGAACAAGGGTGTTCAAATGATGCTTGATGGTGTTGTTGATTATCTACCATCACCATTAGATGTTAAGCCTTATGTTGCTCATGATCCTAAGTCTGGCGAAGAAGTTGAATTGATTGCCGGTGACGACAAGCCATTCTCAGCTCTAGCATTTAAGATCGCAACTGACCCATTCGTTGGTCGTTTAACTTATATCCGTGTTTACACTGGTTCTCTTGAATCAGGTTCATACGTATTGAATGCTTCTAAGAACAGTCGTGAACGTGTTGGTCGTTTGCTTCAAATGCACGCTAACTCAAGAAGCGAAATTTCAGAAGTATTTTCAGGTGATATCGCTGGTGCGATTGGTTTGAAGAACACTACGACTGGTGACTCATTAACTGATCCAGATCATCCATTAATTTTGGAAAGTTTGGAAGTTCCAGACCCAGTTATTCAAGTTTCAATCGAGCCAGAATCAAAGGCTGACCGTGATAAACTTGATGTTGCTTTGCAAAAGTTAACTGAAGAAGACCCAACTTTCAGAGCTGAAACTAATGCTGAAACTGGTCAAACTTTGATTTCCGGAATGGGTGAATTACACCTTCAAATCATGGTTGAACGTATGAAACGTGAATTCCACGTTGAAGCTAAGATCGGTGAACCACAAGTTGCTTACCGTGAAACCTTCACTAAACCTGCTAAGGCACAAGGTAAATTTGTTCGTCAATCAGGTGGTAAGGGTCAATACGGTGACGTTTGGATTGAATTCACACCAAACGAAAGAGGTAAAGGTTACGAATTTGAAGATGCCATCGTCGGTGGTGTTGTTCCTCGTGAATTTATCCCTTCAGTAGATGCTGGTTTGCAAGAATCAATGAAGAACGGTATCCTTGCTGGCTACCCATTGATCGATGTTAAGGCTAAGCTTTATGATGGTAGTTACCACGAAGTCGACTCTTCAGAAGCTGCCTTCAAGGTTGCTGCTTCACTTGCTTTGAGAAATGCAGCTCCTAAGGCTGGTGCTGTTATTCTTGAACCAATTATGAAGGTACAAGTTATCACACCTGAAGAATACTTGGGTGATGTAATGGGTTCAATTACCGCTCGTCGTGGTACAATGGACAACATGGTTGACCGTTCAGGTGCTAAGGTCTTGAACTCAATGGTTCCACTTGCTGAAATGTTTGGTTACGCAACTACTTTGCGTTCATCAACTCAGGGACGTGGTACTTTCACAATGGTATTTGACCACTATGAAGCAACTCCTAAGTCAATTCAAGAAGAAATTATTAAGAGCCGTGGCGGCAACAACGCTGACTAGTTTTTAATAACTGACAATAAAAATTAACAACAATTTTAATCGAGCTATTGGTAAATCCGATAGCTCTTTTTTTTATTTAAAAATGAGTCTATTAACTACCATAAAAAATTAAGAATGGCATTGCTCAAATTCTAAGCAAAAAAATTTACAAAATATATTTGGTAGAGTAAATTTTTATTTTGCTATTGCTTGTTTTCAGAAAATCATGAAAAAATTAAAGAAAAAGTCCTAAAACCCTTGATATTTAGGCTTAAAGTAAGTATACTAGTTTTTGTGCGCTTAGGGCATAGTATGCTCTATTGCACATATTTGTTGTAAAGCGTTGATGCAAAAGGTTGCGGCACACCAGGCTGCATTGCCACAGAGGTGGCGCCGGGAATTTTTGCGGAAGCTAGTCATCTTTTAAAAGAAGACGTTGAGGAGGTAATTCAATGGCAAGTCAATCAATTCGTATCAGACTTAAGTCTTACGAACATGGTATTCTCGATGAATCGGCTGCTAAAATTGTAGAAACAGCTAAGAGAACTGGTGCTGAAATTTCAGGTCCAGTTCCTCTACCAACAGAACGGGTATTATTCACTGTTCTTCGTTCACCACACAAGAACAAGGACTCACGTGAACAGTTTGAAATGCGTACGCACAAGCGTTTAATCGATATTTTAAGCCCTACACCTAAAACTGTTGATTCTTTAATGAAGCTTGATCTACCAAGCGGCGTTGACATCGAAATCAAATTATAATTTTTAAAGAGAAAGAGGTGTAATCATGACCAAAGGAATCTTAGGAAGAAAAGTCGGTATGACTCAAGTCTTCACCAAAGATGGCATCCTTGTTCCTGTAACTGTTGTCGAAGCAACTCCTAACGTTGTTATGCAAGTTAAGACTGTTGAATCAGACGGTTACGAAGCAGTTCAATTGGGATACCAAGACAAGCGTGAAGTTTTGAGCAACAAACCAGAAAAAGGTCATGCTGCAAAAGCAAAGACTTCGCCTAAGCGCTTCATACGTGAAATCCGCGGAGTTGAGCTTAAGGACTACGAAGTCGGCTCAGAAGTTACTGTGGACACATTTAAGGAAGGTGACGTCGTAGACGTTACTGGTACTACAAGAGGTCATGGATACCAAGGTAACATTAAGCGTTGGGGCCAATCACGTGGACCTGAAACTCACGGATCAAGATACCACAGAGTTCCTGGTTCAATGGGTTCCATCATTAACCGTGTACCAAAGGGCAAGCGTTTGCCAGGTCACATGGGTATGAAGAAAGTTACCATTGAAAACTTAGTAATTGAAAAGGTTGTAGCTGACATGAACGTATTACTTATCAAAGGTAATGTTCCAGGTGCTAAGAACTCATTAATTACTGTTAAATCTGCTGTTAAGAATAATAAATAGGAAGGAGGACTAGAATGGCTAATTTAAAAGTTATCGATCAAAAAGGTAAAGATGCTGGTGAAGTTACTTTAAAAGATGAAGTATTTGGTATTGAACCAAACGAGAGCGTTGTTTTCGATGCAATCATCAGACAAAGAGCTGGCAAGCGTCAAGGTACCTCAAAGGTTAAAAATAGATCTGCTGTTCGTGGTGGTGGTAAGAAGCCTTGGAAGCAAAAGGGTACAGGACGTGCTCGTCAAGGTTCAATCAGATCACCTCAATGGCGCGGCGGTGGTGTAGTCTTTGGACCAACTCCACGTTCTTACGCATACTCAATGCCAAGAAAGCAACGTCGTTTGGCTATCAAGTCAGTTCTTTCCCAAAAATTGATTGATCAAGATTTAATCGTTTTAGACCAGTTGACATTGTCAGCTCCTAAGACTAAAGAATTTAAGTCAATATTAGACAGCTTAAATATTGAAGGTAAAGTACTTGTTGTTTCAGAAGACAAGAATGTACAACTTTCAGCAAGAAACTTGCCAAAAGTTAAGGTTATTACAATTAACGGCTTAAACGTTGAAGATGTAGTAAACTACGACAAGTTAATCTTGACTAAAGACGCTATTGAGAAGATTGAAGAGAATGTTGAGGGGGCTTCGAAGAAATGAGTGCACATGATATCATTTTAAGACCTATCATTACTGAAAAGTCAACGAACTTAATGGATGATAAGAAGTACACTTTCAACGTGCTTTTAACTGCAACCAAGACTCAAGTTCGTAACGCTGTTGAAGAAATCTTTGATGTCAAAGTTAAGAAAGTTAATATCATGAATGTTCGTGGTAAAGACAAGCGTGTTGGCCGTTACACTGGTAAAACAGCTCGTAGCCGTAAAGCAATTGTCACTTTAACTGATGATTCAAACGACATTAAGATTTTCAAAGACGAAAATCAAGAAGAAAATAAGTAATAGGAGGTCAGTCAATTGGCTATTAAGATTTATAAGCCAACCACAAATGGTCGCCGTAATATGACTTCTTCCGACTTTGCTGAGATTACTAAGAGCAAGCCAGAACGTACCTTGCTTGAATCACAATCACACACTGCAGGTCGTAACTCATATGGTCATATTACAAGTAGACACCGTGGTGGTGGTCATAAGCAAAAGTACCGTATCATCGATTTCAAGCGTAACAAGGACAATGCAAAAGCTGTTGTTAAGGCTATCGAATACGATCCAAACAGAACTGCTAACATTGCACTTCTTCACTACACTGATGGTATCAAAGCTTACATTTTAGCTCCTAAAGGATTAAAAGTTGGCGATGTAGTTGAATCTGGTCCTAATGCAGACATTAAGCCAGGTAATGCTTTACCATTAAAGAACATTCCTACTGGTACTTCAATTCACAACATTGAATTAAGACCTGGTAAGGGTGGACAACTTGTCAGAAGTGCTGGTGCCAATGCTCAAGTTTTGGGTAGTGACGGTAAGTACACTTTAGTTAGACTTCAAAGTGGCGAAGTTCGTAAGATCTTGTCAACTTGTCGTGCAACTATTGGTGTTGTTGGTAACGAACAACACTCATTGATTCAATTAGGTAAGGCTGGCCGTAGCCGCTGGTTAGGCAGACGTCCACAATCACGTGGTTCTGTAATGAACCCTAACGATCACCCACATGGTGGTGGTGAAGGTAAGGCTCCAGTTGGTCGTCCACAACCTATGACTCCTTGGGGTAAGAAAGCTCGCGGTATCAAGACTAGAAATAGTAAGAGAGCTAGCGAGAAGTTAATTATTCGTCACCGTAAGGGTAACAAGTAATAGAAGGAGGGTTAATTAATGAGCCGTAGTATTAAAAAAGGGCCTTTTGCAGACGCATCTTTGCTAAAGAAAGTTGATGCACAAGCAGACACAGAGAAAAAACAGGTTATTAAAACCTGGTCACGTCGTTCAACTATTTTCCCTTCCTTCGTTGGTTTGACTATAGCTGTTTACGATGGTAGAAAACATGTTCCAGTTTACATTACTGAAGACATGGTTGGTCACAAGTTAGGTGAATTTGTTCCAACAAGAACTTTCCATGGACACAAGACATCTGACGATAAGGCAACTAAATAGAGGAAGGAGAAACACTTAAATGGCAGAACAAATTAGTTCAGCTAGGGCTGAAGCAAGAACTGTTCGTATTGCTCCAAGAAAAGCACGTTTAGTCGTTGACTTAATTCGCGGTAAAGACGTTGCAGAAGCATTAGCAATCTTGCAATTTACGCCTAGAGCTGCTTCCCCAATCGTTGAAAAAGTTTTACGCTCAGCAATCGCTAACGCGGAACACAACTACGATCTCGAAAGTGCTAACCTTTACGTATCAGAAGCATACGTAAACGAAGGTGCAACTTTAAAGAGATTTAGACCACGTGCCAAAGGTATGGCTTCTCCAATTAACAAGAGAACAAGTCATGTAGTTGTAGTAGTTTCAGAAAAGAACGATTAAGGGAGGTATATTAATGGGTCAGAAAATTAACCCAAATGGTTTTCGTCTCGGCGTAATTCGTGACTGGGAATCTAAATGGTATGCTGACAGAGGATACAAAGAAACCTTAAATGAAGACCTGAAGATCAGAAAATTCATTTCTAAGAAATTAAAGGATGCCTCTGTTTCTACTGTTGAAATTGAACGTGCAGCAAACAGAATCAACGTATCAATTAATACCTCAAAACCAGGTATGGTAATTGGTAAAGGTGGTTCTGAAGTTGAAGCTTTAAGAAAAGAATTAAATGCTTTGACTAACAAGCAAGTTCACGTTAACATTGTCGAAATTAAGAAACCAGATCTTGATGCTAAATTAGTAGCAGATAGTATTGCAAGTCAACTTGAAGCTCGTATTGCTTTTAGACGTGCAATGCGCCAAGCTACTCAAAGAACTATGCGTGCTGGTGCTAAAGGAATCAGAGTTCAAACTTCTGGTCGTTTAAACGGTGCTGACATGGCAAGAAGAGAATGGCATACTGAAGGTCGTGTTCCATTACAAACTTTAAGAGCTGACATTGACTATGCTTGGGTAAATGCCTTCACTACTTATGGTGAAATTGGTGTTCAAGTATGGATCAACCGTGGTGAAGTCTTACCTTCAAAGAGTAAGAAACCTGAAAAAGCTGTGAAGGGAGGAAACAAATAATGCCTCTAGTACCAAAAAGGGTAAAGCACCGTCGTGAATTCCGTGGTAAGATGCGTGGTGCTGCTAAGGGTGGCAAAACCATTGCCTTTGGTGAATATGGTTTACAAGCTCTTGAATCACACTGGATTACTAACCAACAAATCGAAGCTGCTCGTGTTGCGATGACTCGTTACATGAAGCGTGGTGGTAAAGTTTGGATTAGAATTTTCCCTCAAAAGTCATACACTGCTAAAGGTGTAGGTGTACGTATGGGTTCTGGTAAAGGTGCACCAGCCGGCTGGGTAGCTGTTGTTAAGAGAGAAAAGATTATGTTTGAAATTGGTGGCGTTAGCGAAGCAACTGCTCGTGAAGCTTTAAGACTTGCTTCAACTAAGTTACCAATTAAATGTAAGTTTGTGACTAAAAGTTCGGAAGTAGGTGGCAATTCTAATGAAGGCTAAAGATATCAGAGCACTAACCACTGATCAGATGTTGGACAAGGAAAAGCAATACAAAGAAGAACTCTTTAATTTGCGTTTTCAACAAGCAACGGGTCAATTAGAAAATACCGCTCGCCTAAGCAAAGTCCGCAAGAACATCGCTAGAATTAAAACAATTCTAAGTGAAGATGCATTGAAGAAAGATTAGTGGAAGGGAGTTATTAACTTGAGCGAATCAATCGAAAGAAATCGTCGTCACGTATATCAAGGTCGAGTAATTTCTGATAAGAATGACAAAACTATCACTGTTGTTGTTGATACTTACAAGAATCACCCTGTTTACAAGAAGCGTATCAAATATTCTAAGAAATATTACGCACAAGACGAAAAAAATGAAGCTAAAGTTGGCGATACTGTTCGTATCATGGAAACCCGTCCATTATCTCGTACAAAGCGCTTCCGTTTAGTAAAAATTGTCAAGAAATCTGTATAGTTTTGCGGATTTAGTGAGGGGAGGATTAAATAGTGATTCAAAATGAATCCCGTTTGAAGGTTGCTGATAACTCAGGTGCCAGAGAACTATTAGTTATTAGAGTCTTAGGTGGTTCAAGACGTAAGACTGGTAACATTGGTGACATCGTGGTTGCAACTGTTAAACAAGCAACACCAGGTGGCGTTGTCAAAAAAGGTGACGTTGTCAAAGCTGTCATTGTTAGAACAAAATCAGGCGCACGTCGTGAAGATGGTTCATACATCAAGTTTGATGAAAATGCCGGTGTAGTAATTAATGCAGATAAGAGCCCACGTGGTACTCGTATCTTTGGGCCTGTTGCACGTGAGCTGCGTGAGCACGACTTTATGAAGATCGTCTCTCTTGCTCCTGAAGTCTTATAATTAAGTGAGGTGCACTGATGTTTGTTAAAACTGGTGACAAAGTAAAAGTTATTGCCGGAAAAGACAAAGGTAAAGAAGGTACTGTTCTTTCTGTTAACGTTAAGAAAAACCGTGTGGTTGTTAAGGGCGTTAACACAATTAAGAAACACCAAAAGCCTTCGCAAACTAATGCAAATGGTGGTGTAGTTGAATCAGAAGGTTCAATTCACGCATCAAACGTAAAAGTTATTGCTAAGTCTGAAAGCAAAAAAGAAGAAACTAAGAAATAGGAAGGAGGACACAAATGGCAAATTATTTAGCTGAAGAATATAAAGAAAAAATTGTTCCTGCATTGCAAGAAAAGTTTGAATACAGCTCAGTTATGCAAGTACCTAAGATCGAAAAGATCGTTTTGAACATGGGTGTTGGTGACGCAGTTACTAACGCAAAGAACTTGGATGAAGCAGTCGAAGAATTAACTTTGATCTCAGGTCAAAAGCCTTTAGTAACAAAGGCTAAGAAATCAATCGCTAACTTCCGTTTACGTGAAGGTATGTCTATCGGTGCTAAGGTAACACTTAGAGGAGACAGAATGTATGATTTCTTGTACAAGTTAATTAGTGTTTCGCTTCCTCGGGTTCGTGACTTCCGCGGTGTTTCAAGCCGTTCATTCGATGGTCGTGGTAACTACACTTTAGGTATTAAGGAACAACTTATTTTCCCAGAAATTGACTTTGATAAGGTTAATCGGACAAGAGGTTTAGATGTTGTTATCGTTACTACTGCCAACACTGATGAAGAAGCTCGTGAGCTTTTAAGTCAATTTGGTATGCCGTTTGCAAAATAATGGAGGACACTAATGGCTAAAACATCACAAATAATTAGAAATCATCGTCCTGCTAAATTCTCTTCACGTGAATATACTCGTTGCGAGAGATGTGGTCGTCCACATTCCGTTTACCGTAAGTTTGGTTTATGCCGTATTTGCTTGAAGGATTTAGCTCACAAAGGTCAAATCCCAGGTCTTAAAAAGGCTAGTTGGTAATACGGTTAGGAGGATAGCATAAATGGTCATGACAGATCCGATCGCAGATTACTTGACTAGAATTAGAAATGCCAATATGGCAAAGCATAGTTCAGTTGAAATTCCTGCATCAAACATTAAAAAATCTATTTCAGAAATTTTGAAACGCGAAGGTTTCATCCGTGATTACGAAGTTACTGATGACAACAAACAGGGCATTATCAAGATTTTCTTGAAATATGGTCCAGACGGAGAACGTGTCATTTCAGGCTTAAAGCGTATTTCTAAGCCAGGTCTTAGAAATTACGTTAGTGCTGAAAACTTACCTAAAGTTCTTAATGGTTTAGGTATCGCCATCGTTTCAACTTCTGCTGGTGTAATTACCGATAAAGAAGCTAGACAAAAAGACGTCGGCGGCGAAGTTATCGCTTACGTTTGGTAATTCTGACAGAAAGGAGAACAATCAATGAGCCGTATTGGTTTAAAAACAATTGAAGTCCCAGATAGTGTCACAGTTACCAAGGATGGTGACAACATCACCGTTAAGGGACCAAAGGGTGAATTAACTAGATACTTCGATCCAAAGATTACTTTCAAGCAAGAAGATGGCAAGATTAACTTTTCACGTTCAAGTGAAAGTGATAAAGCACTTCACGGTACTGAAAGAGCTAACTTAGCATCAATGGTTGAAGGTGTAGTTAATGGCTACAAGAAGACTTTGAAGTTAATCGGTGTTGGTTACCGTGCAACAGCACAAGGCAACAAATTAACATTAAATGTTGGTTACTCACACCCAGTTGAAATGACTGCACCAGAAGGTGTTTCCGTAAAAGCTACTTCAGCAACTGATATTGAAGTAGAAGGGATTTCTAAGCAAAATGTTGGACAATTTGCTGCTGAAATCCGCGATGTACGTCCACCAGAGCCTTACAAGGGTAAAGGTATTCGTTACACTGACGAATATGTACGTCGTAAGGAAGGTAAGACAGGTAAGTAATAAATAAATTTTTGAGGTGAAATTGTGATTTCAAAACCAGATAAAAATAAGTTACGCTTAAAGCGTCACAAACGTATTCGTGGCAAGATTTCTGGTACTGCTGAGCGCCCACGCTTAAGCGTTTTCCGTTCAAACAAAAACATCTACGCTCAATTAATTGATGACGTAGCGGGTGTAACGCTAGCAAGTGCCTCAACTTTGGATGATTCCGTAGCTAAGGATTCAACTAAGGTAGAACAAGCTCAAGCTGTAGGTAAGGCAATTGCCGAAGCAGCTAAAGCTAAGAACATTTCAAATGTTGTGTTCGATAGAAGTGGTTACCTATACCACGGCCGTATTTCAGCTTTGGCAGATGCCGCTCGTGAAAACGGATTAGATTTCTAGGGAAGGAGAATAATACATGGCAAACCGCAACGATTCTCGCAATAATCGCAGAAATAAAGACGACATCGAAGATCAGTTAGTAGCAATTAATCGTGTCACCAAGGTTGTCAAGGGTGGTCAACGAATGAGATTTGCTGCCTTGGTAATCGTTGGCGACAAAAAAGGTCGTGTAGGCTTTGGTACTGGTAAAGCTCAAGAAGTTCCAGAAGCAATCCGTAAGGCCGTTGAAGCTGGTAAGAAGAACATGATTACTGTTCCTAAGGTTGGTACTACCATTCCTCACGAAGTAATCGGTCACTATGGCTCAGGTAGCATCTTAATTAAACCTGCTCCAGCTGGTTCCGGAGTTGCTGCCGGTGGTGCCGTTCGTATCGTTATGGATATGGCTGGTATCGCTGATGTTACTTCTAAGTCACTTGGTTCAAACACTCCAATCAATGTTGTTCGTGCAACTATCGATGGGTTGAAGAAACTTAAGACCAGTGAACAAGTTGAAAAACTACGTCACGCTGATTTAGATTAGGGAGACAAAATAAATGACTGAATTAAAAGTTACTTTAATTAGAAGTGCTGCGCACCGTCTACCTAACCAACAAAAAGTTGTTAAAGCCTTAGGCTTAGGTAGAATCAATAGTACAGCTACTCTACCAGACAACGCTGCTACTCGTGGTGCATTGTTGAAAATTGCACATTTAATCTCTGTTGAAGAGATCAATAAATAATTAATTGAGGAGGTGCCGAATTAATGAAGCTTCATGAATTACATGCTGCTGAGGGTTCACGCAATACTAGAAAACGTGTTGGACGTGGTACTTCAAGTGGTTACGGAAAGACTTCTGGCCGTGGACAAAAGGGTCAATTAGCCCGTCAAGGTGGACACACTCGTTTAGGTTTTGAAGGTGGTCAAATGCCATTATTCAGAACTATGCCTAAGCGTGGTTTTAAGAACGTTAACCGTAAAGAATATGCAATTATTAATTTAGACGACTTAAACAAGTTTAAAGACAACGACGAAGTTACTGTTGCTAGTCTTAAAGAAAACGGCTTGGTAAAGAAAGAATTATCAGGCGTTAAGCTACTTGCTAAAGGTGAGCTAAAAGTTAAGTTAAACGTAAAGGTTAACAAGGTTTCCGCCGCTGCTAAAAAAGCAGTTGAAGCTGCAGGCGGATCTGTTGAGGTGATCTAATGTTTTCGACTTTGAAGAACGCCTTCAAGGATAAAGAAATTAGAAATAAGATTTATTTCACACTCTTTATTCTTTTGCTGTATCGCATTGGAGCTAACATTACTGTTCCAGGTGTCAATGCAAAAGCGATTACTCAAGTCGCACAAACTGGTTTAGTTCCAATGCTGGACACTGTTTCCGGTGGTGGGCTAGATAATTACTCGATTTTTTCACTTGGTGTTTCGCCCTTCATTACTGCGCAAATTGTTATCCAATTGTTGCAAATGGACATTGTTCCTACTTTAGTGGAATGGGGCAAGCAGGGTGAAGTTGGTCGCCGTAAGACCAATCAAGCTACAAGATGGCTTGCATTATTTGTCGCATTTTTTCAAAGCATTGGAATCACGCTTGGTTTTAACGCTTTGACTGAAATGGGATTGGTTAAATCCCAAACGTGGCAATCATACTGTGAAATTGCAATCATTATGACTGCAGGGACGATGCTGTTGACTTGGCTTGGTGATGAAATTACCGATAAAGGTTTAGGTAACGGCGTTTCAGTAATTATTTTTGCCGGTATTATTGCTCGACTTCCACGCGGTCTTTGGCAGTTATATAAAGATGAAGTGATCAATAATAGTGCGAGTGATCGTTGGCAAGGAATTGTGTTCTTCATTGCGATTCTCATTGCAATACTCATCGTAACGCAAATAGTTACTTGGGTTGAACAGGCTGATCGCCGTATTCCAATCCAATACACTAGACGAGCAACTACTAGTGGCTCAGAAAGTTTCTTACCATTAAAAGTTAATGTCTCAGGTGTGATTCCAGTAATTTTCGCTAGTTCGTTTATTGTTACACCAGCCACAATTTTAATGGCCTTTCAAAGAACTCAAGGCGACCAACAATGGTACAAGGTAATGACTAACATTTTTAGTATGCAGACTACAACTGGTGTTATCATTTATACTCTTTTGATTGTACTGTTTACCTTCTTTTATGCTTTTGTTCAGGTTAATCCTGAGAAGCTTGCAAAGAACTTGCAAAAACAAGGTGCTTACATTCCTAGTGTATGGCCGGGTAAGGATACGCAAAAATATGTTTCAAAGTTGTTAATTAGATTATCAACTGTTGGTTCAGTATTCTTGGGTTTGGTAGCTTTACTACCACAACTTGCTACTAATATTTGGGACTTACCGAGTTCAATTGGACTAGGTGGAACTAGTCTTTTGATCGTAATCGGAGTTGTCTTGGAGTTATCTCGTCAAATTAACGGTTTGTTAATGAAGAGAGAATATGTAGGATTCATCAGATAGGAACGAATAAATGATTAATTTATTTCTTTTAGGTTTGCCGGGTGCTGGTAAAGGAACAGTATCAGAGCAAATTGTTGATAAATATCATCTAACTCATATTTCAACTGGGGATATGTTTAGAGAAGCAATGGCTAATGAGACCAAAGTTGGTCTTGAAGCTAAAAGTTACATTGACAAAGGTGATTTGGTACCGGACGAAGTTACTGCTAGATTAGTAGAAGAACGTTTGGGTCAACCAGATATTAAAGAAGGCTACATTTTAGATGGCTTTCCTCGGACAATTGTTCAAGCCGAACTTTTGGAGGATATCACTAAGAAGTTGAACAAACCTTTAACTAACGTAATCTCTTTAGAGGTTAAGGAAGATACTTTAGTCAAACGTTTATCAGCACGCTTTATGTGTAAAAAGTGTGGTGCCACTTATAACAAAATTACTAAGATGCCTAAAGTAGAAGGTACTTGTGATCGTTGTGGCAGTCATGAATTTTATCAACGTGAAGATGACAAGCCAGAAGTAGTTAAGAATCGTTTACAAGTTAACGAAAAGATGAACACACCTTTGAAAGACTATTATCAAAAGAATGGGTTGTTAACCTGTGTAGATGGTGAACAATCTCCTGAGAAAGTCTTTGAAAGTGTTGATGCGGTTTTAAGTAAAAAGCAATAATTTGTATATTTACTTTTCCGTGTTATAATTTCAAAGTATGACTGTTTAAATGCGGAGGAACAGCTTTGGCAAAAGATGATGTCATTGAAGTAAAGGGTAAAGTTATTGATACTTTGCCTAATGCTATGTTTAAGGTTGAATTGGAAAATGGAGCAGAAATATTAGCACATGTTTCTGGGAAAATCAGAATGCACTATATTCGTATTCTGCCCGGAGACCGTGTTACTGTAGAACTTTCTCCTTACGATTTAACAAAAGGTAGAATTACTTATCGGTTTATAAAGTAATAACGGAGGGAAACATGAAGGTTAGACCATCTGTTAAACCAATGTGTGAACATTGTAAGATTATTAAAAGACATGGTCGTGTGATGGTTATTTGTTCTGCAAATCCAAAACACAAACAGCGTCAAGGTTAAAAATAAAATAGGAGGTGCAATTTATGGCACGTATTGCTGGTGTTGACTTACCAAGAGATAAAAGAATAGTTGTTGCATTAACATACATTTATGGCATTGGTGAACCAACAGCTCAGAAAATTTGTGCGGATGCTGGTGTTTCTGAAGACATACGTTCAAAAGATTTGACTCCAGATGATCAAGAAAAGCTTCGCGCAGAAGTTGATAAATACCGTGTTGAAGGTGACTTGCGTAGAGAAGTCAGCATGAATATCAAACGGTTAATTGATATTGGTTCTTACCGTGGTATGCGTCACCGCCGTGGACTTCCAGTTCGTGGACAAAATACCAAGAATAATGCCCGTACTCGTAAGGGTAGTAAGAAGAGATAAACAAAAATATAAGGAGGTTTATTGATGCCTAAAACAGCACGTAAGCGTCGTGTGAAGAAGCACGTTGAAAAAGGCGTTGCTCACATTCATTCTACGTTTAATAATACTTTAGTCATGATTACTGACGTTCAAGGCAATGCAATTGCTTGGTCTTCAGCTGGTGCATTGGGCTTTAAAGGTAGTCGTAAGTCTACCCCATTTGCCGCTCAAATGGCAGCCGAAGCAGCAGCTAAGAGCGCAATGGACCAAGGCATGAAACATGTAGAAGTTTCTGTTAAGGGTCCTGGTGCTGGTCGTGAATCTGCTATAAGATCACTTCAAGCTACTGGACTTGAGATCACTGCAATCCGTGATGTCACTCCAGTTCCCCACAATGGTTCTAGACCACCAAAACGTCGTCGTGTTTAATTTTGTTCTTAATGAAGGACGTTGCGTTTTGAAAGGGGCCTAGTAATGATTGAATTTGAAAAACCAAATATTACCGTTGTGGACCAAGAGAAGGCTTATGGTAAATTTGTTATTGAACCACTTGAACGAGGCTTTGGTACTACTTTAGGTAACTCATTACGTAGAGTTTTACTTACATCTATTCCAGGTACTGGACTTGTTTATGTTCAAATTGATGATGTTTTACACGAATTCTCCACTGTTCCAGGTGTTAGAGAAGATGTTGCTAAGATTATCTTGAACCTGAAGAAGCTTGAATTAAAATCTTTTTCAGATGAGCAAAAGACCATTGAAGTAGATGTTGAGGGTCCAGCTACTGTTACCGCCGATGATCTGAAAGCCGATTCAGATATTCAAATTCTGAATCCAGATCAATATATTTGTACCATTGCTGACGGTGGTCACTTGCATATGCAGATTGCAGTCAAAAATGGCCGTGGTTACGTTGCCGCAAGTGAGAATAAGAGTGAAGATATGCCAATTGGTGTTATTCCGGTTGATTCTCTCTTTTCACCAATTAAAAAAGTTAATTACCAGGTTGAGTCAACTCGTGTTGGTAAAAGAGACGATTTTGACAAGCTCACTTTAGAGATTTGGACTGATGGTTCAATCAAGCCTAATGACGCCCTTAGTTTTGCTGCCAAAATTTTGGTAGCGCACTTTAAAGTGTTTGAAACTGCTGATGCAAATACCCAATTCAATGATGTTATGGTTGAAAAAGAGGACGATACTGCAGAGAAGAAGCTCGAAATGACAATTGAAGAGCTTGATTTATCTGTTCGTTCATACAACTGCCTTAAGCGTGCTGGCATTAATACTCTGCAAGAACTGACTGATAAGACAGAAGCAGATATGATGCGTGTACGTAATTTAGGACGTAAATCATTAGAAGAAGTTAAAAATAAATTAACTGATTTGGGACTTTCACTTCGTCAAGAAGATTAACTAACAAATAAAAGGAGGTAAACTGATGGCATACCGTAAATTAGGTCGCGATAGTGCACATAGAAAAGCAATGCTTAGAGAAATGACTACTCAATTGATCATGAACGAACGCATTGTTACTACTGAAACACGTGCTAAAGAAGTCCGCAAAACTGCCGAAAAGATGATTACTTTAGGCAAGCGTGGTGATTTAGCTGCAAGAAGAAAAGCTGCTGCTTACGTTCGTAATGAAGTTGCTGACATTCAAGAAGAAAAAGATGCAGTTGTTGTAAAATCAGCATTGCAAAAACTCTTCAGTGATATTGCACCTCGTTACAAGGACCGTAATGGTGGTTACACCCGTATTTTGAAGCTTGCCAAGGCTCGTAGAGGCGATGCAGCTCCAATGGTTATTCTAGAATTGGTTTAAGTTAGAATAACCAAAACTTAATAGCTATTAAGAATTATCCATGAAAGTGAGAATAAGCGTTAAGATGATGACGAAAGTTTAGTCTAGCTTAGATAATGAAAATTATCCCTCTTCATGGGTGATTTTTTTTGCTCTTTTTATTTCAATAAAAACGCTAAGTTTGATATGAACCCTGAAGTTAAGACAACTTCGGGGTTTTTGTTATATAATTTAATGTTTCTTTTTGAAAGGTTGCAATGAAGGCTCATTTTTGTATAATGATTCACTGCTTAAAATCTTCTGCGTAAGAATAGCGAATTTAGACTAATAAGAAACTATTTATTCGCCATTATCTTAATTTATTACGAGGTCTTTTTTTGGTACAATTGAATAAGACTTTTTAGGAGGGTGAGAGCATGACAAAAGATAGTATCATTAAAGTTAATAATATCAGTTTTACATATCCTGAGTCCGACTCGCCTGCGATTGATAATATCAGTTTTGAAATTAAGAGGGGTTCTTGGACGTCGATTATTGGTCATAATGGTAGTGGGAAGTCCACTATTATTAGATTGATCAACGGCTTACTAGTAGCTGATGAAAAAGACGATTCCTATATTGAAGTCGACGGAACCAAACTTGATGATGATAGTGTATGGGATATCAGAGATAAGGTTGGCGTCGTTTTTCAAAATCCAGACAATCAATTTGTCGGTGCCACGGTAGCTGATGATGTTGCCTTTGGTCTTGAGAACCGGGGTGTTCCCCGCACTGAAATGCTCAAAATCGTCCCAGAAGCGATTAAAGCTGTCGACATGACAGAATATACTGATACCGAGCCAGCTAACCTCTCTGGTGGGCAGAAACAGCGTGTGGCGATTGCAGGGATTCTTGCAATCAAGCCTAAGATTATTGTGCTAGACGAAGCAACATCGATGCTTGATCCCGAAGGTCGGGATAAAATTTTGGGGATTGTTCAGCAAATGAAGCAGGAATACGACTTAACCGTAATCGCCATTACCCATGACATTGATGAAGCTAATATGGCCGATAATATCATTGTGATGAATGATGGTAAGCTGATTACTCAAGGAAATGCAACGAAGGTATTCAGCCAAGTTAAACTGCTAAAGGAAATTGGGTTGGATGTTCCTTTTTTCCAACAAGTAATGGATGATTTACGTAGCGACTCAATCGCAATCCCAGAAACAATTAATTCAGAAGAAGAGTTGGTAAAGTACTTATGTCAATTAAATTCGAACAAGTAGGATATACTTACTCACCAGGTTCACCATTAGAAAAAAAGGGTTTAGAAGATGTCAACTTTGAATTAAAAACTGGCTCTTTTACGGCCATTATTGGTCACACCGGCAGTGGAAAATCGACATTGATGCAACATTTTAATGCGCTGCTAAAACCGACTGAGGGCAAAATTAAAATTGCGAATACAACAATTACGCCTGCAACTACCAATAAAGATTTAAAGGAATTAAGACGGCACGTAAGCCTGGTTTTTCAATTTCCTGAAGCACAATTATTTGAAAGTACTGTGCTCGATGATATTGCTTTCGGTCCCAAAAACTTTGGCTATAGTCCCGAAGAGGCAAAGAAAAGTGCCAAAATCTGGTTAAGAAAAGTTGGCTTGCCAGATTATATCGCTCAGCGTTCACCGTTTGAGTTATCAGGCGGGCAAATGCGCCGAGTAGCAATCGCTGGCGTAATGGCTTATGAGCCTGATATTTTATGCTTAGATGAGCCAGCTGCAGGACTTGATCCACGGGCACGCAAACAGATGATGCATCTTTTTGCACAATACCAACAAGAAGGTCATACGGTAATTTTAGTTACACACAATATGGATGATGTCGCTGATTATGCGGATGATGTTCTGGTAATGGAACACGGAAAGATGATCAAGCATGACTGTCCGGCAAAAATCTTTCAGGATCGGACATGGTTAAAAAAGCATCATCTTGAGGAGCCTAAGGCATCGCTATTTGCGTCACGATTAAATAATTTTAATTTTGTTCAACCACCATTAACGGAGAAAAAACTTGTAGAAGAAATAGAGCAAAATTTAAGGGGATGAACTTGTGAATAAAATTTTAATTGGTCGGTACATTTCCGGAGATTCGCTAGTTTATAAGATGGATCCACGGGGAAAACTATTAACAACAATTTGCTTTATTTTGTTAATATTTTTGGCTAATAATCCCGTTACATATATTATTGTTACGCTTTTCAGTATCCTTGCAGTGGCAGCAACAGGTTTAAAACCAAAGGTCTTTTGGGATGGTGTCAAACCAATGATTTGGCTGATTCTATTTACCTCTTTTTTGCAATTATTTTTTACCGTTGGTGGAAAAGTTTATTGGCGATGGGGCATTTTTGCCATTTCAACTTATGGTATTACTAATGCGGTTTTTATCTTTATTCGGTTCACTGTCATTATTTTAATTTCAACAGTCATGACCGTAACAACAATGCCGTTAGAAATTGCGGATGCAATTGAGTGGCTGCTAATACCCCTAAAATTATTTAGGATACCTGTGGATAAAATTGCGTTAGTAATGTCAATTGCCTTAAGGTTTGTCCCCACGCTTTTTGATGAAACTTATAAAATCATGAACGCACAGCGTTCTCGGGGAGCCGATTTTAATAATGGTGGCTTAATTCAACGTGCTAAGGCAATAACGCCACTTTTGGTTCCTTTATTCATTAGTTCATTAGAAACAGCCATCGACTTATCAACAGCAATGGAATCACGCGGCTATCGCGGTGATGAGGGACGAACTAAATTCCGAGTTTTAAAATGGTCAAAATATGATTTAGTGAACTTAGGTTATTTCGTCGTCTTAACAGCTCTATTATTAATTTTTAGGACACATTAATGAATTACACAAGGTATAAAATGACACTTGCCTACGATGGGCACCTTTTTCATGGCTTTCAATCGCAACCTCGTCAGCGGACAGTGCAGGGAACAATTGAAGCCGCGTTAAAGAAAATGACTAAAGGTCGCGAAGTCGCTGTTGAAGGTTCAGGAAGAACGGATGCGGGCGTGCATGCTTTCGGTCAAGTTATTCATTTTGATTATCCGGGGACAACAATTCCGCCTGAACGCATGATTTGTGCACTTAATTCAATCATGCCGCTTGATATTGTCTTCAAAGAATGTGAAATTGTTGATGAAAACTTTCATGTTCGCTATAGTGCAAAGGGAAAATGGTATCGTTACCGAGTTAGCCTAGATCGCTTTGTTGATCCCTTCAAGCGCTTTTATACGGGCCATTATCCTTATCCGGTTGACTTGGAAAAAATGCAGCTAGCAGCAAAAGATTTATTAGGAACACATGATTTTACTAGTTTTGCTGCTAGTGGAGGCCAGATAAAAAACAAAGTTCGCACAATGTATTATGTCAATGTGCAAAAAGATGAAGAGGAAAATGAAATAATTTTTGACTTCATTTGTTCCGGTTTTTTATACAATATGGTCAGAATTTTGGTGGCAACTTTACTGGAAATCGGTAATGGTAAAAGACCGCTCAATGATATACCCCGAGTAATTAAAGCAAAGAACAGGGAAGAAGTCAGAGAAACGGCACAAGCCAACGGCCTGTTTTTATATCACGTCTTTTATGAAGATATTCCGAAAAAATATCGCCTAGATAGCGAATTATATTGACAATTAAGCAAAAAGGACGTATTCTATTTAGGTATGTTTGTCCACGATAGGCCCCGGAATCTTATTGTATTCAAACAACGTATAAACGGAGGAAATTAAATTGCGTACTACACAATTAGCAAAACCTAATGAAATTGAACGTAAGTGGTATGTTATTGACGCAACAGATGTATCTTTAGGTCGTCTGTCTACTGCAGTAGCAACTATTTTAAGAGGTAAGAACAAACCTCAATACACACCAAATGTTGACACTGGCGACAACGTTATTATTATTAACGCTGCTAAGTTAAAGTTAACTGGTAAAAAGGCTACTGACAAGATTTACTATCACCACTCTTCTTACCGTGGCGGTTTAAAGGCTACCCCAGCAGGTGACTTACTTGCCAACAACCCAGTTAGATTAGTTGAATTGTCAGTTAAAGGTATGCTTCCAAAGAACACTCTTGGTCACCAAGAATTCATGAAGATGCATGTTTATGCTGGTGAAGACCACAAGCATGAAGCACAAAAGCCTGAAAAATTGGACATTAATAAATTAATCTAGGAGGTTATTATAAATGGCACAACAAGTTGCATATGCTGGTACTGGCCGGCGTAAAGATGCTGTCGCTCGTGTACGTTTAGTACCAGGCAGTGGAAAAATTACAGTTAATAACAAAGATGTTGATCAATACATCCCATTCCCTAACTTAGTTAAGGATTTAAAACAACCTTTGACTTTAACCGAAACTGACAGTCAATACGACGTTAAGGTTAACGTTAATGGTGGTGGTTTCTCAGGTCAAGCTGGAGCAATTCGTTTAGGTATTGCCCGTGCTCTTCTTGAAGTAGACCCAGATTTCCGTGGCCCATTAAAGAAGGCTGGCTTCTTAACTCGTGACCCAAGAATGGTTGAACGTAAAAAGCCAGGTCTCAAGAAGGCCCGTAAGGCATCACAATTCAGTAAGCGTTAATTTATTTACGTCTATTGAACAGATCAATAAAACTATTTGGTTATTGGATTACTCGTCCTTTTTCCAGACAGGTTTTCAAGGCATCAGTGTTAAACTGATGTCTTTTTTTATAAGGTAGTAAAAAATGGCAAATATCGAATTAACACGTTTTCGGATTAAAAAGGGCAAAGAACAAACGGCACAAGAGTGGATGGATTTCTTAAACCGGCATCACCAAGATACTGTCGCCACCATGGCAGGTGAAAAAATGTACGTTGAAACGGTTTTTAAGGAAAGCAATCCGGACGGTTATACATACTTCTACTGGTATTCAATTCAGGGGATAGGTGGAAATGCGGTTGAAGATTCCACTAGTTATATTGATCAAAAGCATTTAGAATATTGGGAAGAATGCATTGATGAAACCTATCGTCCGGTTGATATGGTGGTTGAACAAAGTTTATTAGCACCACTAATTGAGCAGGCAATCAAGCAATCCGAACAATAATTGTGAGTTGCTTATACCAAGCAGCTACCGATTTTAGTACTGGTAGCGAAGAATATCTGTTATTTTACCTGATTATTAATTTTTAATTCAATCAAAAAAGTGCGAGAGTAATTTCTCGCACTTTTTGTTTGATTTAGAATTTGTTATTCATATCGCAGGGCTGTAATTGGATCGAGTTTAGCTGCCCGTCGTGCTGGTAGTGTTCCTGCCAAGAAGGTAATTAAACAAATGATGCCAATGATTATCAAACTGCTTGACCAATTGAATTGTACCAATGTAAAGCCATCTAGTCCCTTTAGGAAACTTGTAGTAGCAACCTTATTAATGGCTTGTCCGATGCCCATTGCCGCTAACAAGCCAAGTAGAGATCCGATCAGGCCAATTAGAATTGCTTCACAACTAAAGATTGAGAAGACTTTTCCGCCGCCTAATCCAAGGGCCTTCATCAAGCCAATTTCACGCGTACGATCACGCACTGACATGTAAAGAGTGTTGATAACGCCAAAACTAGCAGCAATCAGTGCAATCGCACCGAATAAAATCAGTACGCCAGTCACAGCATTAAAGACTTGGAATAATTGTTTAACCGATTCCTTGAGTGTCATTGCATCAAAGCCTTTTTTGTTGAGCCTGTCCTCAATTTCCGTAATCTTTTGATCATCCTTACTTGTTGGTGTGGCTACAACTTCAACATAACGTGCTTTTAGTGCTTTAGGTAAACCGGCTTGGTTGGCAGCAATAATCTTATCACTTAAGCCGGTGCTATAAACCGATTGACCGCTGCTGACCATGCTTTCGTTACGAACGCCCACGACTTTAGCTGCAATCTTTTCCTTTTTCTTAGTCACAGGTGGAATTGCTGTCAAATTAATTTGTTGACCAATCGCGTGCCGTGGGTTTTTGTAACCAAACGCCTTAGCCATCTCTTTAGTCAACAGAATTTCGCTTGCCTGACCTTGAGTAGCAACTTGACGTCCGGCCAACAAGTCATATTTAATTCCTAAGGTCACTTGAGCATCAATTAGGTATTTGGTTTTGCTTTTACCCTGAGCATACTCAACGTTACTATCTTTAAGAGCCTTAACGTCTTTTAACCCTTTGACAGACTTGATTTTGGCGACCTCTTTTTTACTAATCATGCCATCGGCATTGTGGCTGCTCTTATTTGAGTTGTATTTTTGTGGTCCTGAACCATCGCTGCTAGAATATTGCGGGCTGATAATCATTTGTTCAGTATTGCCAACATTGCCAATTTGCTTATGCAAATAATCGTTAACACCGGTATTGATTCCAAGCGTAATACTAATTGTCAAAGCACCGATTAACACCGCGATTATGGTTAAAAAAGTGCGTCCTTTGTTATGCCATAAATTAGTTGCGGCGGAATTTAAAATATCACGAAATTTCATTCTTTGCCTCCTTCAACTAACTGGCCATCTTTAATTTGAATTTGTCGTTCACACTTGTTTGCTAAATCTGGATCGTGGGTGACGATAATTAAGGTAATTCCTTTTTCTTTATTTAAGTTGAATAAAATATTTTCAACCATTTCACCAGTGCCAGAGTCAAGATTACCAGTTGGTTCGTCAGCAAAAATTATTTGCGGATCATTGACTAAAGCACGTGCGATGCAGACCCGCTGCTTTTGACCACCAGAAAGTGCGTTAGCCTTATTATTGGCCTTGTTTTCAAGGCCCACGGCTTTAATTGCCTTTAAGGCAGCTTCACGCCTTTTCTTCCCTGTGATACCAGCTATTTTCATTGGCAACATGACATTTTCGAGTACACTGTCTTGAGCATTAAGAAAAAATTGTTGGAATACAAAGCCAAAAGTCTTGTTACGCAACTTATTCAAGTCTCGCGCCTTGATTTTAGCCGTTGGTTCGTCATTAAGCCAAACGCTACCCGAAGTGGGGTGGTCAAGTAAGGCCATGATATGCATCAAGGTTGATTTACCCGAGCCACTTTTACCGATAATGGCAACTGATTCGCCCTGATTAATTTGTAAACTGATTCCACGCAGCGCATCGAACTTAGAGGCACCTTTGCCATAAGTTCGTGTGACTTCGCGCGTTTCTAGTAGACTCATCTAGTCTTTCCTCCTTGGATCACTGTATTATTGATATAATACAGCTCAGTATATTAATAGTCAATACTTTTTTAATAAAAATCACAGATTAGCGTAGATAGCTGTTACTATTAGATTTACAAGTGCTTTCTTACTTCTTACTTAAATAGTATGAGTAGATAATGGGCACAATAAGATCGATAAGAATAATGATGATAAAAAGGGACATTGTTTGATCAAGTGCGGTTACTAATAAAAATAGCCCACTAAGCAGCATGAGCCAACCAGCTAGACGGTGTGTTTTTTGCCAGTTAACATTATTGTTCAATGTCCAAGGAAGACGAAAACCGATTTGACCATTCGGTCTGGTTTTTGGCAGGTAATTGCCGAAAATAACCAGTATTAATCCAAACAAAATATTGAAAACGAATGACATTTTAAGTGGGTAGCCGAGTGCAAAAGCGTAAATTGAATAACTGGTTACGTTAACAATAATTGGAATAAACCATAAGGTAATGTTAACGATCTTAAAATTTAAACTACCGGTCTTTGACTCATGCGCAATGAGATAAAAAACTAACAATTGCAACAGCAACATTAAGATTGGAATAGCACAAATTGCCCAAATTTTAGCGGCAAAACCGTTTGGACTATCATTTAGGCCAAAGTGAATTGCCATTCGCGCAGGTAATTTATTATATAGCAGTAAACCAACTAAAATTGGTAAAAGCGTTAGTAAACAGGTAATCACAAACGTTTTTTGGTATCTTTTTTTATTCATCTTGATCTCCTTTCAAATCAACGAGCCAAGTCATGATTTCTTCAATGATGGAAGTATTTAAAGAGTAATAAATATAGTTTTTTTCTTTTTCTTCACTAATTAAATCAGCTTTTTTAAGAACGTTTAGATGATAAGAAATTGTTGCTTGTGTCATATCAAAGTGACTAGCAATTTCACCGGCAGACATCTGGCCAGCTTTTAATAACTGCAAAATCTTACGTCTGACAGGATCCGCTAACGCTTTAAAACTGGTTTCAAAAGCCATTTTTTCTCCTTTCTATTTAGAAAAAAATCTAATTAGGTAGTTTTCTAAATAGTACCACCTTTTTTACTGAAAGCAAGTTATTGCGACAGTAAAAGTTTTAAACTGAAACTTTTAAAAAAATAAGGTACTTGCATTAATAGGTCTTTCATTTTAGAATATTATATAAAATATAATATCGGAGGAAATAAAAGTATGCAAATTCAAACTCGTTTCCTTGATGGCGCAGTTTTAGCTCTGATTAGTCAAAATCACTTGTACGGTTATGCTCTGACCCAAGAAGTTAAACAGATTTTTGCTATTTCTGATTCAACTGTTTATCCCGTCTTGAAACGATTAAGAAAGGAAAACTTAGTTATTACTTATGATGAGCCCTTTCAGGGCCGTAATCGGCGGTATTATCAAATTACCGCATCTGGAAAAAAGGAATTAGAGACTATTGAACAGGAATGGTGGGCTTTTAGCACCAAATTAAACAAGCTAATGGGGGAGAGAAAATGAGTAAAATAATTGAGGATTACATTAAGGAACTAAATCAAAAGCTAGAGGATCTTCCTGAATCTGACCGTCAAGATGTCATTGATTATTACCATGAATTTTTACTTGACGGTGATTTTCAAACTGAACAAGCAATTATAGAGGATTTAGGCACACCTAAAATGCTGGCACGCAAAGTATTAGCTGATTATTCTGCTTCGGCTGATTCACAGTCAACTAAGCAAAGTAGAAAATCTTCACATTCTAATTTGAAAACTATCTGGCTAATTCTATTGGGCGTTCTTGCAGCACCGATTGGCATCCCGTTAGCAATAGTTTTTGCTTTTGTTATGATTGCTGTTCTCGTAATCTTTTGTGCTGTTTTCATTGCTTTTGTTGCCTTTGTCCTGGCACTCATTACTGGTGGAATTTTTGTACTAGTCAAAACCTTTGGACTGTTGTGTAGTAGTAACTGGGCAACAGGAATGTTCTATGTTGGCCTCAGCCTAGCCCTAACAACTATTGGCATCATGCTGTTACCAATAATTGGCAAATTTGTTCAGTTTTTGCTTGCCAGGTGTGCCACTCTTTTTCGCTATCTGGGTGGAAAAATATTTAAAAGACATTACTTTAAAACGAGATCAACATCAGGAATCGAGGAATAAAAATGAAAAAGTTTTATCGAACTAGTTTGGTAGTTGTTATTATTGGTTTAATTACGGCAATTATTGGAGGAATCAATCATGGCGTGAAGCCAGTGATTGATAATGGCAAAACGTATACCTACACGGCAATTAATGATCGTTTACAGACAACGACTCTGACTAATCGAACAGATTTTAATATTGTAGAAATAAATTTAGATCAAGCAAATGTGCAAATAACCCAAGGAAAGCAAAATAAAATTGTGTTTAAGTCAAATAACCCATACGCACTTAGGGCTCATGTCGCTGGCAGAAAGTTGATTGTTGGAGAACCACCATTAAAGGGGATTGTTTGGAAGAAAATTAATAACAATGTTCAAGTTATTATCCCTAAAAAGCTGAAATTACGCGCACTTGTCGTGGGAAGTGCGTCAGGCAATGCTGAGATCAATAATTATTCTGGTGACTTTGTCAGCATGATTACTGCTAATGGGCGATTGGTTGCTAACCAGCTGACTACTAATAGTGCGAATTTAGCCGCTACCCAAAGGGGTAAAATTGACATTGATCGTTCTAAAATAACTAATAGCGATATTGACATTAATTCTGGTAATCTTTCTATTGCTAATAGTATTATTAATACTAATGCTAGGACTGTTGGTGGTAATGCAACAATCACAAATACCGAGTTACTTGGTAATAACTCCATTGAAATGAAAAAAGGTGGCGATATAGTCATCAAGAATGCCTCTAAATTATCTTATAAACTAATTTCAAATTCGGAGGGAATTTATTATCATAACTTAAAGCCACGTAATCATTTTGCTAAAAGAGTAGCTGGTAAAAACTCGCTTTATGTTAAAAATCTTGATGGAACGATAGCGATTAAGTAACAAGAATTAAAAAAAGCATATTTTATATAGCTAGCCAATTTGAGTATTTTAACTAATCAAGCAAATCGAAATTTACTAGGATTTTTAACTCAATTAAATTGGACTATGATTTATTCGCTCAGCTATTAAAACGAGACCCTGAATTAGAAAAAACTAGATGCACGGTAATTCTTGTGGTTACCTTATTCAATAATTATTGTAGTTTAGTTCTATTGCTTATGCTTGGTCTGTTAGTTAACCAACAGGAGATACTAGATGTTAAAAAAACCGCACCGTCTAAACCAAGGAGACCAAATTGCTATTGTTAGCTTATCAATGGGAACGCTAGGAGAGGATTTTGCCGCACACCAACTTAAGCTGGGCAAGAGGCGGATTGAAGAACTCGGCTTAAAACCAGTTTTTATGCCACACGCTCTTAAGGGAATTGATTATGTGAAAAATCATCCTGAAAAAAGGGCGGCGGATCTAAAAGAGGCATTTCTAACTCCTAACATTAAAGGCATTGTTGCTGCAATTGGGGGCGATGACACTTACCGAATTCTACCTTATTTGCTGGAAGACGAAGAATTTAAACAAGCGGTAGTAGATCATCCGAAGCTGTTTACCGGTTATTCGGACACTACTAATGATCATCTGCTGTTTTATCGGTTAGGGATGCAGAGCTTCTACGGCATTAGCTTTTTAAACGATTTTGCTGAACTAGATAATGACATGTTGCCGTATACTGCAAAAACGATTGCCCACTATTTTACTAATCCGCCAGTAACGGACATCACCGCTAGCACAACTTGGTATGAAGAGCGAACGGATTTTTCTCCGACCCAATTGGGCCAAGCTCGCGTGAGTCATCCTGATACAGGCTACAAAGTTTTACGCGGCAAAGGTAAGATTCAAGGCCAACTTTGGGGTGGCTGTCTTGACAGTCTAGCCGATGATTTAGGTGATGATCGCTATCCTGATGAACCTGAAGTTATTTCCCGCTACCATCTATTGCTTTCGCCCGAGGAAGCCAAGGGAAAGCTGCTATTTATCGAAACATGCGAAGAACAGCCTGAGCCCGCTCTTTTCCGCGAAAAATTAGCTAAACTTGATAAGGTGGGAATTTTACCCAATGTCAGTGGTATTTTAGTCGGTAAGCCGCAGAATAAAAAATATTTTGCAGAATATCAGCAAGAATTACTGGCTGCAACCGCGGACTACCAAACACCGATTTTATATAACGTCAACTTTGGTCATGCCTATCCGCATACGGTCCTGCCATACGGTGCTACTGCTGAAATTGATTGCGAGCAAGCGGGCTTACGGATTCTAGAACCGTGGTTTGCTTAGTATAATTTCTTTTTTGCTAGGTCATTAAATGAAGGTTCACATGTTTTAAGCTTCATTTATATAAAAATCGTGCCACGGCTGCTGTAGAAAACTTGGTAACTCCACCAACATAAATTATTTTTCATCTGCGACTTCAAATCTTTGTGAAAGCGATTGCTTAATGCTAGGCTATTCATATAGATAGGAGGTAAAGTTGATGAAATTTGATAAATTTATGAATACGCTGGGATGGATTGCTTCGATTACGGCAATCATTATGTATGTCGCATATATACCGCAAATTTTTAACAATATAAGAGGGATGAAAGGTAGTCCAATACAACCTTTAGCAACGGCCATCAACACTTTTTTATGGGTAATCTATGCTCTTTTTAAAAAAGATCGTGACCTTCCTTTAGCTCTGTGCAATGCCGCTGGTGTAATTTTTGGTTTAATTGCATTTTTCACCGCTTTGTAAGTAACAAATCATTAAAACGAAAGGAAAGCTATGGTTAAAGTTAAAATTTTTAATCCTCAAAATGGCAGCAAAATTCCGCTACCTGTTAAATTTAAATTACCTGCTGAAATTAAGGGCGATTATTGGGTAACAAAAAATAGTAAGGGAGAAACAATAGTAGCGCAGCGGTTATATCATGATGAAGAAAATAATTTTATCGCAGTAGTTACGTTTGCGGGCGCTCAAGAAGAATTAACCTTTGATCACGAAATAAGCGTGGATCAAGTCAAGGGAATCAAAGAAATAAAAACTGCTCAGGAAAAAGATGCGTATGTGCATCTGAATACGGGTAAATTTGACTTTGAGCTTTGCCGCGGAACCGCTATGGGAGAAGGCTCATCAAAATGGGGCTTGCGACATTTCATGGCAGTTGATGAAAAGAAAGATTTACTTCCTTCTGGTAACAATGCCATCGGTGGCTTTTATGGGCCCTTCTTTACGCCGGATAACGGCTTAATTAATCCCGCCGAGCATATCATAGTCGATATTAAGCCAATCGAAGATGGTCCGGTAATGAAGAAGTATCGTTTATCTGGACGCATACCGGATGGGCTAAAACCTGAACTTCATGGTAAGCGTTTTGCTTTGGACTGGTCTTTTTATTATAATGTTCCTTTCTTTTCGAGAACGTACCAGGTTGATCATTTTCAGACCACTGTTAATAACCGCTCAATCGTTGATAAGATTACTGTTGGTGATGAATTTGAAAGCGGCATTGGTCAACTAGTTTTTGATCGGTTTGCCGCATATGACGGTGTTTGGTATCGTGAAGGTGATCCATATTCCGGCCAATTGGCGAAAAAAGTGCAAGAGTTAGTGCATGACAGTCAAAAAAGATCTACCAGGTTTGAAAATTTCCGTCAGCAACTGACTGATAACATGGAAAATGCTCATTGGGATTTATATTGGCGGTTGTTTTCTGTATGGGAAAATGCTTTGACACCAGATGAAATTGAAACTAACCTGCAAGATGTGCGGCAAAAGGCCTTTGTGTTGGCGGAGCTAAATAATCGGCCCTGGTTATATAGCTCTGATCCGGTTAACGTCAGTTCCGTTTCTGATCAAACGATTTTTGCTGGTCCGGCTACTAAGAGTGCCGAAATTAATACCAAAACTGGCCAAGCAATGATCTGGCAAACGGATCAGGCTGCAAGCGCATTTCAAATCGTTCAACGGCCGCAATCTGGTTGGCAAAATTGGGGCACAAATGCTGAAAATGAATGTCCTTCATTGCCAGTAGGCAGTTTAATTCATACAGCTTATGGTCCTTATCAAGATAATTGGCGTGAAGTAGCTGATAGCTTGGCGGCAATCGTTAAGATTAAGACCGAAATTCATCTCTAGATTTTAATTTAAGAATCAAAAAAGCGCTGTTCAACTAAGAATAGCGCTTTTAATATCTTAAAAATTATTTACCGCGATGGACTGACCCAAGTGCCAGACCCGTGACCCATAATCGTTTTAACCGCGGGGATGAAGGTGGTAATAATCGTTATGGTGTTGATAACCCATAGACATAATAAATAGATTGGTGCAAATAGCAGGTACTTAATCTTATTTCCGCGTTTATCAATTACCAATGCCGTTACTAATTGCATAATTCCGGCAAGCATTTCAAAGCTAATTAAGATCAAGGCCGAGAAACATAAATAAGCTAGAGAGGACCAATTTTGCGTAAGTAAAGCGCTAGTTGCTAAAACCGCAAAGATGGCGGTAGAAATCCAGAAGAAGAATGCCCAGCAAATACTCAGGGTTTGGTCAAAAAGCATTAGCACTTCACCTAAATTTTTAAGTGGGTGGCGCAAAACTCGTAGGAGATTGGTCAACCAAACTTCAGTCCCACCTTTGGCCCAGCGCTTACGCTGATGGTATAAATCACGCAAATTTTCTGGCACTAAGGTGTAGGAGATTATATCAGGTGCAAAAACTGCGAGCCAGTTGTTGAGCTGATGATCCCACGCAATGCTAATGTCTTCGGTTGCCCGATCTTGCCGAAAAAGCCCGACATCCATCAAAGCACTCTTTCGGTACATCGTGTTAGCACCACTATAAGCAAAAATGCTGCCAAACACGCCCATTTCCGCGCGTTTAATGATACCGACGATACTGGAAAATTCAACCGTGATTGATTTGGTAATCAGCTTCGTCCGATTGCGCACCTCTACGTTAGAAGTTACTGCCGCAATATTTTGCCCCTCGGGACTATTAAAATAATTGACATAACGTTTCAGCGCATCCGGTTCTGGAATCGTGTCTGCATCGTTACTGAGAACCAAATCTCCTCGGGCAAATGCTAATCCAACATTAAATGCATGAGCCTTACCATGATTTTGTTCTAGCCGAATGACGCGCAGCTTAGCGTATTGCTTTTGCAATTTGGCGAGAATGGTCGGCGTCTGGTCGGTTGAGCCGTCATCAATCACCAATAATTCGTAGTTGGTGTAGTTAAGCTGGGTTAGGAGGTAATGAATGGTTTCTGCCAGCGAAACTTCTTCGTTATGGGCGGGAATCATGATTGTAATCATCGGTTCTTTTTCCGGTGGAATCATGGCAAATTTCTTTCTTTTATTTTGAAAAACATATTTATAGCATAAACCACCGATAAACCAGGCTAAGCCCCCTAAAATTGGGTAGGAAACTAAAATCAAAAACAAAAATTGCGGAACAATTTTGAAATTAAGCCATGTTAAGTACACTGATGATCGTCTCCTTTGACAAATAATAGCTGGGCAAAGTAGGGCTCAAGATTCTGTTCCTTTTTTACGGTATAAAAACTGTCTTGTTGCCGTTTTTGTAAATTACCAAATTTATCTGTCCACGCATTTTCAATTAACTCTTTTCGAACATCACATCTGTGAGTATTAATCGCGACTCGGCGGGTCCAAGTTGACGAAAACCGATAGTTGTTCCACTCAGTCAGACTAAAGTATAAAAGAGCGATAATGACAAAGTATTCGTCAAAAAAGCGCGCGAGAAATTTTAGTGGAATGATAATCCGATGGTAATAGTTAAATGGCAGTGCATGTCTTGCCTGCGGGAGCCATAAGGGCAACATCAAAAAGAAAAATGGCAAAATAACGCCAAGCCAGCCAACTAACGCAATAGCAGTTTGCTTTGCTTTAAGCTGCCAATTAGATGAATTAAAATAGTCATCTTCGACCAATTCAATTTTGTTTTTGTGATTCAATGCTTTCTCCTCCGTCAAAACAATTATTAGGCCTGAAAAGCGCGTTTTCTACTTTATTAGCTTGCCCAAAATAATTCAAATTAGGAACCTTAGCTTAAGATATTCTCAATAAAGGTTGTTATTTGGTAAAGGACTTTAGTTTACCTTAATCAGGTGAGTAGCCAAATGACCCTTATGGCAGAATGTCAGTCGAACTTCTTGTTAGCATTAATTGATCTTGCCCCTGTGCTTTTAAGCAGGGGCTTTTTGGTGTGCCTAAAAGCCAATAATTGTTTAACGGGTAGGAATCAGCTGATATATATGCAGTTTTTTTAAGCGCTCAACTATTAAAAATAATCCGGGCTAAAAGCTGTACTAGCAAGCATTTTGCGACTTAAAGGCATTATGGTAAATATTATTTTTCCATTTTAAATGGAAATAAGCAGTAATTACAAAGTAAGCGTTTCAGTTTAGTATTAATCATTGTAAAGGGTTACAAAGAATGGAAGTGAAAAATAGTAATGAAATTTACCGCCAATGACGTGTTTTTGGATGTCGATGAACAAAGCGTTGCTTCTTTTTTAGAGTTTGCCGCCAAAGCAGCTAAAGATGCTGGCTTTACTGATGATGTCAGTGAATTAAAACGCAGTTTTTTAGAACGGGAAAAGGAATTCTCAACGGGATTAGAAGATGGCTTTGCCATTCCACATGCCAAAACAGCGGCTGTGTTAAAACCTGGGTTCTTATATTTTAGGTTGACGCAGCCAATTGACTGGCAGACCTATGATGATCAACCGGTCAGCGATATTTTTACCTTAATGGTCCCACCTGAAAATGCGGGTGATGAGCATTTAAAGATGCTGGCCAACCTGTCGACAGCATTGCTTGAAGATGACTTTAAGGTCAAATTACGGGAGTTAACTTCCAAGAAAGCAATAGCAGATTTTATTAACCAAAAGATTGGAGAATAGCAAGATGAATGTAGTAGGAGTTTCCGCTTGTCCTGCAGGACTAGCACATACACCAATGGCTGCTAAGGCATTGGAAAAAGCCGGTACTGAACTCGGCTGGAATGTCAGAATTGAACAACAAGGAATGATGGGCCCAGTTAACCCAATCACGCAAGATGAGGCTAATGCAGCAGACTTTGTCTTAATTGCTTCTGATCAAAAGATTACTAGCATGGAGCGTTTTGAGGGGAAGCCGGTTATTCGAGTTGACATTAATACTTGTATTAAAGCGCCAAAGGCCGTTTTGAAGAAATGTGCGGCTGCAGTTCAAAAGGAGAACTAAAATGAAACGGATTTTGAAGGAATGGGAAGGAGCCATCATGAGTGGGATCTCCTACATGATCCCTACGGTCATTGGTGGTGCTCTCGTTGTTGGTGTCCCGCAGTTAATTGGGATGTGTTTTGGCTATGGTGACTTATCGAAGTTTGCGAAAACACAAGGCTTTTTCCATTTTTTGTATCAAATCAACCAAGTGGGTTGGATTGGAATTGGCTTAGTTAACCTAGTTATCGGAGGTTATATTGCCTATGCCTTAGGTGATAAGCCTGCCCTAGGTGCGGGTTTTATCGGCGGACAGCTCGCAACCAATAACCAATTAGGTTTTATTGGTGCGATTGCAGCCGGCTTAATTGCAGGTTATGTAGCACGTTGGTGCCGCAAGATTAAGGTTCCTGACAAATGGAATTCAGCAATCGAATTGATTGTAATGCCGCTTTTAACAGTGGGGTCGGTCGCGCTCTTTGTCGGCGTGGTCTTAACGCCGCCACTAGCGTGGATTAATAACGGACTGACCTCATGGGTTAAGTTTATGGTAGAGCAAAAGACTAATGCCATTTTGTTAGCTGCTATTATGGGCGGCATGATTGGCGTCGACCTTGGTGGCCCAGTTAACAAGGCTGCTTGGGGCGTGGGTAATTTCTTCTTCATTGAGGGAATTTACCAACCTTGTCTTTACACTAATATTGCAATTTGTGCGATTCCAATGGGCTACGCAATCATGAGTTTTATTTGGCCAAAGAAGCGTTTTTCACCAGAATTACTTGAAATGGGCCACAACAACCTCATCATGGGAACATTCGGCATTACCGAAGGAGCGATACCTTTCATGATGAAGGCACCACAATTGATTATTGTTAATGTTATTGGGGGCGCACTTGGCTCTGCTACCGGTGCATTTTTAGGAGTAAAATCACATATTCCTCCTCTAGGCGGTTTGCCAGGCATTTTAACAGCTGATAACATTATTGCCTACTTAGCCGGAATTTTGGTTTGTGCATTGTTTATCGCAATTGTCGCACCATTAATTGCTGACTTTACCGATCAAGACTCAACTGGTGAGGAATCAATGAGTGATGACGATATTGAATTAAATATCCAATAATATGAAACCAAAAACTATAGTTTGGAACGAATTAAGCAATTTCTAGCTATAGTTTTTTCTTTAGGAGAGAAAATGACTAAAAAAGTTTACGTAGTCCCGCATACCCACTGGGATCGGGAGTGGTTTTTTACCGCGTCTAAAGCAAAAGTCTACCTATTAAAAGACGTAAAGGATGTCCTAGATTATTTAGAACAAGGTGGGGTGTTTAAGTCCTTTTTGCTAGACGGGCAATCGTCACTAATTACCGATTACCTTAAATGGCGCCCGCAAGATACCGAACGCGTTAAGCACTTAGTGCAAGAAGGGAAATTAGCGTTAGGTCCGTGGTATACGCAAACCGACCAATTTTTACCTTCGGGTGAAAGCATTATTAATAACTTACGCATTGGGATTAAGCAAAGTGATCGTCTCGGCGGTCATATGCCGGTTGCTTATGTACCCGATTCTTTCGGGCAGGAATCCAGCATGCCGCAAATCTACCGCGGCTTTGGCATTAAGGATGCGGTTTTGTACCGTGGCTTTTGCCGGGACACTGCTGCTAAATCTGAATTTATTTGGCGCGGTGAAGATGGCACGGAAGTTACTGTTTTTCGGATGGCCTGTGGCTACTTTGTCGGTGGCGTGATTGATGAAACGAAACTAGCACAATTAATGACGGAAGAACCATTTAAAACGATCGTTGATGAGGCAACAACAGCCAATATTTTATTCCCGAATGGTTCAGATATGGCACCACTACGCTTTGATCTGCCCGTGTTACTCCAAAAGTTAACTGCGGCGAATCAGGGTAAATATACCTTCGAAGTTGCTTCTTTAACCGATTATGTTAACGCCGTCAAAAAGGAGCAGCCCCACTTTTTGCGTCTAACGGGTGAGCAGGACAGCGGAAAAGACATGCGGGTCCATAAGTCGATTTCCTCTTCTCGGGCAGACTTGAAGAAGTTAAATACGGAATTGCAAAATTACTTGAGCAATGTGATGGAGCCAGTTCTGGCTTTAGGAGATTATTATGGTTTGCCATATCCGTCCGAAGCAGTCGACGACATCTGGGAAAAGATGTGTCAAAATGCGGCACATGATTCAATGGGCAACTGCGTTTCTGACCGGGTTAATGAAGATATTAAAGCCCGCTATCTAACCGTACAAGAGATTGCCACTAGCTTAGTCGATGTTACTTTGCGTCAACTTGCTACCCGCGTAAAAAAGCAGAAGCAGCCGATAACCCTAACCGTTTTTAATTTGCTGCCACATCCGCGTAAGGGCATAGTTAGTCAAACAATTTATTCGCCTAGCCGTAATTTCGTACTTCAAGACGAAACGGGTAAAAAGGTCCCGTATGAGATTACAGCAGTTACGGAGGTAACGGAATTAATTAAGGGAGCAACAATTCAGCTTGATCCTGGCAAGAAGATTTACCAACCGGATAAGGTTTACCGCTTAGAAGTTAACTTAGAGTTTGAGCAAATTCCGGCCATGGGCTATCAGCAATTTTACCTTATTCCGCTAGCTGACAAGGAAATCGAATTGGCTAACCGGCAGCAAGATTCGACAATTGAGAATGAATTTTACCGAATTACGGTAAACGATGACGGTAGTTTAGCGATTTTGGATAAGCGCAACCAGCACTTATACCAGCACCAGGCCGTGATTGAGGAAAATGGGGACGACGGTGATTCCTATAATTATTCTCCTGCTAAGAAGGACTTGGTGATTTATTCCACCAGTCAGCCGCACCATGCACAAGTTATTCACGGACAATTAGTCAGTAAATTAATACTTGATTTTGACTTCATGGTACCCGGTGATTTGACTAAACGGGCTCAAGGAATTACAGATACACCAATGCCGGTTCAGCTGGAAGTTACGTTGAAGAAAAACGAGTCGGCAATTAATTGCGTACTCAACATCGATAACACCAAGCCTAAGAGCCACCGGGTATGCATTGATTTTGCCGGTGACATTGCCGCCAAGACTAGCATTGCAGATATCCAGTTTGGCGCAATTAAGCGCCCACTTGTTAAAGAAAAAGAACTGCAAGATTGGGAACAAAATCAGGCTAATTGGGAAGAAAAACCAATCGCAATTAACACGATGCAGAGCTTTGTTGCCTTATCAGATGAGCAGCGTTTGCTAGCCTTGGCACCGCAAGGGGTACGGGAATATGAATGTTGCGGAAAAAAGCACAATACAATCAGGTTAACAATTTTTCGTACTTACGGGATGCTGGGCAAGCGCGATTTATTGTACCGTCCTGGACGTGCCTCAGGAGACGAGACTGTTCCAACACCGCAGGCTCAGCTTAACCAGCAGCTCAGTTTTGCCTTTAGTTTAATTACGGGGCAAACCAGTTACGAAAACAGTAATTTAGCAAATAAGGTAAAAGAACTCGAAACGCCACTACAAGTGTACGAATATGCCGAGTTCTTGAACGGCCGGCTGACATTTCCGTTTAATCCTGCAACCAGAGTCTACGAACCGCCTTTTAGTTGGCTGACAACAACTAACCAGTTGAGCATCAGTACAATTCAAAAAGATCATGAGCGTCCGGGATACATCATCAGGATGTATAACCCCAAAGAGCACCCCATCCAGGAACGCATCACTTTTACTAAATTGCCGCAAAAAATCGAAATCGTAGATTTACGTGGTAAAAAAGTCAGGTCATTGACGCCGGTTAAAAAGCAGGTTGTTTTACCCGAATTGACGCATGCCAAGTTAATAACAGTTTATTTTGAATATTAGGAGAAATTATGGTTAAAGCATATTTTGTAAATCACACTCATTGGGACAGAGAATGGTATTTCACAACGCAGGATGCCCAAGTATTGAGTGATCAGCTCTTTACTGAGGTTCTTGATGAACTCGAGCAGCATCCAGAAGCCAATTTCACGCTCGACGGCCAGATGTCAATTGTAGATGAATATGTAGAAATTCACCCTGAAGCCAAGAGCCGGATTCACGACCTAGTTGAGCGTAAGCAGTTGTTCATTGGCCCCTGGTACACACAGACAGATGCGCTAGTGCCCAATGCCGAATCACTCTTACGCAACTTGATTATCGGCATCTTGGATGCCCGCAAAAATTACGGTGAGCCAATGATGCTGGGATATTTACCCGATACGTTTGGCTTTAATGCTAATTTGCCAATGATTTTGCGCCAAGTTGGAATTCATGATTTCTTATCGTGGCGCGGGACTAACTTTAAGCGCCAGACTAATTCTGTTTACTTTAAGTGGAAAGCCCTTGGCGGTAAGGCGGTCTTTGCGGCCAACTTCCCTTTGGGCTATTACACTGGTCAAATTGATTTAGAATCAAAACAAAATTTAGCGGACTTTGTCAAAAACAGGCTGGATCAGGGAATTGAATTTGAAGCGTTAAACGGCAATAACCAAGAGGTTCTGATTCCTTCAGGCATTGACCAGATGAATATTATTCATGACCTCGCGCATACACTCAAGCAGGTGAATAAATATTCTAAGCATGACGTAGTTATTGGGACTTATCCAGAATTTATGGCCAAATTACGTGGACAAAAATTACCAGAATATCAGGGTGAATTACGCTACCCAACTTATTCACGCGTTCACCGTACAATTGGCTCGGTTCGTTCACGCAATAAGCGGAGCAACTTTAAGCTTGAACAGCTTATTACCAAGAGGGTTGAACCATTAATGTTAATTGCCAAGTATGCTGGTATCCCTATTTCAAACGGCATTGTGATCAAATTGTGGAAACTGCTGTTTGAATTACAACCGCATGATACATTGGGTGGCAGCGTGACCGACAATGTTGCGCTTGATATCAATCAGCGCATTAAGCAGGCAACTGAAATTGCGGAAGGAGTGGAAAATTACGTTAAGAAGCGCTTGGCTCAGCGACTAAAATTAAATGACCATGATGTTCTTATTTTTAACCTGGACCCAACTGAATTTGATGGTCGTAAGACCGTGACTATCATTAGCCCAACTTCCCAGATAGAATTTCCAGCAGAAAATGAAGCGGTGATTGTTGCTAAAGAAGAAATTAAAGCGCGGCCACATATTATGCAGTTAACACCCAACGGTTATGAGTTTAAGGATGAACCAGGTTACTTTAAACTTAAAGTTAGCCTGCACGTTAAGATGGCTGGTTTGGGCTATCAGGTGCTGCACTTTAATGACAGCACGCATGCTGCTCCGGAGCTGCAAGAAGAAAGTGGCAGCTCAATTGGCAATAAACACGTTGAATTAGTCTTTGAAGAAGGCAAGTTCTATTTGATTACCAAGAATAAAACCTTCAGTGATGTCATCAGCATTTATGACCAGGCCAATGATGGCGATACCTACGATTTTTCACCATTAAGGGGTGATAGCGAGGTGCGCTTACCGTGGAATGGCATTATCCATAAACAGGCGGCACCAGGAATCGAAAGCTTGACTCTGAAGGGTAAGTGGCAATTACCGTACGACCTGGCAGATCGGGTGTCCACCGCCGAGAGCAAAATAAAGGATGTTAATTACCAGTTGCTGCTGTCAATCACCGACGAGGCAAAGGTGATTACGGCTAAGCTAATTATCGATAACCAAGTACTGGCACATCGCTTACGGTTGCGGCTGAAGACTGATATTGAAACTGACTATGCGCACGCACAAATTCAGGGCGGTTTTCGCGAAACTAAAAATGAACCAATTGCAACCAACTGGAATGATGAGTTTGTCGAAAAACCCGTTAATATTTACTTGTTTGACCGCATGGTTGGTCTAAGAAATCAAAATCAAGGGTTGTATTTCCTAGGGACAGGGCAAAAGGAATACGAAAAAGTAGGGGATGCACTCTACATTACGTTAATGGCGACAACTGGCCAGTTGGGTAAACCCGACTTATTGTGGCGTCCTGGACGTGCTTCGGGTGATACCACTTCGGTAGGCCACATTATGATGCCAACGCCAATGGCACAAGAACAGGGCCCTAATGAATTTACTTTTGGACTATATGCCACCAGTTCCCAGCCGGTGACCGAAGAAAGTTTATCAAAGCAATTAACTAAGTGGTATTCACCGTCTGTTAGTTACCAGTTGCAAAAATACAATTTGTTCGTCAATCGTCTGGATAACAAACTATGGGATATTGAGTTTGCACCAGATTTGCCAAAACTTGCACGCACGCAATCCTGGCTTAACCTTAAGCCCGATCTGGAAGTGGCTGCTTTGTACCCAGCTTATACCGTTAAAGATAACCTAGTTTTACGCTTATCAAATCTTACCGGTGAAACTCAGGATGTCTCTTACCTAAAAGATGAAGGTTTCATTGTGGTTAATGGCTTGGAAGAAACAATCGCGCAAGACTACCAAGTTGCGCCATACGACCTGATTACCTTAATTAAGCCAATCTAGCAAGAATCACCTGCAGGCAACCAATTTTACAAAATCAAAATGAGAAGAAGTGAAAGTATGAAACTATCTTATAAACGATTGGGAACAATCCTTGAATTCTTATTAAACAATTCAGCCAACCGCTACGTTTCTGCCTCCTTTTTAGCTCAAAAATGCAACGTTAGTACTAGAACAATCAGATCCGATATTAAGGAATTAAATAAGGAACTTTCTAGCGACCACGTTAAAATCCAAAATAAACGAGGTGAGGGCTTTTATCTTAATGAGATCAGTGATGCAACAAGGCAAAAGCTGAGTGAGATTGCTAAAAGCGATTTGCCAGCTTCGAGTTCTGGCGAGCGCATCATCGAGGTGGAACAGTATTTACTGGTTAATGACCGAGTTCGCCTTAGTCAATTGACAGATAAGCTATTCATCAGTGACAACACCTTTTTTACTTATCTGGTGACCATTAAGAAAGAATTTAGCCAATTCAATTTACGGGTTGTTAAGAAAGGCGATTATTATTTGGTGGCTGGTACAGAGTCAGCCAAGCGCAAATTCATTATTGCTAAGTTAATTAATAAGAAGTCCAACAGCTACATCGTTGACTTCACCGAGCAGGAAAAAATCATCTTTGCCAATATTGATTTAGACAAGCTCAAGCAGCTAATTCACGGCTTTTTACGCCATTATAGTTATCATATTTCAGATATTAATACGAAAAATATTATCTTACATGCGGCTTTAACTATTTCCCGAATCAAACTGGGTTTTCACTTGGAGAATAGTAATACGGTCAAGATTAAGCCTGAAGTACTAGCAACTTTAACAAAATTGTGCCAGAAGTTGGAAAAGGTATTTAACGTTAAGTTTAATTGCCATGAGGTTAATGATTTAGTGTATCATTTTGCCTTGAATTATCCGGAATGTGTTCGTAGCAGCAATAAGATTAATACTAAGGAAAAAATTACCAGGGCCGTGACGATTTTTTTGCAAAATATCAAGAAAGAATTTGCGATTGATCTTCTGGATGATAATGAGTTGCGAATTAACTTAGTCCAGCATCTGGAAAACTTGGTGAAGATTAAGACAGTTAACGGTAACCGAAAGAACCCACTGTTAAATGTTATTCTGTCGACTTTTCCTTATGCCTATGAGATTACGGCTTATTCCGCGCCGATTTTAGAACACATGCTTGACTTGAAGCTCAATGATGATGAACTGTCATTTATTACGCTGCATGTGGGTGCGTCAATCGAGCGGCAGGGCAATCGTTCTTACCAAAAGAATGCGGCCTTAATTTGCGGGACGGGGATGTCCACGGCTTCGCTAGTGCGGGCCAAGCTAGAGACGCAGTTTGCTTCATTTTTAAATATCACGGGGACTTATACTTATGATGAATATCTTGAAGGCAAGGCAGCGGGCAACGACTTTCTAATTTCCATGGTGCCGCTAAATGATGCCGCGATTCCAGTAATTCAGATTGACTTAGCTAACTTCCATAATGATATTTTGCAATTGTCTGAGTATCTAAAGTCGCTTAATAATCCTTACCGGGCAATTAATAAATTATTTGATGAGGAAAATATCTACCTGATAAAAGACAAGATGTCTAAAACGCAGTTGTTAAATATGCTAATCCATAATCTGGAACAGAAAAAAATTGTCAGTAAGGATTTTATGCCGAAGGTCTACGAACGAGAGCAAATGTACTCTACTGCAATCGGTGGCAAAATTGCGATACCGCACTCATTGGGTTATGCAACTAAGAAGTCGAAGGTTTCCTTTGCTAGACTTGATCAGCCAATCAAATGGGATCAAAAAAACGAGGTAAAGTATGTCTTTTTGCTGGCAATTGCTCGACCGGATTATCTCAGTGTGCAAAAGTTGTTCGATTTTATTGTTGATTTGCAAACCAATTCTACTTTTAGAAAAATTATCGATAAAAGCTCTAAACCAGCTGAAATAAAGAATGCAATCAGCTCGTTAATTAAAAGCAGTTATTAAAGAAAGGGCAAAAATGTTATTTGGATCAATTGAGGCAGGGGGAACCAAGTTTGTCTGTGCCGTTGGTAACGAGGACTACCAAGTTAAAGAGCGGTGCGTAATTCCCACTACGAATCCGCAAGAAACTATTTCAAGGGTCATTAATTATTTAAAGCAATTCGATGTGGCGGCAATTAGTGTCGCATCATTTGGCCCAATTGAAATTAAAAAGACGGCACCTAATTATGGGTATATTACAACAACACCCAAGAAGGGCTGGGCTAATACGGATATTGTTGGCATGATTAAAGCAGCAATTAAGGTGCCAATCTTTTTTACCACCGATGTCAATGGCTCGGCATATGGGGAATACGTGATGTCACGCTTATCTAACGAGGATATCAGTGCACTCGTATATTACACAATTGGTACCGGCGTTGGCGGTGGTGCGATTATCGATGGCAAGGTGTTAGGCGGAATCGGTCATCCAGAAATGGGGCACGTCTTGGTCAAGCGTCATCCTGCAGATAGCAATTTTTCAGGTATTTGCCCGTACCACCGAGATTGTTTGGAAGGGTTAGTCTCAGGGCCAACTTTTGCAAAACGGCTAGGTAAGAAAGGGGAGGATGTGCCGTTAACCGATCCAGTTTGGGCAATTTTAAGTTATTATGTTGCTCAGGCTGCCTTACAGGCCACGCTCATCCTGCGGCCTGATAAAATTGTGTTTGGCGGCGGCGTTGTTAGTGAATTGTTTTTGGAAAAGGTGCGGCAAGAATTCGCTCAGCTTTTAAATGACTATGTTCAAGTTCCAGATTTAACTCAGTATATTACGATGCCAGCAATTGCGGAAAATGGTTCGGCTACTGTCGGAAACTTTGCTCTTGCCAAGAGGCTACTTCGGTCATTTGATTAAATTGTTGAATAAAAAGATATGTAAGTAATCAAACCAAGGTGCAAAATAAGCTCCTTGGTTTTTGTGTTTATTTTCCAGAAATTAGTTAATAATTAGCTTTAGTGATTTTGCTAATAAGGCTACTGTAGCAGGAGAAACATCAATAATAAAGCGCTAACTCAAAATATAAGTTTGAAGCTTATACATTGATTAAATGTTCTGGCAGTGTAAAATACCCAATGCTAACATATTCTCCATAAGGAGTTGACGTAATGAAGTTAGAAAAAGCGATGGATATTCTGGGTTGGGTGGCTTCAATCACTGCAATTATTATGTATGTAGCCTATATTCCGCAAATTATCAATAATCTGCACGGATTAAAGGGTAACCCAATTCAACCTTTAGCAACGGCAATCAACACCCTTTTGTGGGTAGTTTATGGTCTGTTTAAGGAAGACAGAGACATTCCAATTGCAGCTTGTAATGCTGTTGGCTTTGTTTTTGGTCTTGTTGCCTTTTTTACTGCACTATAAAGTAGTCTCAAAGTCGCAAATATTTATTTAAAAACCCCTCCAAGTTAATTAGGTTAATTTGGAGGTGTTTTTGTCTCCGTAAACAAGAGTAAATAAGATTATACTTGCAAAAGTATTTCGAAATTTACCAGTAGAATTATTGCCTGATGCTAATAGAGATTGCAGTTTATCGGATAAAACTGCTAAACAATAAATCACGAAATCACGCAGTGCATCAACCAAAACTGATTTTCGAATAAACCTTAAAAGACATTCTTGCTAGCAAGAATGCCTTTTTATTTGCTCTCAGCCATAATTTCGGTTCGAAAATAATAAATAACTTGCTGTGCTTGTCAGTCGCACCGATTAACTTTGTTAATTTGTGTAGCTTAAAAAGTTACTATAGTAATATAAAAAGCAAAAAATAGCGCAAGTGTTATTTATGGTACTAAATGCCACTGAATACCTCTAAAACAGCATTATTACAGGAGAAAGCAAATTTATAAGCAAATTTTATAGTCAATAATGAGCACGTATATACATTTACCGCAAGAACAGTTATTTAAAAGGCTAGTGGTCATCGTCAAGCAAAAAGAGCAAGAATTTGTCATTGCTAGGGAAATGGCGTCTTTTACTAGTCAAAAGGTGATTTCCAATGTGAACTTGCTTTGAATAATATCCCAGCATTTTAGAAAAAAGCAAATTATACATTGATAATTTATAAATGATTAGTTGCTAAAAGATGAAATCTACTAAAATTATCGGCAAACCCTGATGTAGTTACCATTTAACAAAATAACTTAAAATAATAGTTAATAAATTATATATAATCGTATAGTCTATGGATAATAAATCAATCTAATTGATTATGAATATCTAATGTAATACTTATAAGCCTTAATATAACAGTGATAATGCTTAAAGTTATGGTGTGATAAATTTAAGCATTAATAATATCGATAAAACTTTTTTATTGTTAATTGCTAAAAAATGCTATATTAAGGCGAAGTTGTAACTTGATATAAAATAATGTTTTATAAATGTCTTTATATTTATTAATTAACATGTTAAAATCACATTTATGTAAATAAAGTTGTTCTAAATCATATTAGGAAGTGATGTAAATTTTGAAAAAGCCAAATCTTATTGAAGACGTAAAAAACACTAATTACAAAATGCATAAAGGGAAAAAGGGCTGGACTGTCAGCTATTCTCTCTTAACTTTTATGCTTGGTGGGATATTTTACGGTAATACTTCAGCTCAACAGGTAAATGCAGCTGATATTGGTACTAAGACTACCCAGCTTACCAAACAAGACAAAGGTCAACAAGAAGTGGAATCAAAGTCGATTGACGATGCCAGAACAACTGCTGGCTTGACTTTGGATACTGAGGCAACAAGTACTAAGAATAAGATTAATACTGATGCAAATTTGACTAATAAAGAAAAAGCAGCTCAGATTGAAACTATTGATTCTTTGGTTGCTAATGGAAAAGCTCGCATAGCAGAAGCTACAGAATTAGTAAGCATTAAAGCAATTGTCGATCAAGCTGTTGCAAATATTAATTCAAGTTACAAACCAGGTAGTGTTATTTCTGAAAGCAAGCCAGCTAAGAATAATAAGACGAACTCTACTACTAAGGTGGCAGCAAATACTAAGAAAGCTCCTACTATTAATGAAGCTAAAAAACCAGCTTCTAAGAAAGTAGCAGTTTCAACTTATCAAGGACTTAGCTCATTCTTTAAGGAAGATGCTCCTGCTGAAGCTAATAAGCCAGCGCTAGCAAATACTAACACTAATAATTCTTCATCCAAAGACAATAATAAGGAAGAAACAAGTTCTTTAATTGCGCCGCAGGATAAAAAAGTTAGTGCAGCATCGTTGCAAGGCAAGAGTATTACAACGAAAACCGATGAAGAAGTTGAAGCTAACACCGACGCAACGGTTGCACCAGATCCAGATGCGGGTCGGGAAGATTTTGAAGATCTAGTTAAGAAACCTAGTGGGAAAACTCGTACTTCAATTAATGTTCCTGTACCAAAAGAAGTGACTAACCCTGATACAAGCCAGTCGGCTGATGTTTCAACCTTTGCACAATTAGCTGATGCTTGGGGAAATTCAGCTGTAACCTATATTAATATTACCCAAGATATTGCTTTTGATAGTGCAGTTGCTTCTAGAGCCGGAGGATTTGGAACTAGAGGTAAAAATGCTAGAACACCGGCTACAAGCGTAGTTATTAACGGTAATGGTCATAAAATTGATATGGGTAACCAAAGCCTGAGGGTTGGTAATTATCGGGTACCGCAAGCCACATCGATTACTGTGACAAATGCTAAATTCACCCAATCATTCACTTCTGCTGGTGGTGCCGCAACAGCTTTATTAAGTAGTACTTATGCTGGTAATGGTCCATTATTAACATTTAATATTGATAATGTTGAACTTGAACCAAGTGCAGCAGGTACGTATTCCGTGCGTGGTGTTGTAGCATATGGTGCTAAAATTGTCTTTTCTGGCGATAACAAATTCGTTATTACCAACGAAGTTGCCCGCGGAATGGCCAGCGTATACTTTGCTAATGACGCAAGTGTCCAAATGGTTAGAAATTCCAATGACTTTGAAGATGATAATAGCGACGGCGATGGTGACGATGGCTCTACCTCAGATCCTTCAGTAGTTCTCGATAGAGCGACTCCAGAATTCGCATTTAATAGAGGTAACGGTAATAAGAACCAATTTATCATGGGTGACCGTTCCTCTAACTTAGCCGCAACTTTAAACGGAGTTTCAACGAGATACCCAGCTTTACAGGGCTCGATTATGACTCTTCAAGTTGGTGACGACGTATCCTGGACGCAAAAAGGATTTGCCTACTTCTTGCTTGCTTCAAATGGAGCTGCATTTAGAAGTGCAAGTTACGTCTTTGGCCAAAACTTTGACTTGGAATGTCCATCTGCTACTCGTGGTGGGGTTATTCACTTATACCGTAACCAAAGCTTAGTATTTAATCCTGGAACGATTCTTGATATTAATCAGCAAGTTTCAAATGATTCAATTATCGTTGTTGCTGGAACTTCATCTGTAACGTTCAACTCACCAAGAGAATTGGACTTGGCAATTACCAATAAGGGTGATGCCGCCGCAACTGCCAGAAGAGGTATTGTTTCAGGATCTGGTACCGTTAAGATTAATAATTCAAGTATTAGGACTTGGGACGGTTTAAATTCCTCTGAAGAAAAACCTGATGGTGATTATTCAGCTAAGTTTAGCAATATCACTATTACAAATGGTGTAGCAACGATTAGTGTTGTTGGTGGTAATGCCACATCATCAAACATCCTGACTGCTACAACGCGTGAATTAAAAACTAATGCTATCAAGCCTGGTAAGGTTAAGATTGAATATATTGATCGTCAGGGAAATAATATTGGCGAATATGAGTTGCCATTCGGTAATGGTGCTTATGAAGACGCATATATTGGTAAAAGAATTCCGTTAGTAAGCGAAGACATCGTCAATCACATTCCAGAAGGCTACATGTGGGCACTAGGCAATCAGATCTATTCTGGTGCAGCCGCCGATCAACAAAGTGGTGGTGCAGCAACTGATGAAGATAATGGTGATGCCAGTGGTCAACCAAACGTAGCAATTGTTCCAATGGATGATGGCTCATTTACATACAAGGTCTATGTATATGGAACTAAGCAAAACGTGACATACAAGTATGTCGATGTTAATCATCCTGATAAAGTCCTGACAATTCCTAAACTTGCAGGAACCGAAGATACTAGCGGCCTGGTTACTGCAAACTATGGCAACACGATTGATTGGACGAATAAATACTACACACAGACAAACGTACCTGTCGGTTACCATTACAAGACTGATGCTGAAAATCAACCAACAACGACTCTTGTTTCGAATGATAATCCAGTTGTAATTCTCTATGTTGAGGGTGACGAACAAAAGATTGTTCCTACCTATGTAGATGGCGACGGCAATGCTATTACCCCAGATAATCCGGTTGAAATAACTGGTAGAACAGGCGATACCATTACGATTCCAACTGCTCCTGATGTTAAGAATTTAGCAGTAGATGAAATTTATCTGAATGGCAACCTTGTGACTACTGGTTCCAGTTTTGAAATGCCTGATCAGGCACATTTATCTGCTAAAGACAAATATACTATAGTATATAAATATCGTTCACTACAGATCGATAAAGATGAAGCTATTAAGGCAATAGAAACAGCAGCTAATAATGCAACTGAGAAAATCAGTATCAATAAGACTTGGACGACTGCAGGCAAAGAAAACCAGTCAAACAAAGTAATTCAGGCTAAAATTGATGCTATCAATGAAATTAATAATTGTGAAACTCTTAGTCAATTGAACTCTGTAAAAGATAAGTGGATCGAAGAAATTAATAAACTTGGCGATGAGAATGGCAAACCATTAGAAACTCAGAAAACCGATGCTAAAGGTCTGATTGATGATAAAGCTAAGGAAGTCAAGGATCAGATTGACACTGATGTAACTTTGACTAATGCCAAGAAGGCCGAGCAAAAAGCTGATGTTGATAAGGCAGTCGCAGATGCCAAAACTGCAATTGATAACGCAGAAGATGCGCAGGGTATCGAAGACGCATTGAATAAAGGTAGAGAACAAATTGGTAATAAACATCGACCAGAATCACTAACTCAACAACAAACAGATGCCAAAAGCGCCATTGACGGCAAAGCTAAGGAAGTCAAAGACAAGATTGATGCTGATAAAACTCTGACAAATGCCCAGAAGACTGATCAAAAGGATGCAGTTGATCAAGCAGCAGCCGCAATTAAAGATGCCATCGATAAGGCAGAAGATGCCCAAACAATTGAAGACACTTTAATCGCCGGCAAAGATAAGATTGATGCAGTATACAAACCGGGTGATCCGATTAGTAGCCAAAAGGAAGCTGCCAAGGGCAAGATTGATGATAAGGTCAAGGAAGTCAAAGGCAACATTGACGCTGATAAGAACCTGACTGATGCTGAAAAAGAGAAGCAAAAAACTGATGTTGATAAGGCAGCAGCTGATGCCAAGGATGCCATTGATAAAGCAGATACAGCTCAAGGGGTTCAGGATGCCTTAAATAAAGGCATAGATAGCATAGGTAATGCTTATGTACCAGGTGGCCCGCTTAGTGGTCAAAAGACAGATGCTAAAGGTCGAATTGATGATAAGGCTAAAGAGGTTAAGGGCAACATTGATGCCGATAAGAACTTAACCGATAAGCAGAAGGCAGAGCAAAAAGATGCTGTTGATCAAGCAGCTGTTGCCGCTAAAGAAAACATTGATCTGGCTGAAACAGCTCAAGGAGTTAAGGATGCCTTAGATAAAGGCATAGATAGCATAGGTAATGCTTATGTACCAGGTGGCCCACTTAGTGCTCAAAAGATTGATGCAAAAGGCAAGATTGATGACAAGGCTAAAGAGGTTAAGGGCAACATTGATGCCGATAAGAACTTAACCGATAAGCAGAAGGCAGAGCAAAAAGATGCTGTTGATCAAGCAGCTGTTGCCGCTAAAGAAAACATTGATCTGGCCGAAACAGCTCAAGGAATTGAAAATGCCTTAAATATTGGTAAGGATAAGATTGATGCAGCTTACAAGCCAGGCAGTTCTTTAACCGGTCAAAAGACTGATGCGAAAGGTCAGATTGATGACAAGGCTAAAGAGGTTAAGGGCAAGATTGACGCTGACAAGAACTTAACCGATAAGCAAAAGGTCGACCAAAAAGCTGAAGTGGATCAAGCGGCAGCTGATGCCAAGGATGCCATTGACAAGGCCGAAACAGCTCAAGGAGTTGAAGATGCCGTAACTACAGGTAAGGCTAATATCGATGCGGCTTACAAGCCAGGTGGTTCACTTAGTGGCCAAAAGACAGAAGCTAAAGGTCAGATTGATGACAAAGCTAAAGAGGTTAAGGGCAACATTGATGCCGATAAGAACCTAACCGATAAGCAGAAGGCAGAGCAAAAAGATGCGGTAGATAAAGCAGCATCCGATGCCAAGGATGCGATTGACAAGGCCGAGACAGCTCAAGCGGTCGAAGATGCTGTTAATACTGGTAAAGATAAGATTGATGCGGCTCACAAGCCAGGTAGTTCATTAAGTGGTCAAAAGACTGATGCAAAAGGTCGGATTGATGATAAGGCTAAAGAGGTTAAGGGCAACATTGATGCTGATAAGAACTTAACCGATAAGCAGAAGGCAGAGCAAAAAGACGCGGTGGATAAGGCAGCAGTTGATGCCAAGGATGCGATTGACAAGGCCGAGACAGCTCAAGGAGTTGAAGATGCCGTAACTACAGGTAAAGCTAATATTGATGCGGCCTACAAGCCAGGCTCAGCACTTAGTGGTCAAAAGACAGATGCTAAAGGTCAGATTGATGACAAGGCTAAAGAGGTTAAAGGCAACATTGATGCCGATAAGAACTTAACCGATAAGCAAAAGGCCGACCAAAAAGCCGATGTGGATAAAGCAGCGTCTGATGCGAAGGATGCGATTGATCAGGCGGAAACAGCTCAGGCAGTTGAAGATGCTGTAACTACCGGTAAAGATAAGATTGGTGCGGCTTACAAGCCAGGCAGTTCTTTAACTGGTCAAAAGACAGATGCTAAAGGTCGAATTGATGATAAGGCTAAAGAGGTTAAGGGCAACATTGATGCCGATAAGAACTTGACTGATAAGCAGAAGTCAGAGCAAAAAGCTGACGTTGATAAAGCAGCGTCTGATGCGAAGGATGCAATTGACAAGGCCGAAACAGCTCAGGCAGTTGAAGAAGCTGTAACTACAGGTAAAGCCAACATTGATGCAGTTTATAAGCCAGGCTCAGCACTTAGTGGTCAAAAGACAGATGCTAAAGGTCGGATTGATGACAAGGTCAAGGAAGTCAAAGACAAGATTGACGCCGATAATAACTTGACTGATAAGCAAAAGGCCGACCAAAAAGCTGATGTGGATAAAGCAGCATCCGCTGCGAAGGATGCAATTGATCAGGCAGAAACAGCTCAAGCGGTCGAAGATGCCGTAACTATAGGTAAAGCCAATATTGATGCAGCCTACAAGCCGGGCAGTTCTTTAACAGCTCAAAAGACAGATGCCAAAGGTCGAATTGATGACAAGGTCAAGGAAGTCAAAGACAAGATTGACGCTGATAAGAACTTAACCGATAAGCAGAAGACCGACCAAAAAGCTGCGGTGGATCAGGCAGCAGCCGATGCGAAAGATGCAATTAACAAAGCAGATACAGCTCAAGCGGTCGAAGAAGCCGTAACTACAGGTAAAGCCAACATCGATGCGGCCTACAAGCCAGGCTCAGCACTTAGTGGTCAAAAGACAGATGCTAAAGGTCAGATTGATGACAAGGCTAAAGAGGTTAAAGGCAACATTGACGCTGATAAGAATTTAACTGATAAGCAAAAGGCCGACCAAAAAGCTGACGTTGATAAAGCAGCGTCCGATGCCAAGGATGCAATTGACAAGGCCGAAACTGCCCAAGCGGTTGAAGATGCCGTAACTACTGGTAAGGCTAATATTGATGCAGCCTACAAGCCAGGCTCAGCACTCGGTGGTCAAAAGACAGATGCCAAAGGTCAGATTGACGACAAAGCTAAAGAAGTCAAAGACAAGATTGATGCCGACGTCAATTTAACCGATAAGCAAAAAACTGATCAAAAGGATGCTGTCGACAAAGCAGTCTCAGATGCTAAGGACGCCATTGACAAAGCAGATACAGCTCAAGGAGTTCAAGATGCCCTGAATGATGGTAAAGATAAGATTGATGCGATTTATGCACCAGGTAGTTCACTTAGTGGTCAAAAGACAGAAGCTAAAGGCAAGATTGATGACAAGGCTAAAGAGGTTAAGGGCAACATTGATGCCGATAAGAACTTGACTGATAAGCAAAAGGCCGACCAAAAAGACGCCGTTGATAAGGCGGCTGCTGATGCGAAGGATGCGATTGATCAAGCCAAAACAGCTCAAGCGATTGAAGATGCCGTAACTACAGGTAAGGCCAACATTGATGCAGCCTACAAGCCTGGTAGTTCTTTAACCGGTCAAAAGACAGATGCTAAAGGTCAGATTGACGATAAGGCTAAAGAGGTTAAGGGCAAGATCGATGGCGATAAGAACCTAACCGATAAGCAAAAGGCTGATCAAAAAGCTGATGTCGATCAAGCTGTAACTGATGCTAAAAATGCCATTGATCAGGCTGAAACGGCCCAAGCAGTTGAAGAAGCTGTAACTACTGGTAAAGCCAATATTGATGCAGCCTACAAGCCAGGCAGTTCTATAACCGGTCAAAAGACGGATGCTAAAGGTCAGATTGATGATAAGGTCAAGGAAGTTAAGGGCAACATTGAGGCCGATAAGAACTTGACCGATAAGCAGAAGACAGAGCAAAAAGATGCGTTGGATAAAGCAGCAGCTGATGCGAAGGATGCGATTGATCAGGCTGAAACAGCTCAAGCAATTGAAGATGCCGTAACTACAGGTAAAGCCAACATTGATGCAGCCTACAAACCTGGTACGCCAATCAGTAATCAAAAGACTACTGCAAAGGGTCAAATTGATGACAAGGCCAAAGAAGTTAAGGGTAAGATTGATGCCGATAAGAACTTAACTGATAAGCAGAAGACAGAGCAAAAAGCTGACGTCGATCAAGCTGTAACTGAAGCTAAAAATGCGATCGATCAAGCCGAAACAGCTCAGGCAGTTGAAGAAGCTGTAACTACTGGTAAAGCTAATATTGATGCAGCCTACAAACCTGGTACGCCAATCAGTAATCAAAAGACTACTGCAAAGGGTCAAATTGATGACAAGGCCAAAGAGGTTAAGGGCAAGATTGACGCCGACAATAACTTAACTGATAAGCAGAAATCAGATCAAAAAGAGGCCGTTGATAAGGCTGCAACAGATGCGAAGGATGCGATTGATCAGGCTGAAACAGCTCAAGCGGTTGAAGAAGCTGTAACTACAGGTAAAGCCAACATTGATGCAGCCTACAAGCCTGGTTCACCAGTTAGCGGTCAAAAGACTGCTGCCAAAGGCCAAATTGATGATAAGGCCAAGGAAGTTAAGGATAAGATTGACGCTGACAAGAACCTAACTGATAAGCAAAAAGCTGATCAAAAAGCTGACGTTGATAAAGCAGCATCTGATGCGAAGGGTGCGATTGACAAGGCTGAAACGGCCCAAGCAGTCGAAGATGCTGTGACAACTGGTAAAGATCAGATTGAAGCAGCTTACAAGCCGGGTACATCACTCAGTGGTCAAAAGACTGCCGCTAAAGGTCAGATTGATGACAAGGCCAAAGAAGTCAAAGACAAGATTGATTCTGATAAGAATCTGACTGATAAGCAGAAGGCTGACCAAAAGGTGGCAGTGGATAAAGCAGTCACTGATGCGAAGGATGCGATTGATAAAGCAGAAACTGCTCAAGCAGTTGAAGATGCTGTAACTACTGGTAAGGCCAATATTGAAGCAGCTTACAAGCCGGGTAGTGATATCAGTAATCAAAAGACAGAAGCTAAAGGTCAAATCGATGACAAAGCAAAAGAAGTTAAAGACAAGATTGACGCTGACAAGAATCTGACTGATAAGCAAAAATCAGAGCAAAAAGATGCGGTAGATAAAGCTGCAGCTGATGCGAAGGATGCTATTAACAAGGCTGAAACTGCTCAAGAAGTTCAAGATGCCATTAACAAGGGTAAAGATCAAATTGATGCAGCCTATAAGCCAGGTAGCGCTATTGGCGGTCAAAAGACAGATGCTAAGAGCAAGATTGATGATAAGGTCAAGGAAGTTAAGGGCAAGATTGATGCCGATAAGAACTTAACTGATAAGCAAAAGGCTGATCAAAAAGCTGATGTGGATCAGGCAGCAGCTGATGCTAAGAATGCGATTGATCAGGCCGAAACAGCTCAAGCAGTTGAAGATGCCGTAACTACAGGTAAAGCCAACATTGATGCAGCCTATAAGCCAGGTTCATCACTCAGTGGTCAAAAGACAGATGCTAAAGGTCAGATTGATGACAAGGGCAAAGAAGTCAAAGACAAGATTGACGCTGACAAGAACTTGACCGATAAGCAAAAGGCTGATCAAAAGCTTGAAGTTGATAAGGCAGTATCTGAGGCTAAAGATGCCATTGATAAGGCTGGGTCAGCTCAAGAAGTTCAAGATGCTCTCAATAAAGGCAAGGATAAGATTGATGCGGCTTATAAACCTGGTACAGTAATTACTGACCAAAAAGATAAAGCCAAGGATAAGATCAACGAAACGGTTAAAGACGTTAAGGATAAGATCGATGCCGATAAGAATCTGACTGATGCTGAAAAGGAGAAGCAAAAAGCAGATGCTGATAAGGCTGCGGCCGATGCTAAGGATGCGATCGATAAGGCTGAGACAGCTCAAGAAGTTCAGGATGCAGTTAATAAGGGTAATGATAGAATTGAAAATGCCTATAAACCTGGTACTGCACTAACTGCTCAGAAGTCTAATGCTAAAGATCGAATTGATGATGAAGCCGATACAATTAAAGACTTAATTGCAAAGGATCGTTCATTAACCGATAAGGCTAAAGCTGACCAAGTTGCTGCTGTTGATGCTGCTGCTCAAACAGCCAAGAATCGCATTGATGCTGCAACTACGGCTCAGGAAGTACAAAATGCAGTTGATCGTGGCATCAAGAATATTGACTCTAAATACGTTACCAACCCAATTACTTTAGCTGAGCAAAAAGAATATGCACAGCAATTGATTAGGGACGAAGCTGAAATTGTCAAAGGTCAAATTGAAAGCGATCCTGCACTTGATACTGAAACTAAGGCGCAACAGGCAAAGGCGGTAGATGCTCAAGTTCAAAAGGCAATTAACAAGATTGCTCAAGCACCAGATGCACAAGCAGTTCAAGAAGAATACAATAATGGTATTATTGCAATTCATGCTCAACACCTTAAAGGTACTGAATTAGAAACCCAAAAGCAGAAAGCTAAGGATTCAATTACGCAAGAACTAACTACTATTAAGGAAGCAATTAGTAAAGATGTCAGCCTCGTTTCATCAGAAAAGGCTAAACAAATTGCTGATGCAGAATTAGCTGCTGGTAAAGCACAAAATGCTATTGATCGTGCGAACAAGGCACAAGATATCAGTGATAATTTAGCTGCCGGTATCATTGCAATTGATAATGCATACATTCCAGGTAAGCCACTTGCTGATCAAAAGAGTGAAGCAAATAAAGCTCTAGATGATGCAGCTGCAGCAGCCAAAGATAAGATTGATAAAGATCAATCTAAGACTGCTGAAGAGAAGGCTAATGAAAAGCAAAAGATTGATGATGCCGTATCGAAAGCGAAAGACGCAATCGACAAAGCCAAGGATGCTGATGGTGTGAATAATGCTAAAATTGAAGGCACTTCGGAAATAGAAATTGCGCAAAAGCCAACTGCTACAGTGGAAGATCAAAAGAACTCGGCTAAGAAGGAAATTGACGATGCTGCTAATGCTGCTAAGAACAAGATTAGTCAGGATGTAAGCTTAACAAACGAACAAAAAGCTGCTGCTAATAAGGCTGTAGATGATGCAGCTGCAGCAGCTAAGGATGCGATTGATAAAGCAAGCAATTCTGATGAAATTAACAAAGCTAAGCAAGATGGTATCAACGCAATTGACAAGATTACGGCTGAATTAGACTTGCAAAAGCTTAAGGATCAATCAAAGGCCATCATTATTGACAGTGCACAAGCTGCTAAGAATAAAATTGATAATATAGCTAATGTGAGTGATGGTGAAAAGCAAAGTGCTAAGGAAAAGATTGATCAAATTCTTGAAGCCGGAAAAGCTAATATTGACAAGGCAAACAGTTTTGAAGAGATCTTACAAGTAATTGACCGTACGAATAAAGAAATCGGATTGGTAACTGTTGTTCCAAATAATAACAATTCTAACGGTTCCGATGGTGCTGGCTCTAATGGCTCCGGTTCAAATGGTTCAGACGGAGCTGGCAGCAATGGCTCCGGTTCAAATGGTTCCGACGGTGCTGGCGGCAATGGCTCAGGTTCAAATGGTTCCGATGGTGCTGGCTCAAATGGCTCAGGTTCAAATGGTTCTGACGGTGCTGGCTCAAATGGCTCCGGTTCAAATGGTTCCGACGGTGCTGGCTCAAATGGCTCCGGTTCAAATGGTTCCGATGGTGCTGGCTCAAATGGCTCCGGTTCAAATGGTTCTGACGGAGCTGGCAGCAACGGTTCTGTTCCAAATGGTTCAGACGGAGCTGGCAGCAATGGTTCAGGTTCAAATGGTTCCGATGGTGCTGGCTCTAATGGCTCCGGTTCAAATGGTTCCGACGGTGCTGGCTCAAATGGCTCCGGTTCAAATGGTTCCGACGATGCTGGCTCAAATGGCTCCGGTTCAAATGGTTCCGATGGTGCTGGCTCTAATAGCTCCGGTTCAAATGGTTCTGACGGCAATGGCTCCGGTTCAAATGGTTCCGATGGTGCTGGCAGCAATGGCTCAGGTTCAAACGGATCTAATGGTTCCGGCTCAGGAAGTTCAAATGGCTCCGGTAGCACGGGCAGCGGCTCAAACAGTTCTGGTTCAGGAAGTTCAAATGGTTCCGGAAGCACAAGTACCGGCTCGAACGGTTCTGGTTCAACTGTAAATAATCCAGCTACTAGTGAAGGTACAGCTGCTGCAACTGCTGGTGAAGAAACCGGTGATGCAGTTGACAGAAAACTTAACCACAATGCCTACTTCTATAACAAGGATGGTAAGCGGGCAAACTTATTAGTAGCTAAGAAAGGTTCGGTAATAAGTACTTACAAGCAAGAAAGTATTAATGGCCGAGACTTCTACCTAACTGATAATGGTTTGTACGTTGCCGTAAACAACTTCAAGGAACAAACACGTTTATTGAAGAAGAATGCATTCCTATATAGTTCAAAGGGCAAACGAATCAGTACTAAGTTATTGAAGAAGAATACTAAGGTTAAGACATATGGCGATCCTGTTACCATTAAGGGCAAGCAGTACTACATTACTACTGGTAATCGCTACGTTAAGGCAGCTAACTTTGCAGTTGCTGCTAAGGAAGCCAATAATGTGGTTGCCGACGGTGTAACAGCCAATGCAATTCTGGAACATGATGCATATATCTATAATGATGAAGGTAAGAGAATTAATCGTGTTGTTCTTAAGGCGGGGTCACAACTTGCTACAGGTGAAACAAAGACAATTGATGGACGTCAGTTCATCGAAATTGGCAAGGGTCATTATGTAGCAAGTGACAACGTCACGGGTACAGCTCGTAAATTAAGTACTAAGGCGTATGTCTATGATCAACATGGACAACGCATAGGTAAGCAAACATTGAAGAAGAACGATACTGTTCAAACCTACGGCGAACCAGTCAAGAAAGGAGGCCAAGAATTTTATATAATTGGAAATAATAAATTTGTAAAAAAAGGCGTTGTAAAATAATCCATAGATAATTATTGAACTACCATTTTTGCAAATAATCGAGGCATATTTAGTAGATAGAGAACACCAAGCTTACCGTAAGCTTGGTGTTTTTCTTTAGATCATAAATGTAAATAATCACTTTTAAGTATATATTTATAGGTAATAATTTTATGTTCTTCAAGTGGCGATTGAAATGATCGCTTTTATCTGGGTGCGTTTTTAATTTTTGGGCTGAATAACCAGATAAAAAATAACAAACTCTTCTTGTCAAAATAACGTTTTTAAGATTGGGGTAAGTCCGGTAAATTGAATTCCGATTTAATAAAAATTCTTTATTAGGCTAAATAATTTCTTCTTAAAAATTATTATAGTTTTTTGCTTAGCTATTTGCGGACGGCATAAAACAAAAAGGAGCTTAAATTAAAGCAAAAATCCGCTAAAACGGTGTTCTGCGCTGGATTTGACACTCATCAAATTAAGAATCAGTCAATTTACAATTGGTGATTAATCACACAATCAATTATTTAAATGTATATGAAGATAGTAAAAACATAATTACGGTTCATTAATAACTAAAAAAATTCAGTAAATATTTTTAATTATTTTAAATAACAGTAGTTTTGCAATTAAGAAAAAAATAATATTTAAAATAAGCACAAAAATTAAATAACTTGACCCAAAATAATGATTTTAGTATATGAAATCACTTGATAAATAAAGGTTTATTAATTTTTTGAATCGGGTAATCTTTTGTCTTATTTAAAAAGACAGAGCTTATAAAAATCATTTATTGCATTTTTGAAAAGCGCTTTACAGTGGGGTATAGCAGCCACTTTGTTAATAAAATCATTTGAAAAAGAGCTTTATACATCATGATAAATGTGCTAAACTACTTTTGTTATATATTAATGTTATATATTAAATGAAAGAATGGTGAGTATAATTTGAAGAGAAACTCGAATCTTATCGAAGAAACGAAAAATACAAATTATAAGATGCATAAAAGCAAAAAAGGATGGCTTGTTAGCTATTCTTTATTAACATTTATGCTCGGTGGAATTTACTTAGGAAGTAGTTCAACTGCTCCCGTAAAGGCCGCTGATATTGATAATCAAAAGGATCAAAAAGGAGTAGATCAAGACCTTCAAAAGACTGTCGAATCGAAGTCGCTGGAAGATGCAAAATTAAATGCTTCTACTACTATTAACACTGAAGCTACTACTATTAAGGAAAAGATTAATTCTGATTTGAACTTATCTAGTAGCAAAAAGGCGCAACAAGTCAAAAAAGTTGATGCCTTGGTTACTGCTGCCAAAACTAAGGTTGATGCAGCAGCTAATTTAGCTGATGTTAAAGCGGTTATTGAAGAGACTGTATCAAATATTGATAATGCTTATGAACCAGGCTCAGTTGTTACTAAAGCTAAGTCAACTGCTAAAAAGAGCACCAAAAAAGCTCCTGTAATAAGTAAGAATGTTAAACCTGCTTCAAAGAAGGTTGGCGTTACTACTTATAAAGGTTTGAGTTCATTCTTCAAATCTGCATCAACTTCTAACGGTGTAACTGCAACTAATGATAATTCAGCAGCTGTAGCTGCAACTACGGCTAAGACTGATAAATCTGAAGCAACCAGTTCACTTGTAACTGATTCTGCCGCAAATTCAGCAACTGATTCTGCTAAAATTGCAGCAAATAATGCAACTACTAATACTAAAGTAGAAGGTACTTCAGACAATAAGGCAGTAGACAAGAGAAGTACAAATGATGTAACTGCTCAAGATGAAGCAACGCCAAGAATTGATACAGCAGCTGACACCGATGGGGACAAAACTGTTGCTGTTGGTAACGACCCAGATGGTGGACGTAATAAGTTTGACGAAGATTTGAAAAACAATCCATTAGGTCAAACTAAGACTTCTGTTAATATTCCGGTACCTGATCAAATTACTAATCCTGATAAGTACAAAACGAAAGTGGCAAATGTTTCAACGTACGCAGAACTGAGCGCCGCTTGGAAGGATTTAACTGTTACCTATATCAATATAACAAGCGATATAGCTTATACAACTGGTGGTACACTTGGAATGCGTGCTGCTGGCACTAATATTGTAGTTAATGGTAACGGACACACTATTGATTTAGGTAATACGGATTTTGGCGCATTTTATTTTAACAATACTAGTGTCAATACGCCAACATCGGTTACTTTGACTAATGCTACTTATAAGCAATCATATAATAGTGGTAGTGGGTTCGGTGATGGCTGGGACGGTCATTCCTTAGTTTTCACTCGTAATGGGATAGGCTTAACCGCCAATTTTGATAATATAACACTAACTACAGATGATCCTAGAGCATTTAACACGTCAGCAACTACTTGTATGTCACCTAGTCATGCAATAACTGCTGGGTATGCTTATGTTAAATTCTCTGGTAAAAATACTTTCAATATTTCTGATGAAGTTACTAGATATGTTACAAAAATAGAAATGGCTAATAATAGTTCCATTAGGATGAACCGTGTAGCAGGATCAACTCCTAACTCAGAGTTTTGGTACGATTACCAAAATACTACCCCTAACAGCATTGGTTACGGCAATTCATTTTCTATGGGTAACGGTTCAGTTAACGAAGCATATGTTTTTAATAATCGAACTGCTAATTTCCCAGCTTTGTATAAGAATATTGATAAAGTTAAAGTTGGGGATAACGTAACTTGGAAGCAATCTGGTTTTCAATACTTTTTAGACACCACTTATACTCAAGATCCTAATGGAACTTACGATTTCGGACAGAATTTTGATTTAACAGTGCCCGTTTCTACTATGCCCAATGCAATAAGTCTCCGAAATAATCAAAAGGCTACATTTGCTCCTGGTGCAAAGTTAGATATTAATCAAAACAATATTAACTCAATTATTTCAGTGGCCGGTACCTCCAGTGTAGTATTTACGTCACCAAAAAGTCTCCACTTTGCTGTCAATAATGGGTCAGGAAATCCAGCCCGCCCAGGAAATATTATAACTGGTAGTGGTAGCGTAACTCTAAACAATTCAAAGATAAGTACTTGGTTAAATACGAATTCGCAAAAAACCAACCCAGCTGATAATACATTGCAATTTGCGGAAATGACTGTAAAAGGTGGGAATGCTTATATTATTCCTATAAATGCCCAACCGGGTACTCCTTCAAGTCCATCCAACATTATTCAAGGTGGTACACGAGAAATTCAAACTCTTGCCGTTAGTGTTGGTAGGGTCGGAGTTCAATATGTTGATCAAAATGGCAAACCATTATCTGATAAACCTATCGATATAGGTATCAATGATAATGATAACTTTGTTGGTCAAAGTATTCCTTTCATTACAGACAAATATGTTAATGCTTTAATGCCTAAAGGCTATATGTGGGCATTAGGTAATCAGGTCTATGCTGGTGCAAAAAAGGATAAGCAAAGTGGCGGTAATCCAATCAGTACTGATGATGATGGTGATGAATTAACAGGTCAAGCATATGTTGGTACAGTACCAATGCACACAGATGATGATGATAAAGATCCTAATCACTTTGATTACATTTATAAGATTTATGTCTACGGTGCACCGCAAAAGGTTAGCTACCAATACGTTGATTACAAGACCAACCGAGTATTGACTTCACCACTTTCAGGTAGAACTGGTACTGAAGCTGTTGGTGGTGTAACACCAGCTAACTACGGTAACACCATCGACTGGACTAACAAGTACTACAAGACTGATAATGTTCCAGCTGGTTACCATTATTCAACCCAAGCTGCAACTGATGGCAAGCAACCGACAACAACTCAAGTTACTGATAATAATCCGTTAGTTACTATCTTTGTTGAAGGTAACCAGCAGACTATTCCAGTAAGTTTCGTTGATCTAGGTAATGCTGCTGTTAGTCCTATAAATCCGGTAACTGTTACTGGTGTGACTGGTCAAACAATAACTGTTCCAGAAGCTCCAGAAGCAATTAACTCGCAACTTGATCACATTGAGTTAAACGGTAAGACGGTTAAAGCTGGTGATACCTTTGAAATGCCAGATCAAACCAACCTGCCTGCTGATCAAAAGTATTCACTTAAGTATGTTTATGCACCTCTGGATAAAAATAGTGCTTTAAATGAACTGGAAGATAAGTACAATAAGCTAACTGACCCAGTTACTGGTACAATTGCCGGAAATAAAGATTTGACTAAAGATCAAAAGGATGCAGTGAAAAAGCTTGTTGATGACGCATATAATGCAGCTAGAGATAAAATTAACCAAGCAGCTACAAATACTCCAAGCCTAGTAGAGAATGCTAAAAATAGTGGTATAGCGGCCATGGAGAAAGCTTATGAAAACGGTATTAAAGATATTAAGCCGTTAAGTGAGCAAAAGACAGATGCGTATGCTGACATTGAAGCAGTGTATAAGGAGACAGTTAATAATATAAACAACGATCCTACTTTAACCCAAGCTGTGAAGAACGACCAGCTGAAGGCGGCAAGCTCAGCGCATGATGCGGCCATTACCGCAATCGATAATGCTCAAGATGCCGACGCTGTTAATACCGCAGTAGCCACTGGTAAGCCAGCAATTGAAAACTCCTACCAACCGGGTACTGCTCTGAGTCAACAGATAACAGATGCGAAGAAAATAATTGCGCAAGCTTATACTGACACGGCAGCGAAGATAAACGGCGATCCGACCTTATCGAAAGATCAAAAGGCCGCACAGCTGAAGACAGCAGGCGATGAGCGTGATACGGCTAATGCCGCAATTGATGCAGCTAAAACAGCTGATGCTATTAACAGCGCAGTAGCCACTGGTAAGCCAGCAATTGAAAACTCCTACCAACCGGGTACTGCTCTGAGTCAACAGATAACAGATGCGAAGAAAATAATTGCGCAAGCTTATACTGACACGGCAGCGAAGATAAACGGCGATCCGACCTTATCGAAAGATCAAAAGGCCGCACAGCTGAAGACAGCAGGCGATGAGCGTGATACGGCTAATGCCGCAATTGATGCAGCTAAAACAGCTGATGCTATTAACAGCGCAGTAGCCACTGGTAAGCCAGCAATTGAAAACTCCTACCAACCGGGTACTGCTCTGAGTCAACAGATAACAGATGCGAAGAAAATAATTGCGCAAGCTTATACTGACACGGCAGCGAAGATAAACGGCGATCCGACCTTATCGAAAGATCAAAAGGCCGCACAGCTGAAGACAGCAGGCGATGAGCGCGATAAGGCTAATGCCGCAATTGATGCAGCTAAAACAGCTGACGCTATTAACAGTGCAGTAGCCACTGGTAAGCCAGCAATTGAAAACTCCTACCAGCCAGGTACAGATCTGAGTCAACAGATAACAGATGCGAAGAAAATAATTGCGCAAGCTTATACTGACACGGCAGCGAAGATAAACGGCGATCCGACCTTATCGAAAGATCAAAAGGCCGCACAGCTGAAGACAGCAGGCGATGAGCGCGATACGGCTAATGCCGCAATTGATGCAGCTAAAACAGCTGATGCTATTAACAGCGCAGTAGCCACTGGTAAGCCAGCAATTGAAAACTCCTACCAGCCAGGTACAGATCTGAGTCAACAGATAACAGATGCGAAGAAAATAATTGCGCAAGCTTATACTGACACGGCAGCGAAGATAAACGGCGATCCGACCTTATCGAAAGATCAAAAGGCCGCACAGCTGAAGACAGCAGGCGATGAGCGCGATACGGCTAATGCCGCAATTGATGCAGCTAAAACAGCTGATGCTATTAACAGCGCAGTAGCCACTGGTAAGCCAGCAATTGAAAACTCCTACCAGCCAGGTACAGATCTGAGTCAACAGATAACAGATGCGAAGAAAATAATTGCGCAAGCTTATACTGACACGGCAGCGAAGATAAACGGCGATCCGACCTTATCGAAAGACCAAAAGGCCGCACAGCTGAAGACAGCAGGCGATGAGCGCGATACGGCTAATGCCGCAATTGATGCAGCTAAAACAGCTGATGCTATTAACAGCGCAGTAGCCACTGGTAAGCCAGCAATTGAAAACTCCTACCAGCCAGGTACAGATCTGAGTCAACAGATAACAGATGCGAAGAAAATAATTGCGCAAGCTTATACTGACACGGCAGCGAAGATAAACGGCGATCCGACCTTATCGAAAGACCAAAAGGCCGCACAGCTGAAGACAGCAGGCGATGAGCGCGATAAGGCTAATGCCGCAATTGATGCAGCTAAAACAGCTGACGCTATTAACAGCGCAGTAGCCACTGGTAAGCCAGCAATTGAAAACTCCTACCAGCCAGGTACAGATCTGAGTCAACAGATAACAGATGCGAAGAAAATAATTGCGCAAGCTTATACTGACACGGCAGCGAAGATAAACGGCGATCCGACCTTATCGAAAGATCAAAAGGCCGCACAGCTGAAGACAGCAGGCGATGAGCGTGATACGGCTAATGCCGCAATTGATGCAGCTAAAACAGCTGATGCTATTAACAGCGCAGTAGCCACTGGTAAGCCAGCAATTGAAAACTCCTACCAGCCAGGTACAGATCTGAGTCAACAGATAACAGATGCGAAGAAAATAATTGCGCAAGCTTATACTGACACGGCAGCGAAGATAAACGGCGATCCGACCTTATCGAAAGATCAAAAGGCCGCACAGCTGAAGACAGCAGGCGATGAGCGCGATACGGCTAATGCCGCAATTGATGCAGCTAAAACAGCTGACGCTATTAACAGCGCAGTAGCCACTGGTAAGCCAGCAATTGAAAACTCCTACCAGCCAGGTACAGATCTGAGTCAACAGATAACAGATGCGAAGAAAATAATTGCGCAAGCTTATACTGACACGGCAGCGAAGATAAACGGCGATCCGACCTTATCGAAAGATCAAAAGGCCGCACAGCTGAAGACAGCAGGCGATGAGCGCGATACGGCTAATGCCGCAATTGATGCAGCTAAAACAGCTGATGCTATTAACAGCGCAGTAGCCACTGGTAAGCCAGCAATTGAAAACTCCTACCAGCCAGGTACAGATCTGAGTCAACAGATAACAGATGCGAAGAAAATAATTGTGCAAGCTTATACTGACACGGCAGCGAAGATAAACGGCGATCCGACCTTATCGAAAGATCAAAAGGCCGCACAGCTGAAGACAGCAGGCGATGAGCGCGATACGGCTAATGCCGCAATTGATGCAGCTAAAACAGCTGATGCTATTAACAGCGCAGTAGCCACTGGTAAGCCAGCAATTGAAAACTCCTACCAGCCAGGTACAGATCTGAGTCAACAGATAACAGATGCGAAGAAAATAATTGCGCAAGCTTATACTGACACGGCAGCGAAGATAAACGGCGATCCGACCTTATCGAAAGACCAAAAGGCCGCACAGCTGAAGACAGCAGGCGATGAGCGCGATACGGCTAATGCCGCAATTGATGCAGCTAAAACAGCTGACGCTATTAACAGTGCAGTAGCCACTGGTAAGCCAGCAATTGAAAACTCCTACCAGCCAGGTACAGATCTGAGTCAACAGATAACAGATGCGAAGAAAATAATTGCGCAAGCTTATACTGACACGGCAGCGAAGATAAACGGCGATCCGACCTTATCGAAAGACCAAAAGGCCGCACAGCTGAAGACAGCAGGCGATGAGCGCGATACGGCTAATGCCGCAATTGATGCAGCTAAAACAGCTGATGCTATTAACAGCGCAGTAGCCACTGGTAAGCCAGCAATTGAAAACTCCTACCAGCCAGGTACAGATCTGAGTCAACAGATAACAGATGCGAAGAAAATAATTGCGCAAGCTTATACTGACACGGCAGCGAAGATAAACGGCGATCCGACCTTATCGAAAGATCAAAAGGCCGCACAGCTGAAGACAGCAGGCGATGAGCGTGATAAGGCTAATGCCGCAATTGATGCAGCTAAAACAGCTGATGCTATTAACAGCGCAGTAGCCACTGGTAAGCCAGCAATTGAAAAGGCCTACCAGCCAGGTACAGATCTGAGTCAACAGATAACAGATGCGAAGAAAATAATTGCGCAAGCTTATACTGACACGGCAGCGAAGATAAACGGCGATCCGACCTTATCGAAAGATCAAAAGGCCGCACAGCTGAAGACAGCAGGCGATGAGCGTGATAAGGCTAATGCCGCAATTGATGCAGCTAAAACAGCTGACGCTATTAACAGTGCAGTAGCCACTGGTAAGCCAGCAATTGAAAACTCCTACCAGCCAGGTACAGATCTGAGTCAACAGATAACAGATGCGAAGAAAATAATTGCGCAAGCTTATACTGACACGGCAGCGAAGATAAACGGCGATCCGACCTTATCGAAAGATCAAAAGGCCGCACAGCTGAAGACAGCAGGCGATGAGCGCGATACGGCTAATGCCGCAATTGATGCAGCTAAAACAGCTGATGCTATTAACAGCGCAGTAGCCACTGGTAAGCCAGCAATTGAAAACTCCTACCAGCCAGGTACAGATCTGAGTCAACAGATAACAGATGCGAAGAAAATAATTGCGCAAGCTTACACTGACACGGCAGCGAAGATAAACGGCGATCCGACCTTATCGAAAGATCAAAAGGCCGCACAGCTGAAGACAGCAGGCGATGAGCGCGATAAGGCTAATGCCGCAATTGATGCAGCTAAAACAGCTGACGCTATTAACAGCGCAGTAGCCACTGGTAAGCCAGCAATTGAAAACTCCTACCAGCCAGGTACAGATCTGAGTCAACAGATAACAGATGCGAAGAAAATAATTGCGCAAGCTTATACTGACACGGCAGCGAAGATAAACGGCGATCCGACCTTATCGAAAGATCAAAAGGCCGCACAGCTGAAGACAGCAGGCGATGAGCGTGATAAGGCTAATGCCGCAATTGATGCAGCTAAAACAGCTGACGCTATTAACAGCGCAGTAGCCACTGGTAAGCCAGCAATTGAAAACTCCTACCAGCCAGGTACAGATCTGAGTCAACAGATAACAGATGCGAAGAAAATAATTGCGCAAGCTTATACTGACACGGCAGCGAAGATAAACGGCGATCCGACCTTATCGAAAGATCAAAAGGCCGCACAGCTGAAGACAGCAGGCGATGAGCGCGATACGGCTAATGCCGCAATTGATGCAGCTAAAACAGCTGATGCTATTAACAGCGCAGTAGCCACTGGTAAGCCAGCAATTGAAAACTCCTACCAGCCAGGTACAGATCTGAGTCAACAGATAACAGATGCGAAGAAAATAATTGCGCAAGCTTATACTGACACGGCAGCGAAGATAAACGGCGATCCGACCTTATCGAAAGATCAAAAGGCCGCACAGCTGAAGACAGCAGGCGATGAGCGCGATACGGCTAATGCCGCAATTGATGCAGCTAAAACAGCTGATGCTATTAACAGCGCAGTAGCCACTGGTAAGCCAGCAATTGAAAAGGCCTACCAGCCAGGTACAGATCTGAGTCAACAGATAACAGATGCGAAGAAAATAATTGCGCAAGCTTATACTGACACGGCAGCGAAGATAAACGGCGATCCGACCTTATCGAAAGATCAAAAGGCCGCACAGCTGAAGACAGCAGGCGATGAGCGCGATACGGCTAATGCCGCAATTGATGCAGCTAAAACAGCTGATGCTATTAACAGCGCAGTAGCCACTGGTAAGCCAGCAATTGAAAACTCCTACCAGCCAGGTACAGATCTGAGTCAACAGATAACAGATGCGAAGAAAATAATTGCGCAAGCTTATACTGACACGGCAGCGAAGATAAACGGCGATCCGACCTTATCGAAAGACCAAAAGGCCGCACAGCTGAAGACAGCAGGCGATGAGCGCGATACGGCTAATGCCGCAATTGATGCAGCTAAAACAGCTGATGCTATTAACAGCGCAGTAGCCACTGGTAAGCCAGCAATTGAAAAGGCCTACCAACCAGGTACTAAACTGGATGACCAAATGCAAACAGCTAAGGATAAGATTGATCAGATAGCTACTCAAGTTAAGGGTGAAATTGATAAAGATCCAACGCTAACAACCTCTGAGAAGACAGCTCAAAAGGCCAAAGTTGATAGCGATGCCCAGATAGCTAAGGGTAACATTGACAAGGCAGCTGATGCGCAAGGTATACTTGATGCTCTTAATGCTGGTGAAGAAGCAATTAGAAACGATCACGTACCAAACACAACTTCTTTGGAAGACCAAAAGAAGATTGCTAAGGATAAGATTGATCAAAAAGCAGTTGAAATTAAGAATGCTATTGATAATGATGAAACTTTAACAACGGCTGAAAAGACCAAGCAAAAGGCTAAGGTTGATACTGATGCTACTATTGCAAAGCAGAATATTGAAGATGCATTAAATGCTCAAGGTGTTGAAGATGCGCGTAATGATGGCATTAAGCAGATTGAATCTGACCATGTGTCCAATACAGTTTCATTACCTGATCAAAAGCAAACTGCTAAAGACAAGATTGATCAAGAAGCCGTTAATATTAAGAATGACATCGATAATGATGACAGCTTAACAACAGCTGAAAAGTCGAAGCAAAAAGCTAAGGTTGATTCAGATGCTAAGATAGCTAAGACTAATATTGATAATGCTGAGAATGCTCAAGAAGTTAAGGATGAACTCAAAGCAGGTATTACTGCAATTGATAATGATCATGTACCAAATACGGCTTCACTTGATGAGCAAAAGCAGAGTGCTAAGGACAGAATTGATCAAGAAGCTGTTAACATCAAGAATGACATCGATAATGATGAAACTTTAACTAGTTCTGAAAAGGCAGCACAAAAAGCTAAGGTAGATGCCGATTCTAAAGTAGCTAAGGATAAGATTGATACTGCTGCGAATGCACAAGGAGTTAAAGACGAACTCAAGGCGGGTATCACAGCGATCGATGATGATCACCAACCAGGTGCCGTTACACTTGATGAACAAAAGCAGACTGCTAAAGACAGAATTGATCAAGAAGCTAAACTTATCAAGAATTCAATCACGACAGATCCTACTTTGACTAACGAAGAAAAGGCAGCTCAAAAGGCACAAGTCGATGCCGATGCTAAGGCAGCTAAGGATAAGATTGATACTGCTGCAAATGCTCAAACTGTTATCAATGAAACTAATAATGGTATTACCGCAATTGATAATGATTATGTACCAAGCGATACAACACTTGATGATCAAAAGCAAGATGCTAAGGATCGAATTGATGAAGAGGCACTTAAGATTAAGGGTTGGATTGCTAAAGACCCAACACTTGATGATAAGACCAAGGCTGATCAAGCTGCAGCTGTTGATGCCGCTGCTACTAGAGCAAAGCAAAGTATTGATACTGCAACAAACGCTCAGGGCGTTAAGAATTCACGTGATCGTGGTATTACCATAATTGATTCTAAATATGTAAGTAATCCATTTACATTAGCTGAGCAAAAAGAATACGCTAAGCAATTAATTAGAGACGAAGCTGAAATTGTAAAGGCTGCGATTAATAGTGATCCAGTTCTTGATGACAAGACTAAAGCGGATCAAGTTAAGGCTGTAGAAGCTCAAGCCCAAAAAGCAATTGACAGAATTGATGGAGCAGTTAATGCTCAAGCAGTTCAAGTTGAATATGCTAAGGGAATTACAGCACTTCACGCTCAGCACTTATCTGGTACTGATCTTGATTCACAAAAGAAGGATGCTAAAGATAAGCTTGACCAAGAGGCAGCTACAATCACTGGTATTATCAACAAAGATACTTCACTTGATGAGTCTGCTCGAGCAACTCAAATTGCTAATGTTGATTCTGAATTGCAAAAAGCTAAGAATGCAATTGATCGTGCTAAGACTTCACAAGAAATAAGTGATAAAGAAGTTGCTGGAATTAATGCAATTGATGCGCAATATGTACCTGGTAAATCACTTCCAGATCAAAAAGCTAGTGCTGCGAAGGCTCTTGATGATGCCGCTGCTGCAGCAAAAGATAAGATTGCACAATCTAAGAACGTTACTCCTGAAGATAAAGCTAAGGCAAATCAAGCAGTTGATGATGCAGTCAACAGTGCTAAGTCAGTAATTAATGCAGCTCAAGACGCTCAAGGAATTAGCCAAGCTGTTTCTGATGGTATTGATGCAATTAATGCCGTAGTTAAAGCTAATAGTGCAGCTGACCTAAAGGCTTTGAAGCAAAATGCTAAGGATCAAATTGCTACTGAAGCAGCTGCAATTGAAAATGCTATATCTGCTGATCCAACTTTGACTAATGATGAGAAGCAAGTTCAGATATCTAATGTTAAGTTAGAAGCAGATAAAGCTACAAATGCAATTGATCGTGCAGTAGATGCTCAAGAAGTAGCTGATAAACAGGCAGTTGGAATTGCAGCAATTGATGCTCAATATATTCCAGGTAAGTCAATTGCAGATCAAAAGAATGCAGCTGTTAAAGCAATTGACGATGCGGCTACAGCTGCAAAGGATAAGATTGCACAATCTAAGAATGTTACTGATGCTCAGAAGGCAAAGGCAAACCAAGCAATTGATGATGCCGCAGCTAAGGGCAAGGAAGCAGTTAGAGTAGCAGTTGGTTCTGATGAAATTAGTAAAGCTATCTCCGATAGCGCAATCGCAATTAATGATGTGGTTAAAGCTAATAGTGCTATTGAATTAGCAGGACAAAAGCAAAGTGCTAAAGATTCAATTGATGATGAAGCATTAATTATCAGAAAGAGAATTAATAGTGATGCAAGCTTAACCGCAGCTGAAAAGTCGAAGCAAATAGCTAATGTTGATCTAGAAGCAAATAAAGCTAAGAATGCAATTGATCGTGCGGAAGATGCTACAACTGTTAACAGTAAGATGAATGCTGGTGTTGAAGCAATCGATGCACAGTACATTCCTGGTAAGCCATTTGAAAGTCAAAAGTCTGATGCTATTCAAGCAATTACTGATGCAGCTACTGCAGCTAAAGATAAGGTTGACAAAGATCAATCTAAGACTGCTGCAGAAAAGACTAAAGAAAAACAAGCTATTGATGATGCCGCAGCTGCAGCTAAAGATTCAATTAACAAGGCCAAAGATGCTGAAGACATTAATAATGGTAAAGCAGCTGGTATTGCTGGAATTGATGTAGCTCAAAAACCAGTTATTACTCTTGACGATCAAAAGCAAGCTGCTAAGGATGCAATTGATGCCGCAGCTAATACAGCTAAGAACAAGATTTCTCAAGATTTGAATTTAACTAATGAGCAAAAAGCTGCTGCGAATAAAGCAGTTGATGATGCCGCAGCTGCAGCCAAAGATGCTGTTGATAAAGCAACTGATGCTGATGGAATTGAAAAGGCTAAGTCTGATGGAACTGCGAATGTAACTCAGATAACAACTGATGCAGATAACCAGGCTCAATTCCAAAAAGATAAGTCTGTAGCTAAAGATCAAATCAAACAAATGGGTGAAGATGCTAAAAAGGCCATTGATAAATCCGAGTTAAGTGACAGCGATAAAAAAGCAGCCAAGGATAAGATTGATCAAGCTGTAAAAGAATTTCAAGATAAAGCTGATGCTGCCAAATCTAATGAAGAATTACTAATTGTTATGGCCGATGCTTCAAAAGTAATTAATTCATTTGGTAAAAATAATAATGGTTCCGGTTCAAATGGTTCTGACTCAAATGGCTCAGGATCAAACGGTTCTGGCTCAAATGGTTCAGGCAACAATGGCTCTGACTCAAATGGTTCAGGCTCGAATGGTTCCGGTTCAAATGGTTCAGACTCCAACGGCTCAGGTTCCAATGGCTCGGGCAGCAATGGTTCAGGATCCAACGGTTCTGGCTCAAATGGTTCAGGCAACAATGGCTCTGACTCAAATGGTTCAGGATCTAACGGTTCTGACTCAAATGGCTCAGGCAGCAATGGTTCCGGTTCAAATGGTTCTGACTCAAATGGCTCAGGCTCAAACGGTTCAGGATCAAATGGCTCAGGATCAAACGGTTCTGGCTCAAATGGTTCAGGCAACAATGGCTCTGACTCAAATGGTTCAGGCTCAAACGGTTCAGGATCAAATGGCTCAGGCAGTAATGGTTCAGGATCAAATGGTTCTGACTCCAACGGTTCAGGATCAAATGGCTCAGGCAGCAATGGTTCAGGATCAAATGGTTCTGACTCAAATGGCTCAGGATCCAACGGTTCAGGATCTAACGGTTCTGACTCAAATGGTTCCGGCAGCAATGGTTCAGGATCAAATGGTTCAGGATCAAATGGTTCAGGCTCCAACGGTTCTGACTCAAATGGCTCAGGCTCCAACGGTTCAGGATCAAATGGCTCAGGATCAAACGGTTCCGGCAGCAATGGTTCAGGATCCAACGGTTCTGGCTCAAATGGTTCAGGCAGCAATGGCTCTGACTCAAATGGCTCAGGCTCCAACGGTTCCGGCAGCAATGGTTCAGGATCCAACGGTTCTGGCTCAAATGGTTCAGGCAGCAATGGCTCTGACTCAAATGGCTCAGGATCAAACGGTTCAGGCAGCAATGGTTCAGGATCCAACGGTTCTGGCTCAAATGGCTCAGGCAGCAATGGTTCAGGATCAAATGGTTCTGACTCAAATGGCTCAGGATCCAACGGTTCAGGATCTAACGGTTCTGACTCCAATGGTTCCGACAGCAATGGTTCAGGATCAAATGGTTCAGGCTCAAACGGTTCTGACTCGAATGGTTCAGGATCAAATGGTTCAGGCTCAAACGGTTCTGACTCGAATGGTTCAGGATCAAATGGCTCAGGATCAAATGGTTCCGGATCAAATGGTTCAGGCTCAAACGGTTCTGACTCCAATGGTTCCGGCAGCAATGGTTCAGGATCAAATGGCTCAGGCTCCAACGGTTCCGGCAGCAATGGTTCAGGATCAAATGGTTCTGACTCCAACGGTTCTGGTTCAAATGGCTCAGGCTCCAACGGTTCAGGATCTAACGGCTCTGGCTCAAATGGTTCAGGCAGCAATGGCTCTGACTCAAATGGCTCAGGATCTAACGGTTCTGACTCAAATGGCTCAGGCTCGAATGGTTCAGGATCTAATGGCTCAGGATCCAACGGTTCTGACTCAAATGGTTCAGGCAGCAATGGTTCCGGTTCAAATGGCTCAGGCTCCAACGGTTCTGGCTCAAATGGTTCAGGATCAAATGGCTCAGGCTCCAACGGTTCCGGCAGCAATGGTTCAGGATCCAACAGTTCAGGATCCAACGGTTCTGGCTCAAATGGCTCAGGCAGCAATGGTTCAGGATCAAATGGTTCTGACTCCAACGGTTCAGGATCAAATGGCTCAGGCAGCAATGGTTCAGGATCAAATGGTTCTGACTCAAATGGCTCAGGATCCAACGGTTCAGGATCTAACGGTTCCGGCTCCAACGGTTCTGACTCGAATGGTTCAGGATCAAATGGCTCAGGATCAAATGGTTCCGGATCTAATGGTTCAGGCTCCAACGGTTCTGACTCAAATGGTTCCGGCAGCAATGGTTCAGGATCAAATGGCTCAGGCTCCAACGGTTCCGGCAGCAATGGTTCAGGATCAAATGGTTCTGACTCCAACGGTTCTGGTTCAAATGGCTCAGGCTCCAACGGTTCAGGATCTAACGGCTCTGGCTCAAATGGTTCAGGCAGCAATGGCTCTGACTCAAATGGCTCAGGATCTAACGGTTCTGACTCAAATGGCTCAGGCTCGAATGGTTCAGGATCTAATGGCTCAGGATCCAACGGTTCTGACTCAAATGGTTCAGGCAGCAATGGTTCCGGTTCAAATGGCTCAGGATCCAACGGTTCCGGCAGCAATGGTTCAGGATCAAATGGTTCTGACTCAAATGGTTCAGGCAGCAATGGTTCCGGTTCAAATGGTTCAGGATCCAACGGTTCAGGCAGCAATGGTTCCGGATCAAATGGCTCAGGATCTAACGGTTCCGGCAGCAATGGTTCAGGCTCCAACGGCTCAGGATCAAATGGTTCAGGCTCCAACGGCTCAGGATCAAATGGTTCAGGCAGCAATGGTTCAGGATCAAATGGCTCAGACTCCAACGGCTCAGGATCAAATGGCTCAGGCTCGAATGGTTCAGGATCAAACGGCTCAGGCTCCAACGGCTCCGACAGTAATGGTTCAGGATCCAACGGTTCAGGCAGCAATGGTTCCGGCTCCAACGGTTCTGGCTCAAATGGCTCAGGCAGCAATGGTTCCGGCTCCAACGGCTCAGGCTCAAATGGTTCTGGCAGCAATGGTTCCGGCAGCAATGGTTCCGGCTCCAACGGCTCAGGATCTAATGGTTCAGGCAGCAATGGTTCCGGCTCCAACGGTTCTGGCTCAAATGGCTCAGGCTCCAACGGCTCCGACAGTAATGGTTCAGGATCTAACGGTTCCGGCTCCAACGGTTCTGACTCAAATGGCTCAGGATCAAATGGTTCAGGCAGCAATGGTTCCGGCTCAAATGGCTCAGGCTCAAATGGTTCCGGCTCCAACGGTTCTGACTCAAATGGTTCTGGCTCCAACGGTTCAGGATCAAATGGCTCAGGATCAAATGGTTCAGGCAGCAATGGTTCCGGCTCCAACGGTTCTGACTCAAATGGCTCAGGCTCAAATGGTTCTGACTCAAATGGTTCAGGTTCAAATGGCTCAGGCTCAAACGGTTCAGGCAGCAATGGTTCCGGCTCTAACGGTTCTGGTTCAAGTTCACAAGGCTCTACAAGTACTGGTGGTGCTGGCGCTACTGTTACAGGCTCAACTGGCAGTGATTCTGCTACTGGTCAAGGTACTGCTGCAGAAACTGCCGGCGCTGGTGCTGGTGCTGATGCAGCTCAAGCAACAGATCGGAAGCTTAAACATAATGCATACTTCTATGACAAGGATGGTAAACGTGCCAACTTATTAGTTGCTAAGAAGGGTTCAACAATTTCTACCTTTGGTGAAGCTACTAATATTGGTGGTCGTGAATTCTACCTGACTGATAATGGTCTATATGTTGCTGCTAATAACTTTAAAGAGCAGAAGCGGACATTGAAGCACAATGCATTTGTTTATAACCAGAATGGTAAGCGTGTAGGTACTAAACTACTGAAGAAGAACAGTAAGGTTGGTACTTACGGCGATCCAGTTTCAATTCACGGCAAGTCTTACTACATTGTTGGTACTAATCGTTATGTTAAGGCAGCTAACTTTAAGACAGCTAGAAAAGAAGCAAATAACGTTATCGCAGATGGCGTAACTTCAAATGCTGTTCTTGAACATGATGCTTATGTATATAATGGTGATGGCAAGAGAATTAACCAAGTAGTTCTTAAAGCTGGTTCCAAGATTACAGCTGGCGATACTAAGACAATTGATGGTCGTCAATTTGTTGAAATTGCTAACGGTCAATATGTAGCAAGTGATAATGTTACAGGAACGGCTCGTAAATTAACTACTAAGGCAGCTATTTACAATAAGTACGGTAACAAGACAAGTAAGCCTGCAATGAAGAAAGGCGAAACTGTTCAGACTTACGGTGATATAGTTGTTATTAAGGGCAAAGCTTACTACGCAATCGGTAACGATGAATTTATTAAGCAAACAGCCTTTGAATAAAAATAAAGGTTAGCTAAATAACCCAAGAAGAAAGAAGCTCCTATCTCATAAGAGGTAGGGGCTTCTTTTGGTCTAATCTTTAATTTGTGATGCTAGAAAAAATTTACTAATTCAATAATTTGTTTTATAATTATTTTAAACGTATGTTCGTAATAAAGAGAGGGAAAATGAATAAAAAATTTAATCAAGAAGAATTCGACCAGATTCTTGATAATTTTTTTAAAACTTATCAAGATCGGGGCATGAAAAAATGGCAGGGTTTCTTTTTAAGTGATCATACAGCAACTATGAATAAAGACAATCGGCAACGTTCAATTATTTATCATAAAAAAGAGCCGATGACGGTAGAAGAAGTTAGTAAAATTTTAATGAATGCTTATGCTAACCATCGCCAAGTTTCAGTTCAACTTAAGGAACTTGATATTGAGGGGAAAGTACAACCAGATATTGTCGGTTTCGTACAAGGGTATCAGATAGATGAAATAGTAATTTCTGGTATTTGGATTGATTTAAATAATATAAATAATGTTGCTTTTTCTTAGAAATTTATGGTATATTAAAAAAGGATTAACATCCACTCCTACCTTTTTCGAAAAGACCGCAATTCAATTGCGGTCTTTTTTTGCTTAAATTAAATTGTTGAATTAATATCTGTTTTATTGAAAAAGCTGATAAATGTTTATACATTTTTATGATTTATAAGTATATTTAAGCTTGATAACTAAATTAATTCAAAAAAATTGTGATTTTTCTATGAATATGGTTCTATTTTTAAAAAGTTGTATTAAAATAGTTTATATGTAAATAAAATATTTTAAGGCTTTGTTATAACAAAAATATTTATATAACAAAGTACTAATTTTTAGAAAGGGATAATAATGAAAAATACTAAAAAGAAAAATGGGTTAATTGTGTCAACTACAGTTGTAGGACTAGTTTGTGGTTTAGTATTAACGCAGCAACAAGCAAAGGCTGCAACGGTAGATTCAGCTAATGAGCAAAATAGCACGATTGTTCAGGCACCCAAGGCAGATAAAGCAACTGAGCCCAATACTCTTCCAGCTGAATCTGACTCCCAAGAAAATGCCGATAAAGATGATAATTCACCTGCTAATGTCACGGAAGATAAGCCTGCAGCTACTATTGATAAAGACACTGATTCAAATGTCAGTGCAAGTAATGAAGATGCAAATAAGCAAACTGCAATTGCAAAAGCGGCAACAACTCCAGAAGTAATTGATCAAGGAACATGGGGTACGAGTAAATGGGAGTATAAGCATGAGGGTGACGACTATGTGCTATATCTGCATGCTGGTACATTAGGCGAATCCAAATGGATTAATAGCGATTTTGTATATAACGGGATTCTCAAGTTAAACAGTACTTTTAAAGATCAGTTAACAAAAATTAAGATTGATCAAGGGGTAGTTGCTAATCAGGAATCAGGTGGATTATTTTATGGCTTAAGCAAGTTAACTACAATAGAGGGCTTAAGCAATCTTAATACTGCTAACGTCACAAACATGCGTGATATGTTTGGTGAATGTTCTAGCTTGACCAGTTTAGATTTAAGTCATTTTGACACATCTAAAGTTACAAATATGTATCGCATGTTTGAAGATTGCAGCAATCTATCCGCCTTAGACTTAAGTAGCTTTGATACTGCAAAAGTTACAGACCTTGGATTTGCGATGATGTTTTTTGGCTGTGATAACTTAGCAACTTTGAATATAAGCAGCTTCAATACGGCTAATGCAACAAATATGTATTGCATGTTTTTTGGATGTAAAAATCTGGTCAGTTTGGATTTAAGCCACTTTGACACATCTAATATTACAGATATGGGTAGTATGTTCGATGGTTGTAGCGGTTTAACCAGTTTAGATTTAAGTCATTTTGACACATCTAAGGTTACAGATATGGATGGCATGTTCGATGGTTGCAGCAGTTTACCTAATTTAGATTTAAGTCACTTTGACACATCTAAAGTTACAAATATTTATGACATGTTTTATGGCTGCAAGAGTTTAACTAGTTTAGATTTAAGTCACTTTGACACGTCTAAAGTTACAGATATGTTTGGTACATTCAGCGGCTGTAGCAGTTTAATCAGTTTAGATTTAAGCCACTTTGACACATCTAAAGTTACAGATATGAGATACATGTTCTATGTTTGCAGCAGTTTAACCAGTTTAGATTTAAGCAATTTTAATACTAGCAATGTAAAAAATATGTCAAGAATGTTTGACGGTTGCAATAAACTTAATCACTTAGTGCTGGGTTCTGGAACCAAGTTAACTTCTGACGTTAAACTGCCTGCTGTGCTTGCTGTTAATACCGTTGTTTCCGGTTCTAATCGAATTATAACTGCGCCTTACTGGGTGGCAACTAGCGGTTATGAACAAGGTAAGCGTTATACATCAGATGAGTTAATGTCATTAACCGGCCGTGATCAAGTTACAACCTATGACTGGGTTACGCAAACAGTAGCGGCTAACACAACGCAAACTAAGGCAGTAACGCGCTTGATTGTCGTTCATCAGCCAGATGGCTCAACTAAGACAGATGCGCAAACGGTAATGATTACTAGACCTGTAATAATTAAGCCAAATGGTTCAATTTCATGGGGCAATTGGACGACAGCACAATGGACAGCACATGAAGTACCCGCTTTTGCTGGTTATAATCCAAGCGTTAAAGAAATACCTGCCCAAACAGTTACTAGTCAGACTGGTGATCAGGCAATTGATATATACTATGACCCAATTGAACAAACAATCACGGTGCAATATGTCGATGCTAGTGGCAAAGTCGTTGGTACGCAGGAGATAACTGGCTACACCGGCGATACATTGACGCCTAACTATCATGCGCCAGCTGGCTATGAACTAGCCGCAGCACCACAGCCAAGTATTAAAGTTGACGGTTCAGGAAAGCAAGTTATCAAAGTTTCGGTTAATCCTAAGTCAGTTCAAAATACGGAGCTGAAGACTATTACTAGAACAATTAATGTCCACCAACCTGATGGCAGCATTAAAACTTATAATCAGGTGGCGGTTATCAGACGAACTGTAAGCCTAGACCAAATAACGGGCGAAAAGACCTATGGCAGTTGGCACAATGACAGCTGGGACGAATTCAAGGTACCAGCAATCACTGGTTATACGCCAAGTCAGGCAACAGTAACCGGTCAAGAAGTAACAGCAAATAGTGAAAATGAACAAGTGGAAATATACTATTCTGCAAATAAGTGAAGTTAAATATTCATAATTAATATAGAACAAGTGAATGGTACTGTGAAGACTAACCATCTGCATGGTACCATTTATTTTATTTATACAAGTATTTATTTTACTTTTTAGTGTTTACATAACACAAAATAAGATAAATTAATTATTATTACGTATATTAAGAAAGAGAAAATAATGAAAAATACTAAAAAGAAAAACGGGTTAATTGTGTCAACGACAGTGGTAGGACTAGTTTGCGGATTAGCATTGACGCAGCAACAAGCCAAAGCTGCGACGGTAGATCCAGCTAATGATCAAAGCGGCACGATTGTTCAGGCACCCAAGGCAGATAAAGCAACTGAGCAAAATACTATTCCAGCAGATGTCAATTCTAACGATAAAACGACTGCAGATGACAGTTCAACTGCTAATGTTACTGACGATAAGCCTGCAGATAACACTGATAAGGACGCTGGTTCAAATGTCAGTGCAGGTAACGAAGATGCAAATAAGCAAACTGCAATTGCAAAAGCGGCAACAACTCCAGAAGTAATTGATCAAGGAACATGGGGTACTAGTAAATGGGAGTATAAGCATGAGGGTGACGACTATGTGCTGTATTTACATGCTGGTACATTAGGTGAATCCAAATGGATTAATAGCGATTTTGTATATAACGGGATTCTCCAGTTAAACAGTACTTTTAAAGATCAGTTAACAAAAATTAAGATTGATCAAGGGGTAGTGGCTAATCAGGAATCAGGTGGGTTATTTTATGGCTTAAGCAAGCTAACTACAATAGAAGGCCTAAGCAATCTTGATACTGCTAACGTCACAAACATGCGTGATATGTTTGGTGAATGTTCTAGCTTGACAAGTTTAGATTTAAGTCATTTTGACACATCTAAAGTTACAAATATGTATCGCATGTTTGAAGATTGCAGTAGTCTATCTGCCTTAGACTTAAGTAGCTTTGATACTGCAAAAGTTACAGACTATGGATTTTCGATGATGTTTTTTGGCTGTGGTAACTTAGCAACTCTGAATATAAGCAGCTTCAATACGTCTAATGCAACAGATATGCGTAGAATGTTTATGGGATGCAAAAGCCTAGTTAGTTTAGATTTAAGTCATTTCGACACATCTAAGGTTACAGACATGTTTGGTGTGTTCAGAGATTGTAGTAGCTTAATCAGTTTAGATTTAAGTCACTTTGATACATCTAAAGTTACAGATATGTATGGTATGTTCGATGGTTGTAGCAGTTTAACCAGCTTGGATTTAAGTCAGTTTGATACTAGCAATGTAGTAGATATGTCATGGATGTTTGAAGGCTGCAATAGTTTAACCAGTTTGGATTTAAGCCATTTTGATACGTCTAATGTTACAAATTTGGGTTACATGTTTGCCGATTGTTCAAAATTAACAGGTTTAAATCTAAGCAACTTTAATACTGCTAGTGTTACAAAAATGAATAATTTATTCGATGATTGTAGCAGTCTAACAAATTTGGATTTAGGTAATTTTAATACTAGTAATGTAAAAGATATGTCATGGATGTTTTATAACTGCAATGGTTTGACCAGTTTAGATTTAAGCCACTTTGATACATCTAAAGTTACAGATATGAGCTACATGTTCTATGGTTGCAGCAGTTTAACCAGTTTGGATTTAAGTCACTTTGACACATCTAAAGTTACAAATATGTATGGCCTGTTCGGCAGCTGTAGCAGTTTAATCAGTTTAGATCTAAGTCACTTTGACATAGTCAATGTTACAGACATGAGATATATGTTTAGTTATTGCAATAAGCTTAATCATTTAGTACTTGGCTCTGAAACTAAGTTTACTTCCGATGCGATGCTACCAGAGAATGCCAATCCAAAGATCAAATGGGTGGCAACTACGGGCTATAACCAGGGTCAAAAGTATACCTCAGCTGAGTTAATGGCAATTACTGACCGTGATCAAGTAACTACGTATGATTGGAGTAAAGAAAAGTCCTTGGTTAAGTCTTCAACTGAAAGTAAAACCATTACCAGGACAATTAACGTTCACCAGCCAGACGGTAAATTAAAGAATGATCGCCAGGCAGCTACGATTAGCCGTAAAGTTGATTTGTACGATGATGGCTCAACTGTCTATGGTGACTGGTCAACGGCACAATGGGCTGCTTACGAAGTACCTGTTTTTAAGGACTATGAAGCAAGCATTAAGGAAATTCCGGCGCAAACTGTAACTGCTGAAACAAAGGATCAAACAATTGATATTACCTATGGTCCGGCTAAGTATACCGCAACAATTCAATATATTGACAAGGGTAAGGTTGTTGGCACGCAACAAATTACTGGAATTGCCGGCGAAAAGATTAAGCCAAATTATCAGGCACCAGCAGGCTACGAAGTAGTTTGCCCGCCAGCAACAATTACGATTAACAAGTCAGACAAGCAAATTATTAACGTTAATGTTAAACACCAAATGATGAAGACAAATGAATTAAAATCGATTACTAGAACAATAAACATTCACAAGCCGGATGGCACGATACAGACATTTAATCAAGAAGCGATTTTAAGCCGGCCAGTAACAGAAGACTTAGTTACTGGTCAAAGGACATACGGCTTTTGGAGCAATGGCAGATGGGACAAGATTCAGATTCCTAGAATTAAGGGTTACACAGCCAGCAGCACATTTGTACCAGCCAAGACAGTAACGGCAACTACGCAAGCTGAAACAGTAGACGTTTACTATAAATAATTAATGAAATCAAGGAAAAACCATGAAAAATAATAAGAAAAAAGGATTAATTGTTTCTTCAACAGTAGTGGGATTAGTTTGCGGATTAGCATTAACGCAGCAACAAGCAAAGGCTGCAACAGTAGATTCAGCTAATGGGCAAAGCAGTACTGTTAATACGACACAGAACATTAGCAGTTCTGATACCAGCAACAATCAGCCTACAAGTGATGCACATCAAGATAATACTCAGTCGGCTACAAACGAAAAGCAAAACAAACCTAGTAATGCGGGCAATGCAGATAATAATGTAAACGATTCTGTTAACCAAATTACAAAAACAAAGAACGTTGCAACCAAAGCTGCTGAACCGGAAATGATCAACCAAGGAACTTGGGGTACTTGCAAGTGGGAGTATCAACATGATGGTGATGACTATGTTCTCCACATTCATAAAGGAACACTTGAAATAAATCGGTTTAGCAGTGCTGAGATTATTGATACTGAAATTGATCATCAAATTATTGATAGTAAAATAACTAAAATAATTATTGACCCAACGGTCACTGTCGCAGCAAACTCTGGTCCATCATTATTTTCTGATTTAACTCATTTAAAAACCATAGAAGGCTTAACCAATTTAGACACTTCGCAGATGACTAATACGGAAGCAATGTTTTCTAATTGTAGTAGTTTAACGGAAATAGACCTAAGTCATTTTGATACTTCGAACGTGTATACAATGGCGTCGATGTTTGAAGGGTGTACAAATTTAAGAAGTGTAACTAATTTAGATATATTGGGTGTTGGTTTTGTTCCTAATATGTTTCAAAACTGCTCGAGCCTAACCACTTTAACTTTGGCTGGTTCAAAATATAGTGTACGGGAAATGCAATCTATGTTTAGCGGGTGTACCAGTTTAGTCAATTTAGATCTGAGTGCAGTTAAATCGGATAATACCAGTGCAATTTCAATGTTTCAGGATTGTACCAAACTCGCAAGTCTAGATATCAGACAGCTTAAGATTGGCAATGGAAGCCATATTTTTGAAAATTGCGTTAGTCTGAATCATTTAGTTCTTGCCCCAGTTACTGAAAGTAGAAGCTATCAAGGATGGTCACTTCCAAATGTGCCAGCAGTAGGGACACCTGTTCCAGGTACTAATAAGAAAGTAACGGCTCCATACTGGGCGGCAACTAGTGGTTTTGATCAAGGTAAGCAGTATACATCAGAGGAGTTAGGGAATATAGGTGTTCATGATCAAGTTACTACTTATGATTGGGTTGCTGCTGTACCAGTTGTTGAAACCTCAACTGAGTCAAAGGCTGTTAGCCGTTTAATTAATATTCATCAACCTGATGGAACCGTAAAATCAGATACGCAGACGGCAATTATTAACCGCACAGTTACCGTTTATGATGATGGTTCAGTTGATTACGGCAAATGGTCCAGTTCACAATGGGATGCATATCAAATACCGGTTTTTGCTGGTTATGGAGCTAATCTGGAAGAAATTCCAGCAGGAATAGTTAATGGTCAAACAGTTGATCAAACGGTAGATGTCTACTACACGCCAGTTAAGCACATTATCACTATTCAATACATCGATAGCGGTAAGGTTGTTGCTACTCAAGAGGTAGCCGGATACCCAGGTAATAAGGTTATGCCTGATTATCAAATTCCAAACGGTTATGAAGTAATTTCCCCGCTTCCAACGACGATCACTGTTAATAAATCAGGAAAGCAGATAATCAAGGTTCCTCTCAGACACCAACTGAATAAAACCAGTGAATTGAAAACATTGACACGAACAATCAACATTCATCAACCAAATGGTAGCGTTCAGACTTATAGTCAAGTCGCAGTTCTAAATCGTCCGGTAACTGAAGATCGTGTTACTGGACAAAAGATTTATGGTGCTTGGAATACGGCTCGCTGGAGCAAGTTTATCGTTCCAACACTTACAGGATATATACCAAGTAGTGCCAACGTAGCTGCAAAAGCAGTGACTAGTGCAAGCAAAAATGAGCGTGTTGACATTTACTATAAAAAGGCAAAATAAGGAAAAACCATGAAAAATAACAAGAAAAAAGGATTAATTGTTTCTTCAACAGTAGTCGGATTAGTTTGCGGATTAGCATTAACGCAGCAACAAGCAAAAGCCGCAACAGTAGATTCGGCTAATGAGCAAAGCAGTACGATTGTTCAAGCACCCAAGGCAGATAAAGAAGTTCGGTTGAGCACTCTTTCAGCAAATGTTAACTCTAATGATAAAACGAATGCAGATGACAGTTCGACTGCTAATACAATTGAAAATCAGCCTACAGCTACCAATGGTAAAGACACTGATTTAAATGTTAGTGCAAGTAATGAAGAAGCAAATAAGCAAACTCCAACTACAAAAGCGGCAACAACTCCAGAATTAATTGACCAAGGTATTGAAGGCACAAGTAAATGGGAGTTTAAAAAAGAAAGTAATGACTATGTTCTATATATACATGAAGGAGCAATTTACGATATACCAAGCCGCGATAATAGAATAACTAAAATTGTAATTGATCCAGGTGTAAAAAGTGACAGCACACTTCAATTTGGTTATCTTGAAAACCTAACTACTATTGAAGGATTATCTAATATCGATACTTCAAAATGGACTTATATGTCTGGAATGTTTCAGGGTTGTAAAAGCCTGACTAGTTTAGATTTGAGTCATTTTGACACTTCAAACGTTACAACTATTTCGCAAATGTTTGCTGGCTGTTCTAGTTTAAAAAGCCTAGATTTAAGCAATTTTAATACTAGCAATTTTGTCAACTTACAGTGGATGTTTCAAAATTGCACGAGTTTAGAAAACTTAAATTTAAGCGGTTGGGTTTTACCTAACGCAGGTGATATGCAATACATGTTTTCGGGATGTTCAAGTCTGAAGACTTTAGACTTAAGTAGCCTTAAGGCGCCAAATGCTTTCTATTTAAATAATTTATTTGATGGTTGTACTAGTTTAACCAGTCTGGACTTAAGAAATCTGAAAATTAGAGATTCATATATTCCTATGAACAATATGTTTTTAGACTGTAAGAACTTAAATCACTTAGTCCTTGGAACAAAGGTATTGTTTCCACAACAGGCTGAAATGGGATTACCAGATGTTCCAGCTGTGGGAACGTTGGTACCAGGCACTAATAAAAAAGTAACCGCTCCATATTGGGTGGTAACTAGTGGCTATGAGCAGGGCAAACAGTATACTTCTGATGAATTAATGAAAATGGAAAGTCGCGATGCAATAACGACTTACGACTGGGTTGCTGCTGCACCAGTTGCAGAAACCTCAACTGAGTCAAAAGCTGTTAGTCGTCTAATTAATATTCATCAACCTGATGATACTACGAAAGCGATAACTCAAACAGCCATGATTAAACGACAAGTAAATACAAACGAAGATGGCTCGATTGATTATGGTGCTTGGTCAACAGCAACCTGGGAGGCATATGATGTACCGGTTTTTGCTGGCTATTCAGCAAGTTCAAAGCAAATTCCTGCGGCTGTTGTTGATGGGCAAACGCAAGATCAGGTAGTTGATATTTTTTACGAACCAGTTGAGCAAACTATCACTGTGCAATATTTGGATAATGGCAAGGTCGTAGGTACACAACAGCTTACTGGCTATGTTGGTGAAACGATCACGCCAAATTACCATGTTCCTGCAGGCTACGAATTAGCTGCTTCGCCTCAGCCAACCATCAAGGTTGATGCAACGGGCAAGCAAGTAATTAAAGTTAATGTTAACCATAAACTGGTTCAAAGTACTGAAATCAAAACTTTCACACGAACAATTAATGTTCATCAGCCAGATGGCACGATTAAGACAATTAACCAAGTGGCCGTTGTTCGCCGGACGGTAACAATTGATCAAGCCACCGGTAAGAGAACTACGGGCTCATGGCATACAGATATTTGGGAAAAATATCGTTTACCACAAATTGCGGGATATACACCAACTAAGAGTATTATTCCAACTAAGGTAATTAACGCCAATAGTCAAAATGAACGAGTTGACGTTTACTATAAGGCTAACAAGTAATATTTTTTAAAGCAAAAGAGGACTCCGTTAATGCGGAATCCTCTTTTTGTTTAGCCAAATTTAGACTTGGTTTAGGGTTAATTCACCATGGTCATATCTGTTACGGGTCTGCGAGTATTCAAACGGTAGACCATTATCTAAAAAGCAAATTTGCTCAACTTCAAAAACGGGGTCGGTCTGATCACATTTCAAATACAACTGATCGTAGGCGTCAGGCTTATCGGCGCGAAAAGTGCGATTGGCCTTGCCAATTTTTAAATGCAACTTGCCTTCAATATAGCTATAAATCGATTGTTCAAGCACTGCCATTGTGATACCAGGAATGACCTTGACAGGCATAATTGTATATTCCAGTCTAACAGGAAAATTGTTTAACAAACGTTGCCGAATGATGTCATAGACAGGATCACTAAGACCAATTTTTAAATAAGATGCTTCTTTCTCAGTCGGCTCACGGGTAGCAAAGGAAATAATGTTGCTCGTTAAGAATTCGGTGTTTTTAATTCTCTCGGTAAAGCCGACATGTTCGTTAGCATTATCTTTTTTAGCAATTTCCATTTCTTTTTCAGTCAAAATGAGTGTGCCATGACCCCGGATAGGTTGCACGATCCCCTTATATTGCAAGAACCTAAGTGACTTAATAATCGTTACTTTACTGGTTTGGTAAATATCGGCGAGTTGATCTATATGAGGGAGTTTCTTTTGGTATTTATGCGTTAGAATATCCTGCTCAATATGGTTAGCGATTTTAACATAAAGTGGTTTAGCTGACATAAGTGTTCCTCTTAAATTGTAAGTAAACAAATAGCTTTACTTACATCTTGGCAAAGATTTACTTCAAGTGCAAGATGAAATAACATTAATTCTGAAAGCGCTTTTAATAAAAGAAAGAAGAAAACAAATGACAAAATTTTTCTGGGGTAATTCAACTTCAAGTATGCAGACCGAAGGTGGCTGGAATGAAGGCGGTAAGAGCTTATCCGTTTATGACATTCGTAAGCCCGGCGAGCATACAAGTGATTGGCATTTTGCTAACGATAACTACCATCATTTCACCGAGGACTTTGACTATCTGCAAGATTTAGGCATGAACATGTATCGGTTCCAAGTCTCTTGGTCACGGGTAATTAAAGACGGCGATGGTGCAGTTAATGAGGAGGGGTTAAAGTATTACGACAAGCTAGTGGATGCACTGCTTGAACGCAACATTGAGCCAATGATCTGCTTATATCATTTTGATATGCCACTTCATTTAGCTCAAAAGTATAACGGCTTTGTTAATAAGCAGGTCTGTGATGCCTTTATCCGCTACGGCAAGATTATCGTTGATCATTTTGCTGACCGAGTTAAATACTGGATCACTTTTAATGAACAAAATCTTTACCATACTTCCGAAGCCTTTAAGATCGCAGGTTATCTAAAGGGTGAAAAAACGTTAAGTGAGCTTTATCAAATTGCGCATAATGTCATGTATTGTCATGCCGCAATTGCCAATTATCTTCATGAAAACACGGACGCTAAGATTGGCGGCATGCTAGCCTATAACCAAGTTTACGGTGCAACCGCGAATCCGCAGGATGCTTTTGCGGCACACCAGATTGACGAGTTTTTAAATTATGACTTGCTCGATGTGTTCAGCTATGGGAAGCACTCCGCTGCTGTATTAGCCTTTATCAAAAATCATCACTTGCAGCTTGCCGTGACTGATAAGGAAAAAGAAACGATTGCAGCAGTTAAAAGCGACTTTTTAAGTTTTAGCTATTATGCTTCCAGCACAATTGATGCAAGCAAGATTCCGGCCGACACAGCACCAAATCAATATTTAGAATTTGGCCGTAAGCTTAATCCCGTTTTGCAAACAAGTGAATGGGGTTGGCAGATTGATCCGCTTGGTTTTCGTGATGTTTTAAATAAAATCTATCAGCGTTATCACTTGCCAGTGTTTCCCATAGAGAATGGCATTGGCGTGCGTGAAGAATGGGATGGTAAAACGCCGATTCAAGATGACTACCGGATTGATTATCATCGCAGTCACATTAAGGCTATGCAGGCAGCCATCAAAGAAGATGGCGTTGATGTAATTGGCTATTTAGGCTGGGGCCTGATTGACATTTTAAGCTCGCAAGGTGACATGGACAAACGTTATGGCGTTGTGTATGTCAATCGAACTAATCATGATCTCCGTGATATGAAGCGGGTACCCAAGAAAAGTTATTATTGGCTGAAAAAGGTAATTCGGTCTAATGGCCGTGATTTATCTTGATTTTTGGAGGAATTCGATATGAATGATTCGACTAGTACACAGGCTCATCCAAAGCTGCAACGATTTTTGGATAAATTTACCGACATATCGGTTAAGATAGGTAATCAGGTGCATTTGCGCTCATTACGGGATGCATTTGCGACGTTAATGCCGATGTTTATTTTGGCTGGGATTGCCGTCTTTTTCAACAACGTATTATTTACTTGGCTCTTAAAAGGAGCAATGTTAGCAAAATTTCAGGTTTTTGGAACAGCACTAACAAACGGTACGCTAAATGTTGCCAGTATTTTAATAGCGCCAATGATTGCCTTTTATTTAGCTAAAAACAAATCATACGAAAACCCAATTTCAGCGGCGGCTGTTGCGTTATCCGCGGTTTTCATTATGCTGGCAATTCATGTTAGCATTACGCCAGAAGGGGCAAAAAAAGCAATTGACGTTACTGGAGCTGTCTTATACTCGCAGGTTGGTACGACGGGGATGTTTGCTGGTATAATTATTGGTCTGCTTGCAACCGAAATTTATTTAAGGCTATCCAAAATTAAAGCATTAAAGATTAATTTAGGTGATCAGGTACCACCAGCAGTTGGTCAAAGCTTTTCCGTTCTTCTACCATCACTGATAACTTTGAGTATATTTGGAATTACTGCCGCTATTTTAGCCGCTTTTAACGTTGATTTGGTAACCTTGATTTCGCGGCTAATCCAAGAGCCTTTAAGAAAGGTTAATACTTCTCTTCCAGGGTTTTTACTAATTTATTCGACGGGCAACTTCTTATATACACTAGGTATTCACCAAACAGTTATTAACGGATCATTGCTAGATCCATTAAATTTAGTAAATATGAATGAAAATACCGCTGCAGTTTCAGCAGGCCGGCCAGCTACGCATATTATTAATACGGATTTTGTTACAGTTTATTCTCAAATGGGTGGAACTGGTTTGACAATTGCGTTAATTATAGCCGTTTTACTAGTATCACATTATCAGCCTTATAAAGACGTGGTTAAGTTAGCCATCGTTCCTGGTATTTTTGAAATAAACGAGCCAATTATTTTTGGCTTTCCAATTGTCTTTAACATCCCAATGATTATTCCATTCGTCTTGAGCCCAGTAATTGGGTCATTAATTGGATACTTTGCAACAGCCATTGGCTTTGTTAAGCCACTAGCCTATATGGTCCCTTGGACAACGCCACCAATCTTAAGTGGTATTCTATCTAGTGGTGGCGATTGGAAAGTGGTTTTAGTACAAATTATTATCTTGGCTGTTTGTACACTATTTTATATTCCGTTTATCAAGATTTCGGAGCGCGTGGCAATGAAACAAGCAGAACTAAATAATGCTCAATAAGTATTATTAATAATGATAGTTTCTAAATTATATTAGATTTAGAAACTATTTTTTTATTTCTTTCTTAAAGTCTTATGGCTGGAATAGTATCGAAAAGATTTGCGGACTTAGTTGACACTATGTACGACATTTTTTATTTATTAATAAAATTCATTAATGAATTTGTAGGATAAATGTTACAATAGTAAGAACTATTTTTTACTTATCGGAGGAAATTATTAATGAAAAAGGGCGTAAAGTTCCTTGGAATATCCGCTGCCGTAACACTATTTTCAATTGCGACTGGGGCACTTGCTACTGCGGTTGTTGATGCGTCATCTAATACTGAACAAAAGCAGGAAGGAAAGACTGATAAGCAAGCTTCAAAGAGATTGGCTAAGGCGGGTTATGTCTTTCGGCTTAATCAAGATGCCAGGATTTCTCTTCATGCTCATAAGGCAGCCACGCTGCCGAAAGAAGAAGTAAAGCAACTGATTAATGACCAAGTATTATTTAAAATTGACCAAGTTAGTTCTTTACGTAATGGCGTTCAAGTTCATTTAGTAGATCAGACAGGCAAGTATCAAGGCTGGGTTAATATTGTGAGCGATCTGTACAATATTAACTCAAAGAAAAAGAACCTGCGACCATTAATTAAAGCCGAGCTTAAGGTAATGGATTATGCTGATATTATGAATATGAAAGCAGCCAAAAAGCAGATGAAAAAAGTGACTAAAATTGCTACCAAGCTAACTGGCACTGATAAGGCAATTGGTCAAACTTCTGTTAAGGAGTTGCAGAAATGGCTAGGTGCAATGGAATATAAAGACATTCCCGCCCTTTTGATCGGTGAATATCCCCGGTATTAACGAAAAATATCTTTAAAATAAATTAGATAAAGCTACTATTCTTATAGATGATCACTTGATAGATAATATTTAAATATATCTTTATACAAAATTTGTATATTTTTTGCCAGCTTAGTGAGATTATAGTATATCTTATTAAGTTGTTATTATTTTAAATAAAAAGATAAAAGATTGTTCCTTATGTGGAACAATCTTTTTTATTATTTATTTATTTTGATATTATTAAGATATTAATTAATATCAAATAAAAATATTAATTAAGTTCAATAAAGGTGCAAATAACATTAATTTGTTAATTGCGGGATTTTTTTAAGGAGTCATTATGAAAAAAAGATTTTTATTTTCAAGTTTAGCTGGAGTAATGTTAGTAGCTGGATCTTCAGGGTTAGTTTTAGCGGACGTTGAGGAAAGCAACGATAATAGTGATTTTGATACTTCAGATTTACTACGTAATAATCATAGTGATAGTACCTGGGATTTTAATTTACCGAGATGGAACCAGGTTGCAAAAACAAACTCAAGATTAAAAACGGATAAAAGTAGAAGTTATGCTAAAGCTACTGCAATTGGAAAGGGAAATATCATTGTTTGGACCGAGAGAGCTAATGGAGGAGATATTAATACTGGATCATATACTTTAAAGCAAGGGCAGAGTGTGAAAATTTATAATAGAGCATATGAAATGTATGGACGCACAAATATTCTATTAGGTGTAAAAACAGCTGGCTATGAAGCTGTCCAAGTTCATTCTAGTGGCAAATGGAGTCCAGATTCAATCTAAACATTTTTTAATAAAGAGAAAAATATCCTGAAACGGATTTTTTCTTTTTTAACTTGGTGAACTTATGTTAATAAAAATGCAAATCAAAAGAATGTGCTTGCGTTGGCAAACGTTATTAGCGGTTTTGATCGGCTTGTTAGTTGTTGTTATTCAAGCTTTAACAATCAATCAGGTTAATGCAACTAGGGGAGTAAATAATGCCTTTTTGCATTTAACCGGTTTTGATTTTAGTGGTTCAGGAACTACCATTTATTACTTGATCTTACCTTTGATGTGTGGTTTGGCGGCTAGTAGTACTTTTCAAGAAGACAAAAGAAATCATCGCTTATCTCAGCTTCTTTCACGAAGAACGCAAAGGCAATATTTGTTCTCAACCACGGCAAGCTCATTTATCGTTGGAGGATTAGTCGGGATTTTGCCTCTTTTAATTGAAGCAGGCTATTTCTTCATTAATTTTCAGGTAACTAATGCTCCTACAGGACGAGACCATCAGATAATCAGTCCTTCTGGATGGGGCTATAATTTCTTTATTCATAACACGTTACTCTTTTGGCTCTGCACAATCCTCATTGCCTTTGTCTTTAGCGGACTATTCAGTTTGATGGGTTTAGTATCGTCATATTTTGAAATACATTCGGGTGTGGAAACAATCATTCCTTTTGTTATTAGTTTTATCACCTTATTGGCAGCAAATTTGACTGGCGAGATTGAAGCATCCCTATATTACGTTTTAACACCAACATACAGTAACAGTTATTCGTATACTCAATGGATTTTATTGGGCTACTTGCTAGTTATTCTATTAGCTGTCTTTGGCTTAACTTGGAGGCAAAGCAAACAAGATGTCTTCAATTAAGCGAACTATCAAAGCAAATAAATTAAGATTATTTGTCATTGTTATTGGCTATATTTTAGCATTAATTTTGCTGTATCATTTCACAGGAATTGAACGTGGGTTAGGCAAAAGGAAAGCAATCTACCAGTTATTGATGCCAAATACTTTTTATTCCGTTACTGCCTTTGCCAATGTTTTGTTAGTAATGACTGTCAGGCCATATCCAATTTACTTTGAAAATATTCGCATAAAGTATCAAAGTGATTGGCCGTTGTTTTTATTTTGGTGGCTTAGTCTATGCAGTCTAACAACTGCATTTATAACTACTTGTGTAGTACAAGCTATACTATTGTTAGATCCCGGAATATCGCAAATTTATTGGCAACCTTTTTTGCTTGTCATACTGGTTGCATTTATTAATCTCTTATTTTTTCAAAGCATAATTTTAGTCTTATTTTACTTTTTAAAGCGAATTAATTATTTTTTTATCAATTGTTTACTGTACTTTTTAGCTGACGTGACGCCTGATTTTATTCATTTTCCATTATTCAACAATTTTATTAATTCCAACTACTTAGTTGGAAATCAGCTATTCAAATTGCTATGCTCATCTATGATTTTAGTGGGAATAATACTAGTTTGTTGGTATCTTAGCTGGACTATTTATGAACGGAGAGAGCGCTTATGAAATGGAGAACATACTTACCCGAGCTCTTTTCTAATAATCGTCTAGGGAAAATTATGGTTATGTGCTTTCAAGTTTTCTCTTGGTGGCAATACTGTACCAACATTAATTTTACTTACCAGAATAATATGTTTACCACCTTTCCGATAACTGGTGCCAATTTTTTAATGGCTAATCTAGCGTGGCTTTTATATTACTTAGGTGGAGAATTTTACTTAATTAATCTTTTGCAAACTAAACTTTTGGCTGCTAATCCGTTAGTGGTTATAAGAAATGAGAAGCGAACCACTATTTTCCAAAATTGTCTGTTGACGGTCGTGCTATTTTCTCTTGTATATAATTTGTTATTTATTAGTTTGATTGTAATTATGACTAAAAATAAGCTTAATTATTGGTTCTTAGTAAAATTATTCAGTACTCTTTGGCTTAGCTTTACGGTTTTTATCTTATTGGCGTTAACTTGTTCTTTAATTGAACGAATTTTAGGATGGATTATTCCATTATTGCTAAGTGTGATTTCATTGGCTTTAAAGAGCAATTATTTAATCATGGTTACTAATAGCGTAACCTGGAGTGTAAATATCAGCAATGCGATCTGGTTCATTGTTTTAATAATTTTGCTAGAGCAAATTAACCAGCGACTTGAAACAAAATAAGGAGTCAAAAATGAGCTATCTTGAATTAACTAATGTTACTAAAAAAATAAATGATGAAACTGTGCTAAATGATATCAATTTAAAAATCGATCAAGGTAAGATAATTGGTTTTGTTGGTACTAATGGTTCTGGTAAAACCATGCTATTTAGAGCAATTCTTGGCTTAATAAAAATCTCTTCGGGGCAGGTTATTCTTAAGGGCCAGGAAGTAGGCTTAAATACCGAGCGACAAGTAAATGTAGGGGCAATCATTGAAACTCCTGGATTTATCAAATCTTACACTGCGCTTAAGAATTTGCAATATCTTGCTTCAATAAAAAACACTGTGGGTAAAGATGAGATAATTGCTGCAATGAAAGTTTTTGATTTGGAAAAAGTTAAAGATAAAAAAGTCAAAAAGTTTTCTTTAGGAATGCGCCAAAAGCTAGCAATTGTTCAAGCATTCATGGAAAAGCAGGAGCTGCTTGTTCTTGATGAGCCAACTAATGGTTTGGATAAAGAATCTGTTCAGATTTTTGAAAACTTGATGAATCAATTACGTGCGCGAGGAGTTACGGTTTTGCTTGCCAGTCATGACGATCGGGTTATTAAGGCAGTTGCTGATGAATATTATCAAATTGATGGTGGCAAAATTGTAAGTGACTAGTAGGAAGTGAGTTTTAGAATATCGTAATTTCGTGATTCCACTTTATATTCATGATAAAAAGCTATATATGAATATATTGATAATAATTAGGAATGGTAGTATGATTAAACTAAAATTATTCAGCCATTTTAAGATTGAATTTGCAATATAATTGATATTCCACTTTTGTAAGCTTAAAAAGTGGAATTTTTATTTATTGATAAGTGATAAAACATTATTATAGTATTGACATACTGGAATTTATTGAGGCTTGATTATGATTGATTCAAAATACGGTAAAAGATTTAAACAGCTACGTTTACAAAAAAATTTCAGTCTCGATAATGCCTCAATTGGCATAACTTCTAAGTCCTCTCTGTATTATTGGGAAAAAGGGCAACGAAACATGCCCTTTGATAAAGTGGTTGCCATGCTTAACCGTATGCGGATACCTTGTGAGGAATTAGACTTTGGCTTAAATGATGAGTATCAATATATGTTTGCAATTACTAATGCTTATTTAAAAAATGACAAGCAAAAGCTCAAACAACTAGCGCTAATTTCTCTTCAGCAATTGCGAGAAAACTCGCAAGATAAAAATGTGCTGTTAAAAGCGGCAATTTCGTGTAATTTTTTAAAGAATTCTACTAACGAATTGCTTTTTTCACCCAAAAATTTAGCTAGTTTAGAAGAATTACTTTCCGAAATTAAGGAATGGAATTATGAAGATGTTTTTAATTTTGGTAACACGTTATCTCTTTTGCCCAATAAGCGGATATTTGGCCTAGCTAAACTTTTAATCCAGGTCTATCTTGAAAATAAGCCTAAAAATTACCTTAAATGGGAACATGCAGCATTAAACACCATTTTTAATGCATCTGTTACTCTGATTATTAGTGATCGGCAGTATGGCAAAAAACTAATCTCTGAGCTTAATTTACTAAAGATTGATGATATCTTTGCTTTTGAAAAAATTCGCTTAATATTTATCTCTGAATTGGTGAATTATCTTGAAACTGAAGATGATAGCGAATTAGTTGCTCATTTTTTTCCAACTATTGAGTATCTGGGCTTTGCCAATTTAAGTACTGAAATGAAGAAAACTTTTGTCAAAGTTAAAAAGCAAGTTGCATAAAACACAAGTGAATGGATAAAAAACATAATCTGCTTAATTATTACTATTTCTCTATTTGACTATTATTTGTTAGTAGGTGTAAAATCTGGTAAAAATTTAATCTAAATTAAAAAGCCCCGAGTAGAGGGCTTTTTTGTTTGTATTAGCTCAATTTGCTGTTCTAGAGCCATTTCAGGCAGACTGCTAACATGTTTAACTCCTAGTTTTATGACATAATAATTAGTTAGGAAAAACTTTTTAATCAATTAGCTTATTGAAATGATTACAAAAAAACACGATTCCTTAAGTTAACGGAATCGTGTAGTAAATTTGTACTGATTTTAATTAATGTCTGATTTTTCAATTTATACTTCAAAGGTAATTCCAAAAGGCTTATTGTCAGTACATAAATGGCCTAAACATTGTTAAAAATTAGATGTTAGCTTGAATTAGCCTAAGAAAATATTGCTAGCTGCGATTGCATGCATAATTAATGCCGGAATCGTAACAACTGAGTCACCAATTAAAATCGTCATTACAAATTTTTTCAATAAGTTCTTTTTCATCTGAGGTCCCTCCATGTACGATAAAATATACGGTAAAAAATTTAAACAATTACGCGAAGAAAAAAGATCTAGTTTAGAAACTACTTCTCGGGGTATTACTTCAAAATCATCACTCTATTATTGGGAAAAGGGAATGGGTGATATGTCGTTTAGTAAAGTTATCAAAATGCTTGAACGGTTGCATATCAGACCGGAGGAGTTCTTAGCAAATAGCCTGAACGCATACTTAGATATCAGTGATATTAGTACTGCTTATCTAGAAAATAATTATGATGTCCTAAGGTCACTTGCTAAAAAATATTTAACAATAAGTCGTAAAAACCCAACAAGTCGGCGTGAGTTAATCCGAGCTGCAATTGCCTGCCATCATCTAATGGCAGCCACAGGTGAGAATCTATTTTCATCCCAAGATTTGGAGAAACTCGAAGAGTTGCTGTCACAAATTGATGAATGGTATTACGAAGACGTTTATAATTTTGGCAATACTTTAAGCTTGCTCCCCAGTAATCGCATATACGGTTTGACCAAGTTACTAATCAAGAAGCTTAGCCAAAACCAGCAAAAAGCCTATGACCAGTGGCAGCATTCTGCATGGAATACATGTTTAAATGCTGTTTTCACTTTGTTTTATCGGAAATTTGCCAAGGTAAAGAAATTAGTTACAGAACTTGATACCATCAATATGGGCTATTCCTTTACGTTTGAAAAAGTTCGTCTTAAATTTGCTCATGAGGTTATGCTTTACATCCAAACGGGTGATGAAACTCGAATGCAACAAGTTTTCTTCCCCTGCTTGGATTATCTCGGTATTGGTCAACTAGCCGCCGACTTAAAAAAGAGTTTTAAGCGAATTAAGAAGATCTACTCCAAAAAAGTAATCTAAACCAGTATTAATGGTACACTTATAGCTAATTCATGCCAAACTTGTTCAACAGAGTGAACGATTTTTTTCTGAAATTTGAAATTTTGATATTCTAGCAATATAAGCTAATCCTACTAGTTAAGACTGTTATTTTTAATTTATGATTAGCGGAATAATAATATTTACGTCTAAAATATCATTTTTTTCTTTCTATCTTTGCTATCAAATTTAATAAATAAATTACTTTATTATTAATTAAATTTTGAAAAAACGATAATTTTGCAGATTATATTTGCTTAATAAGTTACAATTAATTTTAGCACTTAGTAAAAATGCTTTGGAAATTTTAAAACAAAGTAATTTTAAGTTGTCTAACTGATTAGAACGTTAAATACAGTAATTGATGCTAAGACAAGTTATTATTCCAATCATTTTTACTTTTAAAGGAGTCCTAAATGCTAACGATTAATAACTTATCAATTGACTATCAGCAACCAATCTTACTTAATTTTAGCTATCAGTTTCAAGTAGGGCAGTTTTATCAAATCACATCCGAAAATTATACTTGCCAAAGCAGCTTTTTGCGGGCAATAACCAATATTACCCCTTTTGCAAAAGGGGAGGTCTTAATTGATGAACAGCCATACTCTGGAGCAAAAGAGAAAGTATTTTTCTTCGAAAGCTGCGATTGGTTTAATTTAAACTTTAATAGCTTGGATTATTTGAAGTTTGTTAAACATCAGTGGCAATCTCATGCCAATTTGACCGATGAATTAGCTTTTTTAGGGATAAGTGAATATGCCAAAGTACCTATTCACAAATATACGCAGGCAATGAAGCAAAAATTGCTGATTACAATGTATTTTATTAGTGGTGCTACTTATTATTTAATGGATGAAATCACTAATCACCTTGATCAAGAAACTTGTTTGAAGGTCTATGCGCGGCTTGACGAAGAAGTTAGTGAGCAAAATAAGTGTGTGATTGCTACTTCACATCAAGACAGCGGTATCGAGGTTTCGAACTTGCATAAGATGGTCTTTCAAAAGCAAATGATATACGAGGTGGTGAAATGAACTCGTACTTTTCATTTCAATTCAAAAAGATTGTTAAACAGAATCTCAAAACAATCATTATTAGTGTGTTGTTAATTGTACTTTTTGGTTTTCTTGATCTTGATCTAAATTTTCTGACAAATGGCGCCTTGTTTGAAGGACAAAATAATTGCGTCGTCAGTGCTAATCACGTTGTCGTTCATGACTCCAAGCCAACAGCAGAAGCTAAAAATAAGTCTCACCAGGCTAAAACCGAGCCTCAATCAAAAAATGCAGCCAGAGTTTCGACTAAGGATTCCCGGCTAGCTAGGGATGAGCAGGCTAAACACTGGCACCAGGTTTATGAAGTATCGAATAATGATTCTGATGAGCTAAAACTGAGTGAAAACAATTATGAAGAAAAAGATTGGCTTAACCAAACCAAACAATTTCTAGCAAATTTAGGAAAACATCCAATTCCACATGAGGACTTAAGTGACATGACGGGTATTCAGCTTCTACTAGAACTAAATAATAAGTTTTGGCCTGTTTTATTTAATTTAGTAATTATTTTTGTTTTGTCATATCTGTTTACTAGTTCATATAAAGATGGTGATGATATTTCCGCCATTATTCCTATTAGTTCTGGTAAAAAGTTCTTAACTAATATTGGGGTGGGCTTACTGCTCGTCAGTTTGATTTATCTTGGCCTCAATTTAGTAGTATTCTTAGTCTCATCCCTAATATTGGGGATGGGCAATATGAACTATCCTTATATTGTTCACAGAATGACAAATGGGCAAGCTGTGCTGGATGTTGTTCCAGCAGTTAAGCTAATTCCGCAGACGATTATTATTCAATTACTTGAATTTTTACTGATTACTGTTTATGTCAACTTACTGGCACGAATTTTTCGGCATTTATTCCCGACAATGCTGGTGGCGACTTTCCTCGTTGCTGTGGGGAGTTTAGCGACGGTAATTATTGAGCCAATTAGGGCGCTTGCAGCTTGGCTACCTACCACTTACCTTAACTCGCTCAGAGCTATTTCTGGTTCTACAGCTTACGATCTTAATAATATGCGGGTTAATTTTGCTCATGGCTTAGTCACTTTGCTTCTTGGTACTTTAATTCTGTTAGTAGCTACCTTATTTCTTGATCGGTTCCAACAGAAAAAGTCTGAAACAATAATTCATAGTTAATGGGGCAAGTTTATTACTTGCCTAAAAAGCGTTGTAAATTAGCGGCGACTTGCTTTGTCAGCATATTTTTATCAACCTGACGCAAGTCTGCCAGGGCCGTTAGTGTTTGGTCTAAAATAAGAGGGTAGTCTTCGACTTTTACCGGTTTATTTTCCAACCACTCAACCGAACTTAAGCCATCTGTCTCAATTAGCAAGCGATTTAAGGGGACCTTTCTTGCCAGCTTAATTACGTTAGCATCGTCTAAAATAGCTAGGCAGAAGCTGAAATAACAGTTAAGATCGACATATTCCCGCTGGTAATTACTGCAATCGTACCAATGAATTAAATAGCGATTGGGAAATTGCCTGATTGTAGCTAAAATGGTCTTTTCGCATCCCTTAGTGTGTAAAATAACTGGGCGATTGGATGCTTGGGCCCACTCAATTTGTGCGGTGAAAACTTCCTTTTGACAGTCCAAGCTATTTTCTGTCCAAACGGAATCGAGCCCGATTTCACCTACAACGTCAGCTTGCTCAAGATAGGGCAATACCCCTTGCAGGGTTAGTCTGTTAGCATCCCATGGATGTATGCCAAAACTAAGGGGCTCCATGTTCCGGGTCAGTTTTTGGTTAATGTGCCATTCCTCTGGTGTCTGGCAATTAACAATTGTTGTAATCTGTTTTTTGACGAGCAAATTTGCCAGTTCTTGATTATTTTCTAAATGGCAATGAGCATCTGTTAGCATAAAATTAGCTTCTTTCCGTTAATTAAAAGTAGACGGTTAACTAATAATATAGCTGGTCATTAATTATTATGCAATTAATTTTTAGCAAGCAAAAAAGGATTAGTATTTAGTCAATTGCGACTACTAATCCTTTTTCTTTTGCTATTTTTGGGGTTCAGCGATTATTTTTTAGCTTCTAAAACCTGAAAATCATGTTGAATAGGCTCAGTTACCTTAGTGGTGATCGCCGGATCCAGGGTAAACTTTGTCATCGTAGGGCAGTCTTCAGGCTGGACATATAGACTTCTGTTAGTGACGTCGTAACCTGCCCAGTAGCCCGTATAATCACATTTAGCGCTATTTTCTTGTAGATGTTCAATCCCACGGGGAATCATCACCGCTTTAAAGACATTGTATAGCTGGGTAATGCCCTGATCAGAATGAAATGGCGCTAAAAACTTGGAAAGATAGGTTCCGCGTACAAAACGCGATGGCGCAGTATAATCGCCGGGTAAGCCGATTAAGCCGGAACCACTCTCAATTTGCTTAATATATAGCTTTTCAGTCAGTTGTTGGTGGCCCAAATTATGGTTGGTCAACTGTAAATAATTACGCAAATTATCCAGGTGCCACGAATATTCTGGGCTGTTAGTCATGACCCCGATACCATCATAAATCTTAAATACACCTTGTTTTACCGGTTCTAAAATAACGCTATGGCCTTCAGCATCACTAAAAGTATAGTGCATGGGAATTGGGGTAGGGATGCCGGTATCGGCTTCTTCCCAATCAGGATAAGTTGTTTTTTCCTGACCTAAATGAGTGAAAGCCTCTTTTATTTCGGCAATAGAGCCAAAATTACTCAAGACGTAGCTCACGACTTCTTCACCAATAATCGGTTTTAAACCACGTTTTTCAAGGTTTGAAGCCGTGTCCCAGGAAGCTTCTTCCAAGTACTGGGCATCGCCAACAATACCGGCACTGTTAATCCCATCGTTAAAAAAGAGCGAGTTATTAACATTAATGCCCATGAACGCATATTTAGTTGTCCAACTTTGGTGCAACCCTTTTAATTCATATTCTGAGGGATAAGCCGTCATTTTGCTATCAGCACTTGGCTTAAATGGATCAAAGGTAAAATCCATTGTTCTTCCCCAAAATACATCTCCGTTATCTGCCGTCACAGCAATACTCGTACACATTTTATTACCTCCTGCTTAGTTATTTGCATTTTTACGTGCAAGTAAATCTTAGCATATTTTAACGCTAGCTCTGAAAAGAAATTGTGGTTATTAATTACTAAACAGTTAGAAAGTAGGGGGCTTGGCACTTTTATTATAAAAAAGACGGACCTATTCACTTCCGTCTTTAACTAGTCGCAATTTTAAATATTTGCAGCTAAATAATTATACAACATGCCTTCTTTGATCTCGTGGGTATCAATTCCCAGTGCTTCAGCAATCGCATAGGCATATGCCCAGGCCGTTGCTGGACCACGGCTAGTGATAACTTTGTGCTCATTATCTGTCACCGTGATCGTTTCTTTAAAATGTCCAGTTGGGGCATCTTTTTTAGTTTGTTCATCAAAGCCAGGATAGCAAGTATAATCTGCATCATCCAAGACACCATATTTTGCGAGAGCTATGGGAGCGGCACACATTGCTGCATCCCACATGCCGTTTTCGTGCCTTTTAACCATTAGGTCGCGCAATTGTTCGCTAGCCCGTAAGTTTTCAGCACCAGTTTTACCACCCGGAAATGCGACTACATCATAGTCAAGCAGGCGCTCATCTACAACTTGATCACAAGTCAATAGAATATGATGATCACCATTAATTTGTTTACTGGTAAGTCCAACCATATCAGTTTGAACGCCTAGTCGGCGTAAAACATCAACGACACTCAAGCCTTCGACTTCTTCGCAGCCATCGGCAAAAACTACAGCAGCTTTTTTCATTTTTCGCAACCTCACAATCCGTTTTATTGTTTATTATAAACTAGCTTAGTTCAAGGTAAAACAACAAATCACTTAATGTGGTTAAGTGAATAGTAGGATTAGGATGAATTGGCGTTTTAATATTTCTTGGTGCAATCCAAAGAGAAGCTAAACCAGCATTTTCTGCGCCTTGGATGTCATCAGCAAGATCAGTTCCAATGACCAAACAAGTAGCAGGATCAAGATTTTGTTCCTGAACAATTGTCGTTAGAACCTCTTCATTCGGTAACCTTTGCACAAAGTCATCCTGAGTGTAAACAGCTGAAAAGCAGTTGAGCAATTCACTTTCATCCAAGCGCGAGGAGATTGTTTCCCGGTCTTCCTTGGAGCACAGAATTAATTTGATTTGATCATCCATATCACTTAATTCTCCAAGAAATAGCCCAACATCTTTGACTAATTGCTTTTGCTCTTTCATCTTCTGATAAAAGATTTTTCTTGCTGAATACAATTCGTGGCGACAAAAAGTCTGTAAAACTAGTTCAATTCGATCACTGAATGTTAAAAACTTGATTTGGCTGAGCAGTTCAGCATATTGGATCCTTTGTTTTGGTCCAAAACCGCTAGCGACTTCATCTAATGTTTGCCGGAGAGCATTCCTTTCAGCAACTCCTTCATTGAGGATAGCTCCCTCAGGTACAAAGATTAAAGAGTCAAATTTTCCCATATTTAAAAATCCCTTCTTAATTTGATATTAATTGCATTATAATAGATATCAATGCTAAAAAGGAAGTCCTAATTTAAATGTTATCTTTTTTTACCATAATTTTTATCTTCTTTGGCGGAATTGCTGGCGGTTTATTATCATCAGTTGCATCCATGGCGTCACTGGCTTCATATCCCGTGCTGCTTGCGGTTGGGATTCCGCCAGTGTATGCCAACGTCACTAATGACGCTGCCCTAATTTGGACCGGGATTGGTTCGACAATTTCTTCACTCAAAGAACTCAAAGGTCACTGGAAACAAGTTGCCTTTTACGCCATGTTTACCGTTTTGGGGTCAATTTTAGGCTGTTATTTGCTATTGTCCTTTCCCTCCAAAGTATTTGAAAAAGTCGTCCCGTTTTTTATTGCCGGCTCTGGGGTTATGGTCATTGTTTCTGCCAAGCACCATAATTTAGAACCGCACAAACGGCCACTTTGGCAGGAAATTTTTTATATTGCTGCCTTGCTGGCAATGGGCGTATATACGGGCTATTTCGGAGCTGCTGGTGGCGTAATCGTCCTAGTTTTGCTAACATATATCACTAATGAAAAGTTCATTGTGGTAAACGCAATTAAAAATGTGGTGTGTGGTCTAGCTAACTTGGTCGCTTTAATTGTCTTTGCCTTTACTTCGCATATTTATTGGCTGCAGGCAATTCCACTTGCAGTTGGTATGTTTATTGGCGGTTATTTAGGCATGGATATTTTGAAGGTTGTTCCGGCCAAATATGTCCGCGTCTTCATTGCTGCACTGGCTTTCATTCAGGCTGCCTATTTCTTTTATAAGGCATATATGTTATAGTTTATGCACATTATTTAAATGGAAGGAGAATGCAAGTTGGCAACAGAGATTTATTTAGTACGTCATGGCGAAACAATGTTCAACCAATTGGACAAAGTGCAGGGATGGTGTGATTCCCCGTTAACAATTAAGGGTATTAATGACCTGAAGGTAACAGCGCAGGCGCTTAGTCAAGTTCGTTTTGACAATATGTATTCTTCCGATTTAAAACGTGCGATTGATACAGTCCACTTGATGAAGGATGCCAATCAGGTATCAGAAATCGGTAAAATAAAAAAGTTACCCGAGTTTCGGGAGGTTTTCTTCGGTTCTTTTGAAGGCGACGATATTCAAAATACCTGGGAACAGGTTAGTTTAGCCGCCGGAATTGGTCCCGAAAAGGATGTAACCAAGATTATTAACCAAGTTGGAATCTATGAATTCCGGGAAGCAACTAAAAAGGCTGATCCCCGTCATTTAGCTGAAAACAAGGAAGAACTTGATGACCGGATGGTCAGGGCAATTTCGGTTTTGGGCGATTTAACTAGGAACGAACAGCGAGTGTTAATTGTTTCGCACGGTGATTTCATTAAAACCTTAGCAATTAAATATTGGAACCAAAGCGATGGGCTCCATGATATTATTTTCCCTGATAACGGTAGCGTTACTAGGGGCATACTCTATAATAATGGCAAATTCGAAATAATCGATTATAATGTTGCCGCAGAAGATATGTAAGGTCCTACTGTCAAAAGTAGGACTTTTTGTTACACTATTACATGAGGAAAAAAACATATGAAAGATCACACAACTAAGCGTTATGCCTACGTTACGGCACTTAATGTTATTATCACTGCTGCGGAGTTTATCGGTGGCTTTGTTTCCGGGTCACTTTCACTGTTATCTGATGCGGTGCATAATTTAAGTGACGTCGGTGCAATTATCATTTCCTTTGTGGCGCATTTAATTAGTAATCGGGGTAGCAACAAAGAAAAGACCTTTGGCTATGACCGCGCTGAAACGCTCGCTGCTTTTACCAATGGGATCGTTTTACTGCTCATCAGCATTGTTTTATTTATTGAGGCAATCGAACGTTTTTGGAACCCAACGGCAATTAGTGGGCAAATTATGTTGGTTGTGGCCATTATCGGTTTAGTGGCCAATGTGATCTCGATGCTCGTTATGCACCAAGACGGTCAAGAGAATCTTAATGTCCGCTCCACCTTTATTCACATGATGAGTGATGCTTTATCTAGTGTTGCGGTCGTTGTCGGTGCAATTTTTATTTACTTTTGGCACATTACATGGATTGACCCATTAATGACTTTACTGGTTTCCCTCTTTATTTTTCATGAGGCTTGGGAATTAACTATGAAGGCCGCTAACGTCTTGATGGAATCTAATCCTGACATTAATCTTGACCAAGTTAATAAGATTGTCCTGTCTTTTCCCGAAATCAAGAATATTCATCACGTTCATTTGTGGCGTTATAGCGACCGTTACGTTATGCTGGATGCTCACGTAAATGTTGCTCCTGATTTAACGGCTAGGCAGATTGAACAGATTAACCAGCAGATTAGTCGAAAATTGCAGATTTTGGGCATTAATCACACCAACTTTCAGGTTGAATGTGAGCGTGGGCGTAACAACAAGATGATTGTTTCGGATCGCAATCAAGAAGAGGAAGAATAACAAATGAAGTTTGAAGTGAGTTTATTTACCGCGATTATTGTTTTAATCGTTGGGTTATATGATATGGCTTATGCCTTTAATCGCCGGTATAAAAATAATGGCCGTAGTTTTGGCCCCTTTATGATTTTAGGCATTATCTTTACGGTTTTTGGTATTTTTTTATTAATTAGACATTGGATGGGCTAAAATGGTCAAATTGGTGCTTCTTAGACACGGTGAAAGTACCGCTAATTTTGCTAATGTTTATACGGGCTGGAATGATGTTGCATTAACGGCCAAGGGGCGGATTCAGGCTCAGACGGCGGGAGAATTACTTAAGCAGGTTCCCGACTTTTACCCCACCCACATTCACACCTCGGTTTTGCAACGAGCAATTATTACCGCTAATATTGTGGCGGAAACTTGTCATTTTTTATATTTGCCAATTACCAAGACTTGGCGGTTAAACGAACGGCATTATGGTAAATTGCGGGGGATCAATAAAGATCTTTCCCGGGCAATCTTTGGCGAAGAACAAGTGCGAAGATGGCGCCGCGGGTTTTATGAAGTTCCGCCAGCAGGTGATGAGGTGACAGCGGCTTGCTATGATCAATGTGATCGGAAACGGTTGCCGCGGGCTGAGAGCCTTTACCAGACGCAAAAGCGGCTAATGCCTTATTATCATGATCAAGTTGCAAGCCGGTTGTTAAAGGGTGAGGATCAATTAATTGTTGCTCACGGATCAAGCTTGCGGGCATTAATCAAAAAACTTGAACATATTGACAATCATGACATTCTTAAGCTTGAAGTACCCAATGCACAGCCAATTATTTACACCTTTGATGAGCATTTACAAATCACGAAAAAAGAAATTTTGCGCTAAAATTTCCACGCATTTTTAGTTAGATGTGAGGAATCTTCTAGATGTATGTTAAAATTTATTACGATACTAAATAGAGTTTTTACATTCTTAGTTTGGAGAATAGGTATGCGTAAAATATTTTTATTACGAGGCGCACCCGGCTCCGGAAAATCTTCATTTATTGCTCGTCATCACTTGCAGCCCTATGCGATTAGCCGTGATCAAATAAGGCTATTATTGGCGAATTTAACTTACTATTATGAAGAAGATACCGATTGCTTACATCAAGTAATTCCGCGATATGCAAATGAACAAACGGAAAAAGTGGTGGACTACCTCGTAGAAGAGAAGATGAAACGTGGCGAAACAGTAATTGTCGATAGTACCCACATCGTTGAAGAAAGCATTGAGCATTATAAGCCGTGGGTTGAGTGCTATCGCTATGAATTGTTTATCGTTGATTTGATGTATCATAAGAACTTGCGCAATTTGTTGAACCGCAATGAAATTCGCAGGCAATATGATTGGGTTAAGCCTGAAGTGGTCAGGCAAATGTATATTAATTATCAGGAAAATTTGGCGGTTCCGGAATGGGCACACGTTATTAGTCCTAACCAGTTGGGAAAAGCATTGTCACAGCGTGAAAGTAATTTAGATCATTTTGCTCACGTTGTTGCAGTTCCTGACCAGGTAGCGGAAGAAGATTTTCCCCATGTTCACATTTCAAATTTTTATTTTTCGTTTAATGACCGCTTTACTGAAATGTATGGTACTTATCGAAATGTGGTTACGATTGGTAAGACAAAAGAAGAAATTATTAATGACTTTCGGTTACCGTATTTTGTTTTTAAATTTCATCACAAGCATTTCTTAATTTCTGCTTGTCCAATCAGGAACGAAATGCTTGATCCAATAAAAAAGGTAAAGGGTGTGTGGACATATTCGACCGGCTTAGTGAATCTGGCCGATTTTATGGAAATATTTCCGCAAAGTAAACCGCAGCATGTTCACCAGTTTAATTTGACCAAACTGCAGCCCGACCGGCTGTTACATATTTGGTAAAAACAAGAAGAAACGATTTTGCAACTTACAGCAAAGTCGTTTTTTTATTTGGTATTTGAGTGGTGAATAAATGAAAATGTTGTGCTAATTAATTCACTTGTTGAGCTCAACGGAAAACCGTATAATTAGAATGTAAAAATGATAACGCTTTATTATTTGGCGAAGGCGGTAGCAATGAAACTTGAAGAATTAAAACAAGATTTTGCCAATATTTATCATGACCAACCCTCAGGCTGCTATTTTTCTCCTGGGCGCATTAATTTGATTGGCGAGCATACTGATTACAATGGCGGTCATGTTTTTCCGTGTGCGATTTCGTTAGGCATCTATGGCGCAGTTAGTCCGCGAACAGATCAACAGTTTAACTTTTATTCGGCTAATTTTGCTAAAACCGGTATTGTAACGGTCGATTTGGCACAGCTAAAATACGTCAAAAAAGATTCCTGGGTTAATTATGCCAAGGGGATGATGCATTATTTGCTTAAAAGTGGTGCACACTTTGATCACGGATTAAACATTTACATTAGTGGCAACATCCCTGATGGTGCCGGTCTTTCTTCGTCGGCAGCGCTGGAAATGTTAATTGGTCTCATAATGAAGGATCAGTTTAATTTAACCATTGACCGGTTAGAACTGGTCAAGCTTGGGGTAAAAACCGAAAATAATTTTATCGGGGTTAATTCAGGTATCATGGATCAGTTTGCCGTGGCAATGGGCCAGCGTGATCAGGCTATCTTGCTTGATACTGGTAAATTGCATTATAAAATGGTGCCCTTAAAGTTAAATAACAATTTAATCGTTATCATGAATACTAACAAGAGGCGGGAATTGTCGGATTCCAAATATAATGAGCGGCGTAAGGAAAGTGAAGAAGGATTAAAAATACTCCAAACAGAGCTTAATATCAGAGCCTTGGGGGAACTTACCGGTCATTTACTTGATGAATACGGTTATTTGCTACCTAATGAAATGCTGTTAAAGCGGTGCCGACATGCTGTATGGGAAAATCAGCGGACACTGGCAGCAGAAAAGGCTTTGCAAAAAGGCAATTTAGCTCAATTCGGCCGGTTAATGAATGCTTCGCATCTTTCACTCGAATATGATTACGAAGTTACTGGCAAGGAACTGGATACGCTGGTTCACACTGCCTGGAAGCAGCCTGGCGTGTTAGGTGCGCGTATGACGGGAGCTGGTTTTGGTGGTTGTGCGATTGCACTCGTAGCTAAGGAGCAAGTGACAGCCTTTCAGGAAAATGTGGCAGCGGTCTACCAACACCAAATTGGTTATGCACCATCATTTTATTTAGCTGCCACCTCTGATGGCACCAAGATTTTACATGAATAGGATAAAAAATGGCTGAACAAAAGCTAGTTGAAGCATTTATTACGCAGGTAATTGCCAATAGCGATTATACTGACTTAGATCGAATATATTTGCGGAATCAAATTTTAAGTATGGTGGGCGATTCTGCTGTCAGCGCGGTAACTAGCAAACGTGACTTGCTCGATTTAAAAGATGAATTAGTTCAAATTGCACAGGCAAATGGTAATTGTAAAGGCGATAGCGCTGAACGGGCAATTATTGGCGCCGATCTAATGGCTTTGCTTACACCACGACCTAGCGTCGTTAACAAGCGCTTCTGGCAGACTTACCAAAAATCTGCCAGTAAAGCCATTAACAATTTTTACGAACTGAGCAAACGCTGCGACTATATTAAGACGCGAGCAATTGCTAAAAATAGCTATTTTGTTACGCCCAGTAAGTATGGCAAGTTAGAGATTACCATTAATTTGGCCAAGCCTGAAAAGGATCCGAAGAAGATTGCGCAAGCGGCTAAAACACAATCAACTGGGTACCCGTTATGTCAATTATGTCTGGAAAATGAGGGTTATGAGGGCCGTGCGGATTATCCGGCGCGCAGAAATCACCGCGTTATTCGCTTTAAGCTTAATGATGAATTATGGGGCTTCCAGTATTCACCGTATGCATATTTTAACGAACACTGTATTTTTCTTTCAGCCAAACATGAACCGATGACAATTGCGCGATCAACTTTTAATAACTTATTGACAATTGTTGATCAGTTTCCCGGATATTTTGTCGGGAGCAATGCCGATTTGCCGATTGTGGGCGGTTCGATATTGTCACATGAGCATTATCAAGGCGGCAAGCACCGTTTTCCTATGGATGAGGCTCCAATTACGACTAAATTGCAGTTTGCTGGCTTTCCTACCGTCAAAGCTGGACTAGTTAAGTGGCCCATGTCGGTGATTCGATTGCGCGGCATAGACAAGGAAGCACTGGTTTCTTTAGCTGCCAAAATTCTTACTGCTTGGCGAACATATTCGGATGAAACAGTTAATGTGCGTGCCGTCAGTGCCGGCGAAAAGCACCACACTATTACCCCGATTGCGCGTAAAGAGGGCAGTGATTATGTCCTTGACCTCGTTTTACGTGATAACCAAACTTCAGCCGCTTTTCCGGCTGGGATTTTTCATCCGCATCCCGATGTGCAGCACATCAAAAAAGAAAATATTGGTTTAATTGAAGTATTAGGACTAGCGATTTTGCCACCGCGCCTAGTACCAGAGATGAACGAGGTTAAGAAATATCTTTTAGGTCAGCCTAATGCTATTAAGCAGATTCACCTGCAGTGGGCCCAAGAAATTAAAGAACGGCAGCCAATTCAGGCTGCTAACGTAAACCAGATATTGCAAGATGAATTAGGCCAAGTTTTTGCTCGCGTTTTAGAAGATGCAGGTGTTTTTAAGCAAACACCTGCTGGGCAGGCCGCATTTATGCGTTTTGTTAATGAGGTTGGCTTAGCATGAATTAAGCTTTTTACGGTAAATAAAAAATGCGTTACTAATTGCAGTAACGCATTTTTTTAACCAATTATTTTACTTAAAAGCTAAAGCACCCATTGGGTCCCAAGGAAGAAGTTGAATTGGGTTCTTAGCACCATCGTCAAATTCTTTCTTCATGTCATCTGGCAAGAATTTCTTGTTGATAACAGCTTGGTAAACGAAGGAGTCAAACCATGAGTCGCTCATAACGAAGTAACCCTTAAATCCTGGCTTTTCACCCCATGAATTTTCGATTTTCCACTTAGTTGGCTTGTCGTCAACCAAGTCGACACCCGTAATGACCATAGCATGATCCATCATGCTTTCAGTAGAATCAAGTCTTTCGGCCTTAGTCATTGAGAAATCAACGTCGAACAATTCATCGCGCTTGTAAATGTTAGTGTCGAGTAAACCGAGTTGTCTTTCGGAATCCTTACCAACATTTGAACCAAACCAAACAACTTCACCAGCTTTTAATTGCTTGATGATTAGGTCTTTCATTTCGTTAATGGTTAAGTTAAGGTGACGAACTTGTCTGCCGCCAACAACATTGCCCAGGTATTCAACAGAAAAGACCTTGTGGTATGGCTTATCGTCTGTAGGTGAGTTGATAATTGAAACGTAGTCTTCCAGGTTCATGCCAACGTATTTATCAAAGAATTCTTTTGGTGTAATTCCAGCTTCACGGTGGTAGTTGCCATCGTCATCTTTGTATTCAAAGTCAAATTTCTTTGGTGGAACGCCAAGTGAAATTGCTAAGATCCGGAAAACATCGTTTAAGAATTCGTTCTTGCGTGCTTCAACTTCATCTTCGGACTTGCCACTGTTAACTAAATCGCGCAGTTCTAACCCATCTTTACGCAATAAAGTGTTTAAAGTGTCATTCAAAGCGCTAGAGTTTGTTGCGTTAGCAGTTTCTGGATAAACAGATTTTGGCACAATTCCATATTTTTCAATTAAACCGCATAGCATGTCCCATTGACCACCATCTTGTTGTGGGGTAGTGAACAAAAAGCTAACTTTACGGTCACCAAGTGGCTTATCAGCTGAAGCAATCACATTTTCAAAGAACCAGTTGGATTTTTCGAACTTATCCCAGAAGTTGGTGTAGTTCTGCGATAATTCAAAGTCCTTAACTTTATATTCCTTTTGTAATGGGTGGCGCATGGTGTTCAAGGCAGAGAACATCCAGCAACGACCGGATTGCTTTTGATCAGCTGGCTTACCAGTTTCAATTTCTACAGAAAAAGTTGGGTTTAAATCAATCTTTGATTGCAGGTTTTGACTTGCCTTGTAGATGCCGTTTTCTTGGGCAGCATGACTGGCAATATTAAAACTAGGATGCTTAGCCAAATCAGCGGTGTAATTGGCAATAGCGTCATTGGTAATTTCTTTAGTCATTATATATTCCTCCTTAAGTTAATAACTACCATTTTAGCTTAACTAAGTAGAGTAGTCTAATTAAGATTAGTAAAAAGTGCACAGTTTTGGCTTGTTCAACTTAATTTTTCTTGCATTAATTAATTAGCACAAGGCCGGTGATACCAAATTTGGTCAAATGCGGGATGCTCAGCAAAATATGCGATGATTAAAGGATCAAGTGGCCAGATTTTCAAGTTGGATTCTTGGGCAACAAGCATTACGATGCGCATTTCTTGATTTAAGACTTCAGCTTTATTTGCACTAGGATTGATAAAAAAGTGGTTCATTAACCAGACTTTGCCATCTTTGCGCTTGATTTTGTCCATCGTCCAGCGACATACCATAACGCCGTTATCATCATCGGTTTGAAAGAATTGGTGCGGGTTATTAACATTAAACATAAATTTTCCTTTTAAAAAAACAACCATATTTTTTTTGCGTATCTTATTATAGAATATCTGCATTAAAATAAAGCAAAAAGTTTAGGTGGACAGCCTCAACTAGGTAGGTAAAGAGTAACTAACGGATTGTTTAAAATAGCTAGGTACCACTTTTTAAAAAATAAGTTAATAAATTCTTTGAACTTACGCAAATTAAGGATAAATCATTGCGATTAAGGTAAAATAGTTCTTGTTGATTTAAAGGAGATAAAATGACTAAATTACGTGGCTTTGAAGTTGTATCTAAGTATCAAGATCAAAATATTATTTTGCCTAGGCGGCAGACAATTGCGAGCGCTGGGTATGATTTTGCGGCGGCTAAAGACATGGTGATTCCCAGCATTTGGCGGCTGAATTTTGTGCGGATTTTTCGTTTAATTAGAAACGGGCACCAATTATATGAACCAGATTATGAAATGGCGGAGCAGGTTTTAAAACCATTTCTTATTCCGACTGGGGTCAAAGCTTACATGCCAGAAGACGAGTTTTTGCTGCTGGCAAACCGCTCATCGAATACTTTCAAGCGTAGCTTGAGTTTGCCTAATGGCATTGGTGTAATTGATTCTGATTATTATAATAATGAAGCTAACGAAGGCGAAATTTTTGCACAGCTCATTAATTATGGGGTTAGGCCGATTAAGATTCATAAAGGCGACCGGATTGCCCAAGGGATTTTTATGAAATACCAAAAAGCTGATGATGACCTTCCAGTTAGCCGGATTAGAGCAAACGGATTTGGTTCAACAAACAAGGAGGACTAATGGCGAAGATTAAAACTAAGTACAAATGTCATTCCTGTGGTTATATTTCTGCCAGTTATTTGGGCCGCTGTCCTAATTGCGGTGCTTGGAATCAGTTTGAAAAAGAGACTGAAACAGTCCAAGCTCGTTCCACTAAGGGCAGTCCGAGCCGGTTAATTAAGAAAACTGGGATTAATGAACCAGTTAAGATTACCGCTGTTAAGGCTGAAAAAGAAGAGCGGATCAAAACGAGCATGGATGAATTAAACCGTGTTTTAGGTGGTGGAATAGTACCAGGCTCATTGGTCTTAATCGGTGGAGATCCCGGAATCGGGAAATCAACTTTAATGTTACAAATCATGAGTGAATTGTCCGCAACCTACCGGGTTTTATACGTATCCGGTGAGGAATCTGCTAATCAGATCAAATTGCGCGCAGACCGGTTGGGTCTTAGTGGTAATGAGATGATGCTTTATCCAGAAACTGATATGGAGGATATTAGGCAACAGATTGACACCCTTAAACCCGATTTTGTCGTAATCGACTCGATTCAAACGATGAACGAGCCTAGTCTTGATTCAATGACCGGTTCGGCCTCGCAGGTACGTGAAGTGACCAGTGAATTAATGAAAATCGCGAAAATGGATGCGATTACGGTTTTTGTGATCGGGCACGTTACTAAAGAAGGTGCCATTGCGGGTCCCAAGATTCTTGAGCACATGGTTGACACGGTTCTGTATTTTGAAGGCGATGAGCATCATGCGTACCGAATTCTCCATTCGGTTAAAAATCGTTTTGGTGCTGCCAATGAAATCGGGATGTTTGAAATGGTCAATAAGGGGCTGCAAGAAGTAACCAACCCGTCAGCAATCTTTCTTGATGAGCGCTTGCCAAATTCAACCGGTTCGGCCATTGTCGTATCACTAGAAGGTACTCGCCCAATATTAGCTGAAATTCAGGCACTGGTTACACCAACAGCCTTTGGCTATGCGAAAAGAACAACTTCTGGAATTGACTTTAACCGCGCGGGCTTATTATTAGCGGTGCTAGAAAAAAGGGGCAATTTAATGCTCCAAAACCAGGATGTCTACTTAACAGCTACTGGTGGTATTCGGTTAAATGAACCGGCTGTCGACTTAGCAGTAGTAATGGCAATTGCTTCCAGCTATAAAAATGAAGAAATTTTACCGACAGATTGTTTTGTTGGTGAAGTTGGTTTAACCGGTGAGGTGCGTCGGGTCAATCAAATCGATGCCCGCATTAAAGAAGCTGCTAAAACAGGTTTTAAGCGCATTTTTATTCCTAAACACAACATGCGGGCTAGTCTGCAGAACCTTGGCATTGAAGTGATACCAGTGGCTAGCATCCCGCAGGCATTGAAATTGGTTTTAGGATAAGCAACCATTGAACTTTTATGGTTCAACCGTTAAACTTAGTTTATTGAGATTTACTTTTTGAAAGAGGCATGAATTTTGGCAAAACAAAAAATTCGGGTAAGATATGCCCCAAGTCCAACGGGACATTTGCATATCGGTAACGCGCGTACTGCATTATTTAATTATCTATTTGCGCGCCATAATAAAGGTACTTTTGTATTAAGAATTGAAGATACCGACCAAAAGCGGAACGTTGAAGGTGGTTCTGAGTCTCAGATGGATAACCTTCGCTGGCTTGGAATTGATTGGGATGAAGGTCCTGATAAGGGCGGTGACTTTGGTCCTTACCGGCAATCAGAACGTAAAGATATTTACAATAAGTACATCAAGCAATTAATTGATGAAGGTAAAGCTTATTATTCATATAAAACTGAAGAAGAGCTTGAAGAGCAACGTGAAGAGCAGCGCGCAATGGGGATTGCACCGCACTACACCTATGAATATGAGGGCCTGACAGCTGACGAAATTGCGCAAAAGCAAGAAGAAGCTAAGGCCAAGGGCTTGAAGCCAGTTGTTCGGATTCACATTCCTGAAATGGAAACTTATTCCTGGGAAGATATTGTTAAGGGCCATTTGAGTTTTGAATCAGACACGATCGGTGGCGATTTTGTTATTCAAAAACGTGATGGTATGCCAACTTATAACTTTGCAGTTGTTATTGACGATCACTTGATGGAAATTACTCACGTGCTGCGTGGGGATGACCATGTTTCCAACACGCCAAAGCAATTAGCAGTTTATGAAGCGCTTGGCTGGGAACCACCAAAATTTGGTCACATGACATTGATTATCAATTCTGAGACTGGTAAGAAGCTTTCCAAGCGTGACGAATCAGTTTTGCAATTTATTGAGCAATACCGTGATATGGGCTATTTGCCAGATGCCATGTTTAACTTTATTACCCTTCTTGGTTGGTCACCTGTGGGCGAAAATGAGATTTTTACTCAACGTGAATTGATTAAACAATTTGACCCAGCTCGGTTATCAAATTCTCCTGCTGCTTTTGACCAAAAGAAGCTTGAGTGGATTAATAACCAATACATTAAGAAGGCCGATCGTGACACCTTGCTTGATTTGGCTTTGAATAACTTGCAAGAAGCCGGGCTAGTTGAACAAGATCCAAATCCAGAAAAGATGGAATGGGTTCGGCAACTGGTAAATATTTACTCAGTGCAAATGTCATACACTAAGCAAATTGTTGATTTGGCCAAAATTTTCTTTGATGCACCGAAGAACTTGAGTGAAGAAGAAATCGATGAAATTCGCAAAGACGAAGCTAGACCTGTAATCGAAGAATTTAAGAAGCAAGTTGATCTGATTCCACGGTTTACTTCTCCCCAAATCATGAATGCTGTTCAAGCAACACGTCAAGAAACGGGCATTAAGGGTAGAAGACTGTTTATGCCAATCAGAATTGCAACCACTAGATCAATGGTTGGCCCTGGCATTGGTGAAGCAATGGAACTTTTAGGTAAGCAAAGAGTGATGCAGCACTTGGACTTAACCTTGAAGCAAATGAGCGAAAACGGCTTATAATAGAAATAAAAAGCACATCATCTCGAAACGAGGTGGTGTGTTTTTGCTTTTTAGCGGTAATTTGGCTTTGGACTGTAATTAATTGTCAGCTTGCTGGCCATAAAAGTAATTTGCCGTAGCTCCGCCATCAATTAGAAAAGTTGAGCCGGTAATAAATGCACCTTGCTGTGTCATTAACAACTCCGCTACATTCGCTACTTCATCCGCAGTTCCTGGACGTCCAGCAGGGGACTGGGCAAACATTTTTCGGTAAAAGTCGCCCCTGATGCCGTTAAATTCATCTAGAGCAAGAGGTGTTACGATGATTCCGGGAGCAATTGCATTCAGTCGTGCTCCTCTTTTAGCCCAGTTGATTGCTTCTGCCATCACTCTTTTTTCATTACACCTTTTTGCTAACTGGTATGCTTGGAGCGTATCGGCGATGTTTTCTGGTTGCAGGATTGGCAATTGCAATAATTTACTGGTTGGAGTGGTAGCGAGTTGACGATCTTGCTCAGTTGTTAAGGCGTGAAGACGGTGACCAGATTGACTAGAAATAGTAATCCCAACACCGCCTTTCGCAATAACTTTGCCCACTTCCTCAAGTAGGACCGCTGTGCCGTACAAGTCAACTTTTAAAATATCTTCGGTCTTGGCCTGACTTGGTGATAATCCGGCACCATTAACTAAAGCTTTTATTTCACCAAAGGTCGTAGCAAGTTTAATGGTTTCTTTGATTGAATCTCGTGATGCTAAATCCATTTCGCTTGCTTTAGCATTAAAGCCGGCTTCTGTTAAAGTCTGTTCGAACTTTTGGGCATGTTCTAAGTTCTTGTCACCAACAATAATTTGATAATCAGCCCCTAATCTTCGTGCAATCGCAAGACTGATTTGCCCTGCACCAACAACTAGCATTACTTGTTTTTCCATCTTAACTCCTTCAAATATTCACTGCGTAGCATGTGAAGTGCTACTGTTAGTTTAAGATCTTTAATAATTTGATTATTTTTCATTTTATGACTTATACCATACTCGAAGGCAAGAACCATTTGTCTAATTTAGCAAAAAATAGGTTGGTAAAAGGAGGAGGGCCATCATCAAATTTGTGTGCAGTGCGCCACTTTATGGTTACCACGTGTTTTTTGAAGGTAAAAAAGCCAAGCTGGACAGGCACAATCCGCTATTTTCTCATAGTCCATGCTAGAATATGCGTCACTTTCTGTTAAAATGAAGATAAATGTTTTTTAGAAAGGCAAGCTGGCCATCGTGAAAATTTATAATACTCTGACCAAAACAAAAGAAGAATTTCAGCCGATTCGCCCTGGACAAATTACGATGTATGTCTGTGGCCCCACTGTCTACAACTACATTCATATTGGGAACGCCCGTAGTGCCATTGCATTTGACACTATCAGACGCTATTTTGAATTTCGGGGTTATCACGTTAACTTTGTTTCTAACTTTACCGATGTGGACGACAAGATGATTAATGAAGCACGGCGCGAAAAGACCACGGTGCCTGAATTAGCAGAGCGGTACATTAAAGCTTATCAAGAAGATACTGCAGCCTTAAATATTGAGCCAGCAACCAAAAATCCGCGTGCCACTCATGAAATAACGGCAATTATCAATTTTATTAAGCAACTGATTGCTCAAGGTTATGCCTATGAGGCCGATGGGGATGTTTATTATCATGCTAAAAAATTTGCGCATTACGGTGAATTAAGCAGTCAGAATATCGCTGAACTGGAAGAGGGTGCCTCCGAGCACATCAACGAAGAGGAACAAAAAAGAAAGCAGGATCCAATCGATTTTGCATTATGGAAAAAGCAGAAGCAGCCAGATGAAATTGCGTGGAATTCGCCTTGGGGCAAAGGCCGCCCTGGTTGGCACATTGAGTGTTCCGTGATGGCTACAAAGTACTTAGGCGAGACAATCGATATTCATGGCGGTGGGCAAGATTTAGAATTTCCGCACCATGAAAATGAAATCGCACAAAGTGAAGCCGCAACTGGCAAAAAATTTGTTCATTATTGGATGCATAATGGGTTTGTAACTGTTGGCGCAGAAGCAGAAAAAATGTCGAAATCGCTGCATAATTTTGTGACGGTGCATGATTTGCTGAAAACAGTTGACCCGCAAGTTCTGCGCTTCTTGATGGCTAGCGTGCAATATCGCCGTCAAATCAATTATTCTAAGGAAAACCTGCAGCAAGCCGAAATTATTTTGCAACGCTTCAAAAACACACTGAATAACTTGGAATACCGACTTAGCGATCAGACGAGCAGTGTTCAGGCAGCTGCTTTAGAAGAAGCAATTAAGAAAACGAAAATGGCATTCATCACGGCTATGGATGACGATTTTAACGTGCAAAATGCGCTAGCTGCAATTTATGATTTATTGCCAGTTGTTAATGCTAATATTGCTGCGGAAAATGCTGATAAAGAGGCTTTAAAAGAAGTAAAACAATTGCTGCATGATTGGCTGGCAGTTTTTGGTATTGAAACGACACAGTTAACCGCAACAACTGCTGCTGAAGATGAAGATGAGATTGCCGCGTTGATTAAAGAACGCGAACAAGCGCGGAAAAATAAGGATTGGGCTAAAAGCGACCAATTGCGTGCGCAATTAAAAGAAATGGGAATTACAGTGGAGGACACCCCACAAGGAACAAGGTGGATACGTGAATAAAGTAAAGAAGTTAGTCGAAAGTGCTGTGAATCCGGATACGTTAAATGGCCAAACACTGGCTTATTTAGGGGATGCAGTTTATGAAATTGCAATCCGCCAGCACCTAATTAAAGGTGGAATTGTTAAACCGCAGGTTTTACAACGGCAGGCAACGCACTATGTTTCTGCGAAAGCTCAGGCGGCATTAATTACAAAACTGCAAGATGAAAATTTACTTAGTAGCGATGAAATTGCCACGTTTAAGCGAGGACGCAATTCGAAAACGTATACTAAAGCCAAAAATACCAGTTTAGCCACATACCAATTGTCCACTGGTTTTGAAGCAGTTTGGGGCTACTTGGAATTATTGAATAAAACGGACCGCATTACCGAATTGAATGCATGGTGCATTAAGACAGTAGAGGAAGGTGGCATTGATCAGTATGACTTCAAATGATAAAGATTTTGTTTTTGGTAAGCATGCGGGGCTTGATTTTCTCAAAACGCAAGACGCTGACCGCATTAATAAGGTGTTTTTACAGCAGGGAGTCCAGGAAAGTTTTGCTAATGAAGTATTTGGGTTAGCGAAAAAGAAGGGCATTATTGTCCAAACAGTCCCTAAAAATAAACTTGATCGGTTGGTTCAAGGCGGCAATCACCAAGGTTTGGTTCTAACTGTTGCTAGCTTTGAATACGCCGCTTTGGATGATTTGCTTGCTCAATTCGATCGTGACGAAAAAGAGCCGTTTCTGTTAATGCTCGATTCAATTGAAGATCCGCATAATTTGGGCTCAATTTTACGGACAGCCGACGCTACCGGAGTTGACGCTATCATCATTCCTAAACGGCATGCGACCGGGTTAACTTCGGTTGTAGCTAAGACTTCAACTGGGGCAATTGATCACGTGCCAGTTGCTCGCGTTAATAACTTGGTTCAGACAAGTCAAATGCTAAAAAAACATGGTTATTGGCTTTTTGGAACAGATATGAAGGGAACGGATTATCGTCGGTGGGACAGTAACGGTAAGACCGTGCTTGTCATCGGAAATGAGGGTAAAGGAATTTCGCGTCTGCTTAAAGAACAGATGGATCAAATGTTAACTTTGCCAATGGTCGGTCACGTCCAGTCGCTCAATGCCAGTGTCGCAACCGGTGTGCTGCTCTACCAGATGCTCAATAGTCGTAATCCACTTAATTAATTAAAAAACATTCTACTGAGATAGTAGAATGTTTTTTTGCTTATTTTCACTTAGCAAGTGACAGAATGATTTTTTTGCAATACGCCTTTTCGACATTTCAACTTGCTCGTGCGAAATAAACATAGGTTCTGTCAAGTTTATGACCATTTTTTTCTATTCTTGAACCTGGGCATAACTAAATGCTCTGAAAATAGAATCAAAATGAAGGTTGAGCAAGTAAAATGAGACAGGAAGCAATTTTAATTAGAAAAATCAAAGCGGGAGACCAAGATGCATTACCAGAACTCTACAATTTATATCGCCCATTAATAAACCATGTTAAGCAGCAATATTATGTTCGTTATTATGATGAACAAGATTGGAACCAGGAAGCCTTGATTGTGTGTCACGAAGCAGCACTAAAATATCAAGAAGGAAAAGGGACATTCGGCAGTTATTATAAAGTTCGTCTGCTTAACCGTATTCGTTCTGTCTTACGTTATCACATGGCATATCGTAGACGAGCTTCGACACAAGCAATTTCACTGGAAACGGCAATTACCAATGGGCTGAAGCCTGTCCGCCGTCCAGCAGTTTTAGTTTCTTGTGTGCCATTATCTGAAAGCGTAGAGGAAGCCATTAGTAATCTCTCGTTGTTAGAAATATGGACTTTATTAATTATTCTTGGCGTTTATCGGCAAGAAGAGGTAATCAATTATCTAAAAGTAAGTCAGCTTACCTTAGTTCGGGCGCGTTCGCGCTTGATTAGAAAAATGCGCGCAAGCCTATTAAAATAATATTTTAATAGCTATGGCTTTGGAAATAGGATATAATCTTTAATGTAGAATAATTTTAGGAGGTAGATTAAGATGGCAGAAGAAATAAAGACTGCATTGTTAGATCGTCACATGAAAGAAGTTTTTGACTGGAGTGATTCAGATATTCCAGTTAGAGATGCCCTTTGGGACTACTTCATGGAAAAGAATGGTAGAGATACCATGAAGACGGAAGAAGAAATGCTTCCGTTTCTCGATTATTCTGACGATAAAATCGAATCCTTCGTAAATGAAAATCTTAAGAAGTAAATCCGACTATACAATGTTCTACGACCAGTGGTCACGCTTTGTTTGACCACTTAAAAGCAGTTGTCCGATGATGGGCAACTGTTTTTGTTTAATTGCATTAAAAGCAGATATCTTGACTAAATGGCTAGTTAATTATTTAATTTTATTTTGTACTTAATTGCGTACATTACCTTTTTTTGTTAAAATACAATAGTTTGGAAGTGAGATTATGGCAGTGAAAAAAGCATCATTAGCCTGCAGCATTTGCGGCTCGCGTAACTACTCAATCACCGCAAGCAAGAATCGCACCCAGCGGCTTGAATTAAAGAAATTCTGTAAGCATTGCGGTAAAATGACGGTGCATAAGGAAACGAGGTAAAGATTAATGATTAAGTTTTTTAAGAGTGTAGGACATGAAATGCGGTTAGTCACTTGGCCAAGTGCTAAGCAAAACCGTCATGATACAGGCATTGTAATTACTACCTCTGTCTTATTCGCTTTATTCCTTGGATTACTGGACTACTTGTTCAGTATTTTGACGCAGATGTTTATGTAAATAGCAATGATTTTCTATTCGTGATATAATGAAGTTAATTAAGAAGAACCTCTTACTTGGAGGTTTTTTTGTTTGCCAAATTTAAAAGGAGAATTTATGTAATGGTTGAAACAACTAAAAAGCAATGGTTTGTACTTCACACTTATTCAGGCTATGAAGACAAGGTTAAATCTGACCTCTTATCTCGTGCTCAAAGCATGGGGATGCAAGATTACATTTTTCGGGTAATGGTTCCTGAACAAGAGAAAATCGAGAAAGTTAACGACAAGAAAAAAGAAGTCGAAGAAAAAATCTTTCCTGGTTACGTTTTAGTTGAAATGGTTATGACCGATGAAAGCTGGTTTGTTGTTCGTAATACACCTAATGTAACTGGCTTTGTTGGTTCACATGGTGGTGGTTCCAAGCCTTCGCCGCTATTAGATGAAGAAGTTAACCGCTTATTGCGTCAACAAGGTGAGCCAGCTAAACGGCCACAAATTGACTATGAAGTTGGTGAAACTGTGACAATTATTGACGGCGCCTTTAATGGTGTTGAAGGTAAAATCACGGAAATTCAACCAGATAAGTATAAGTTGTTTGTTTCTGTTGATATGTTTGGTCGGGCAACCACTACAGAACTTGATTACGATCAAGTAAAGAAAATTAGCTAAAATTTCGTCGGATATTGCAAATCTAATTAATCGATGGTACCATATTAAGGTACTTTTATTATTGTGGGAGGAAAAGTAGGTAACTTTTCCATTCTAACCACGCACGGAATCAAGGAGGTTTTGACCGTGGCAAAAAAAGTTATTAACGTTGTCAAATTACAAATACCAGCTGGTGCTGCAACACCCGCACCTCCAGTTGGTCCTGCTTTGGGTCAAGCAGGTATTAACATTGTTGGTTTTACTAAGGACTTCAATGCTAGAACTGCTGACCAAAAAGGCATGATTATTCCTGTAGTCATTACAGTTTACGAAGATCGTTCATTCGAATTCGTTACTAAGACTCCACCAGCTCCAGTACTTCTGAAGCAAGCTGCTAAAATTGACAAGGCTTCTGGTGAACCTAATACCAAGAAAGTTGGTAAGGTAACCAAGGATCAAGTTAAGGAAATCGCTGAAACTAAGATGAAGGACCTTAACGCTGCTGATGTCGAAGCTGCTATGCGGATGATCGAAGGTACTGCTAGAAGCATGGGTATCGAAGTCGAAGACTAATCCTGTTATTTATAACAATTTAGGTGGGAGAGCCATTGGCTCGCTTGACCACATATTAAGGAGGAAATCACATGCCAAAGCATGGTAAAAAATATGTAGAAGCTGCTAAAAAAGTAGATTCAAAGAAATTATATTCAGTTGCTGAAGCAATGAAGCTTGTTAAAGAAACTTCATATGCTGGCTTTGACGCATCAGTTGAAGTTTCTTACAACTTGAGCGTTGATCCTAAGCAAGCTGACCAACAAATCCGTGGCTCAATTGTTTTGCCAAACGGTACTGGTAAGACCCAAAAGGTTATTGTCTTTGCTGAAGGTGCACAAGCTGAAGAAGCTAAGGCTGCCGGTGCTGACGAAGTTGGTTCAGACGAATTAGTTGAAAAAGTTCAAAATGGTTACTTAGACTTTGACGTTGTTGTTGCAACACCAACAATGATGGCTAAAGTTGGTCGTTTGGGTCGTGTATTAGGACCTAAAGGTTTGATGCCAAACCCTAAGACTGGTACTGTTACAATGGACATTGAAAAGGCCGTTAAGAATGTTAAGGCTGGTCAGGTTGAATACCGTGTTGACCGTCAAGCTGCTATTCATGCTGCTATCGGTAAGGTTTCATTTACTGATGAACAATTAATTGAAAACTTTGATGCACTTCGTGACGTTATTTTACGTGCACGTCCATCAGCAGCTAAGGGTCAATACATTAAGAGTGTTGCAGTTGCTGCAACCTTTGGCCCAGGGATCAAGCTTGATCCATTAAACTTGGACTAATAAATAACAATTAAAGAGCAACTCTGCCGTTTAGGCGAGTTGCTTTTTTTATCGACTTTTTGATGTTTATTATTTATCAATTGCAAAAGATTTGTTAAACTAAAGCATAATCCAATTGTCTAATTGAGGGAATTATCATGCGTAAAAATAATGTGGGCAAATTGCTGGCAATCCTTTTGTTTGTGCCGCTTTTTTTAGTTGGTTGCAGTCAAAACCGCCAAAAAATCACAATCGTAGGCTCAAGTGCTTTGCAGCCGTTAATTGAGCAAGCTGGCAATGACTATCATTTAGCCCATCTTGACAGTAATATTGTTGTCCAAGGTGGTGGCTCTGGTACCGGACTTAGTCAAGTACAAGCGGGAGCCGTCCAGGTTGGTACGTCGGATGTTTTTGCTGAAACGCAAAAGGGAATCGACGAAAAGAAACTGAAGGACTATCAAGTTGCAATCGTTGGGATTGTACCTATTGCTAATAAGGGTGTAGGGGTTAAAAATTTAACCAACCAGCAATTAGCAGATATCTTTACCGGTAAGATTAAAAACTGGCGCCAGGTTGGCGGTAAAAATCTGCCAATCATTGTCATCAACCGTTCTCGTGGTAGTGGTACTAGAACTACCTTTGAAGATTTGATTTTAAAGGGCAAGGATGCCATTAATTCACAAGAACAGGATTCTAACGGTACGGTTAAGAAAATCGTCAATTCGACGCCGGGAACCATCTCTTATATTTCCTTCCCGTATGCTAATGATGAAAACATTCAAAAAATTAGCATTAACCATGTACAGCCAGTTAATAAGAACATTCCTACTAACAAATGGCCATTATGGTCGTATGAGCATATGTACACTAAAGGAGAGCCTAACAAAGCAACGGCTGCCTTTATTAAATATGTATTGAGCAAAAAGGTCCAAAAAGATTTGGTTCCAAAGATTGGCTATCTTAGTATTCATGAAATGAAAGTTTATCGTGATAGTCAAAATAAAATTACGAAATTAGGTAATTAATATGGCTAAAAAAGAACAAGATTTGCAAGAGGTTGTTGAACAAGCGATTGCTCAGCAAAAAGTTCCTCATGTTAAGATTAAGGGCATTAATCCCCGTAATATCGATATTGCGCGTTTGACTAAGCCGTCCAAAGAAACTAGGCAGGAGCGCTGGGGCAAAGGCTTGACCGCTTTGGCAATCGTCTTAATCGGAGTCTTGATTGTGGCAATTATCGGCTTTGTTGGAATGCATGGTCTTGCCACTTTCTTTACAGATAAAGTAAATATCTTCCACTTTTTATTTTCTTCGGATTGGAATCCTAGTGCCGGTCCTGAGCACGTGGGTGCGGCAGCAATGATTGTTACTTCATTTGCAGTAACTTTACTGGCAGCAATAATTGCGACGCCTTTTGCAATTGCCGTTGCTTTATTTATGACAGAATATGAATCTGGTAAAAAGGCTAACTTTCTTCAGTCCGTAATGGAATTACTAGTTGGAATTCCATCAGTTGTTTATGGTTTCTTGGGATTAACCGTGGTCGTACCAGCTATTCGGACAATTTTTGGTGGAACTGGATTTGGTATTTTAACGGCAACATTAATCTTATTCGTAATGGTTTTACCAACGATTACGTCATTAACTGTTGATGCCTTTAAGGCAGTGCCAAAAGAATTGCGCAAATCATCCGCTGCACTTGGTGCAACCCAATGGCAAACCATTTTTCACGTTGTTTTAAGGGCTGCTCGCGCACGAATTATGACAGCGATTATTTTTGGAATGGCACGGGCCTTCGGTGAAGCTTTAGCAGTTCAAATGGCAATCGGAAATGCCGTGTTAATGCCATATAACCTGGTCAGCCCAGCTGCCACTTTAACCAGTCAGCTGACTAGTCAAATGGGTAATACCGTTATGGGCACTTTACCTAATAATGCTTTGTGGTCACTGGCATTGCTGCTTTTGATTATGTCGTTAGTGTTCAACTTTTTAGTACACTTAATTGGAAAGAAGAGTTAGTGGCATTATGAATTCAAAAAGAAATGATCGGATTGCTACTTGTGTAATTTACTTTTTAGTAGGCATCGTAATCTTACTTTTGGCCGGTATTATCGGAAATATTTTAATTTCTGGTGTTCCGCACCTATCGTGGCACTTTTTAACTTCCGTTTCTTCATCGTTTGAAGCAGGCGGTGGGATTAGAGACCAATTATTTAATTCACTATATTTGTTATTGCTGACGCTAATAATTTCTCTTCCCATTGCTTTGGGGGCAGCAATTTACCTGGCCGAATATGCAGCTGATAACTGGTTAACGCAACTAATCAGAACAACAATTGAAATCTTGAGCTCACTGCCTTCAATTGTTGTTGGGTTATTTGGTTATTTACTGTTTGTAGTTCAATTTGGCTTAGGCTTTTCAATTATTGCTGGTGCCTTGGCACTAACTTTTTTCAATTTACCTATTTTAACTAGCAACATTGAAGAAGCCATAAAAGGTGTGCCACAAACGCAGCGCGAAGCTGGCTGGGCACTGGGGTTGTCTAATTGGAAAACAATTCGTGGAGTTGTTCTACCTGCTGCTCTTCCAGGGATTATTACTGGTGTAATTCTTAGTGCTGGTCGTGTCTTCGGTGAAGCGGCTGCCCTAATTTATACGGCAGGTCAAAGTGGTTCAACGGTTGATTATTCTAATTGGAATATGTTCAGTCCAACCAGTTTTTTAAACGTAATGCGTCCTGCTGAAACTCTGGCTGTTCATATTTGGAAGGTTAATACGGAAGGAATTATTCCCGACGTTAATGTTGTTTCAGCCGCCACTTCGGCTTTGCTCGTAATTGTTGTAATTATTTTTAATTTTGGCGCACGGGCTCTTGGTAATTGGCTCTATAATCGGTTAACAGCCGCTAAAATTAAATAAGGGAATTTTTTATGGAAAATTGGCAAACGCAAAAGACTTACATTAAGACTTTTCCTGAAGAAGATTGTGCCGTGTACACAGAGGACTTAAGTGTCTTTTATGGTGGTACAATTCAAAAGTTGTTTGATGTTAGTCTTGGATTTAAGAAAAATACCATTACTGCTTTAATTGGTGCCTCGGGCTCTGGTAAATCAACATTTTTACGTTCTCTGAACCGGATGAATGATCGGGTTGCTCGGGTAGACGGTAAGATTATGTTTCATGATCTTGATGTTAACCAGAAAAAGATTAATGTTTATGAATTACGTAAGGCAATCGGGATGGTTTTCCAAAAACCAAATCCATTCCCGAAATCAATTCGGGAGAATATTGTTTACGCTTTAAAAGCAAATGGCCAACAGGACAAGCAGAAGTTAGACCAGATAGTTGAAGAAAGTTTGCGGGCTGCTGCTTTATGGGACGAAGTTAAAGACAAATTGGATAAAAGTGCCTTAGCTTTGTCAGGCGGACAGCAGCAGCGACTTTGTATCGCACGTGCAATTGCGTTAAAACCAGAAATTTTGCTTTTAGATGAGCCAGCAAGTGCGCTTGATCCGGTCTCAACTGCTAAGCTTGAAGATACGTTAAAGCAGTTGCGGAAAAAATACACAATGGTGATGGTTACGCATAATATGCAGCAAGCTTCTAGAATTAGTGAGTATACCGCGTTTTTCCATTTGGGACATGCACTGGAATACGATACGACTACTAACATTTTCACTAATCCGCAAGGCGAGATCACTGAGAAGTATATTCAGGGTAGTTTTGGCTAAAGGAGCGGTAAAATGACAAATATCATGGAAGCCGAGAACGTTAAATTAAGTTACGGCGATTTTGAAGCATTGCACGGAATTACGCTTGCTTTTCCAACTAAGAAACTGACGGCACTGATTGGCCCATCAGGTTGTGGTAAGTCAACTTTTTTACGGTGCTTGAACCGGATGAATGATGATATTGAAAATATTAAGATCACTGGCAAAATTTTGCTGGAAGGGCAAGATATTTATCGAACTCATTTGGATTTAGTGGCTTTAAGAAAAAAAGTAGGCATGGTTTTTCAACAACCAACACCGTTTCCGTTTTCGGTGTTTGATAATGTTGCTTATGGCTTGCGTGTCGCTGGCGTCAAAGACAAAGAGCTGATTGAACAGCGAGTAGAAGAAAGCTTGAAACAAGCAGCCATTTGGGAGGAAACCAAAGACAGCTTGCAACGAAATGCTCTTGCATTTTCTGGTGGACAGCAGCAGAGAATCTGTATTGCGCGGGCTTTAGCGGTAAGACCAGAAGTGGTTTTACTCGATGAGCCTACTTCGGCACTAGACCCAATTTCTAGCTCAGAAATTGAGGAAACCTTGATGGGGTTAAAGAAAAAATATACCTTTATCATGGTTACGCACAATTTGCAGCAAGCCAGTCGGGTATCTGATCAAGTTGCATTTTTGATGAATGGTGAATTAATTGAATCTGGTACAACTGAGCAGATGTTCCTGGCACCAGAAAAGGAAATAACTAGTAATTATCTTAACGGCCGTTTTGGCTAATTATGGAGGTGGATTATGCACGAAATATTTTTAGACGAACTGAAAAAGCTAAACACGCAATTTATGGAAATGGGTGTCCAAGTTAATGATTTAATTGACCAGGGAACCCGGTCATTCGTCGATCACGATAAAAAGATGGCGCAGGAAATGATTGAAGAAGATAAGGTTGTGGCCAAAGAAGCAATTAAGATTGAGAAAAAAGCACTCGACCTAATGGCATTACAACAACCTGTCGCTACAGATTTTCGCGTTGTAATTAGTATTTTAAAGGCCACAACTGATTTGGAAAGAATCGGTGAAAATGCCAATAGTATTGCGGTTGAAACTGTTCGCGTTAAAGGTAACCCGCGGATTTCCGAAGTTGAAAAAATCATTTCTGGCATGACTCATCAAGTTCGGACAATGTTAATTCAAGTTTTGACTGCCTATGTTCAAGATGATGAAAACACTGCTCGGTCAATGCTTAATGGACATGAAGATGTTTACCAAGATTACCGCAAAGCCCGGCAAATGATTATTGATGGTGTTGAGCAAGATCCAAATGTTGCCGTCGCTTCAGCCAGTTACTTTGTCATTATTAGATTGTTAGAGCGGATTAGCGATCACATTGTCAACTTAGCAAGTTGGGTTATTTACAAATCATCCGGTGAACTTTTTGAACTAATTAGTGCTGATAAGAAAAAAACACAAGCGAAAAAAAGGACAAAAACTGCTAAGGCTAAAGCAACGACTAAGAAAAATAGCAAGACTAAAAAGGAATAATTGTCTTGCAATTAAATATTAATCCTGTTATAGTTAATAAAGTAAATTCTACCTAAGACTCGGGTGGCACAACGCCTTAATTTCCCGCCGAGGCCGGAAGATAATGAAGATTTTTAATGCTCCATGTCTTGCTTGGCATGGAGTTTTTTAGGCCTTATGGAATTTATTAATGAATTTTATGGAGGTGAATTCGATTGAGTAAAGCTGCTATTGCTGAAAAAGAAAAGTTCGTTGACGCATTTGCTGAAGAACTTAAATCTGCAAAAGCTATCTTAGTAATTAATTACCTTGGTTTGACTGTTGAAGAAGTTACTAACATGCGTAAGGAACTTCGTGAAAACGACGTTAAGATGAAGGTTGTTAAGAACACATACTTAAGACGTGCTGCTGCTAAGGCTGGCATTGAAGGTCTTGATGACGCTTTTGTTGGCCCTACTGCTGTTGTTTATACTGATAATGCTGATGACATCACAGAACCAGCTCGTATTGTTTCAAAATATGAAGATGATTTTGATGTAATCGACATTAAGGGTGGTATGCTAGAAGGCAAGTTGACTTCTAAAGAAGACATTAAGTCTCTTGCTGCTATTCCTGGACGCGAAGGCTTGCTATCAATGCTTGTTTCTGTATTACAAGCTCCTGTACGCAACGTCGCATACGCTGTTAAAGCTGTTGCTGATTCAAAAGATGAATCTGCTGAATAAAATATAGTAATTTATATCTAATAAAAATATTTCGGAGGATATATAAATATGGCTTTAGATACTGAAAAGATTATTGAAGACTTAAAGAATGCTTCAATTCTTGAATTAAATGACCTTGTAAAGGCTATTGAAGACGAATTTGGCGTTTCTGCTGCTGCTCCAGTTGCTGCTGCAGGTGCTGCTGGTGGTGACGCAGCTGCTAAGTCAAGCTACGATGTAGAATTGACTGAAGCTGGTCAAGAAAAGGTTAAGGTTATTAAGGTTGTTCGTGACATCACTGGACTTGGCCTTAAGGACTCAAAGGATCTTGTTGATGGCGCTCCTAAGAACGTTAAGGAAGGCGTTTCTGAAGACGAAGCTAACGACATTAAATCTAAGCTTGAAGAAGTTGGTGCTTCAGTAACTTTGAAATAGTTACGGTCCAACTGGACAAGCTAAATAAAAAGACGCGTATCTGCGAATTGCAGATGCGCGTTTTTTGTATTAATAATTATTATTAAAATAGTCTGGACGTAAATCAGATGCATTAATCCAACATTCTCTTCGACCTGGAAACTTAACTAGTCCAGCCTTTCGCCAAGCTTTATCAGGATAATAAAATCGGTCTCTTGTCATTGAAGATAGCAGATTGATTATTGCTATTCTCTTTTTTCTTTGCCATACCCAGTATCTAAGGTAATATTCTTGTCCACCACCAATTGTATTAGCACCAGTCCTTTTTTTAATTTTTCTAAATAATTTGCTGTCATCATAGGTTGTATTATGATCAATAATAAAGCCGATAAAAACAATAAGAACTAGCACAATCAGTACAAGCAAAATGATGTGAGGTAATGAATCTATATTTACGTATATATGTATATCATCAATAGTTGTTTTCATCCTAATATTTCTCCTTAAAAAGTATTTATTTAAAAGTGTATAACTAATGTTTATAAATAACAATAAATAATAGAGCAAATAAATTAATTTTAGTAACAGACTAAATTACGTTTTTTATTTACATAGCTACAATTACTATTGGTCATGCTTTATAATGTAAGTAATTTAGATAAATAGAAAGCGTAAACAAATGAAAAAAGGATTTTGGCTACTATTATTAACAGCAATTACGGCGTTTGAGTTTGGTACGGCTAACTCTGTATGTGCCGCAACAAATGAGCCTCAGGCGCCAAAAACGCAAGTAGTTGCTAATAAAACAGAAAAAAATCAAGCTAATTTAAGTTCAAAGTCATCTAAAACTTTAGAAGGCTGGGTAACGGAAAATGGTGCAACATCTTATTATCAAGATGGCAAAAAGGTAACTGGACAAATTAAAATCGGTAATTCATATTATTTGTTCAATAAAAACGGTCAGCGCTTGAGTGGTGTAAGAAAGACACCACATAAAGCAAGTTACAGTTATTATTTAGATGATGGCAAAAGAAGCGAGACGTCTATTGCAACACCTAAAACCCAATATTTGATTAAAAACGGCAAAATTATTGGTGTAAAAAACAAGGCAGCTGCGATATCGCAGAGACCACAATTACCAACTGGATGTGAAATGACGGCTGTTACAATGATGCTTAATTTTGCAGGTGTTCCTGTTTCGAAAACTGAAGTTGCCAATTTAACACCGAGAAGCAGTAATCCAAATAAGGGGTTTATCGGCTCACCATATAAAAAATATCCAGCAGGATATTGGGTAGCGCCTAATGGTATTAAAGGAGTTGTTAAAAAATATCTTGGAACGACAAAAGTAATGACTGGGGCAAGTTTAACAGCAATAAAGAATAAGCTTTTGCGCTCACATTTAGTCGTCGTTTGGGTTAGTGGCATTGATGGTTTTTCCAATCACGCATTAACGTTAACTGGATATTATAAGAAACGACTTTATTACAATGATCCATGGACTGGAAAAAAAGCATCAATTAATACAAGTAATTTTATTAAACATTGGCGTGGTGATGGTTATCGGGCATTAAGTTATTAAAACCATAGCTTATAAATACTTAATTTATGATATGATAGGTTTTGGAAAATGTTAGAGTAATGAAATAAAAAGAGGAAAAAATGAAAAATAAAAGACGTATTTTTGCCAGCCTAGCCGCCATTTTTTTAGTAGCAAACATGACTACAAGTACTGTGATGGCTGCGGATATTGAAACTGCCAATGATCAGCCGTCTGCAGCGCAGTCAAACAATAATCAGGAAACTAATAAAGAGACTGAGTTTAAGCAGTTAGCAACTAAGTATAAATGGACTGCGGGTGACAACATCACTGATCAGGTTATGCTAAATACACCAGAAAAAAGAACAGTTTATTTACAAAAATGGAACGGCAAAAAATACGTTAATTGCCAAACTTTTACAACTGGTGAAACCGGTAGTTTTAAATTAACTTTTCCTTCTAACTGGTATCGTAAATTGAAGACAACTTGGCGTTTATATGCTCCTGCAACAAATGATGCAACTGCAGCGACAAGTGATAAAATTACGATTTCGACAGTTCGCCGTTATCAAATTCCAGCTAAATATCGTCAATTGCATATGAAAGATCTCCACATTAAAGGCTTTTACTCAAGTCCCCTTGATAAAAGCCTCAATTATGCTTCAACTAGAGAGGATTACGTAAAGGCATTTATTAAGCGCGGATATCAGTATAAGAAGGCGAAAACTGCGTGGGTTAATTTCACGACTAAACAGCCAGGTACTTCCGTTGATTGCTCTGGATTGGTTATGCAATGCATGTACGCAACCGGAATTGATCCGTCGCCAGCTAATCCGCGGTGGCATGCAACACATGAATGGGGTTGCCGTTCCTTCGTTAAAAGCAAGACTTTGCAAACAGTGAGTTTAAAGCACTTAAAACGCGGAGATTTGATTTTCTACGGTCGGCCAAAGCCAGCTTGCTATCATATCGGGATTTACCTTGGTAAAAATAAAGTTCTTCATTCTTGGCCAGGAGCTGGAGTAACGGTTTGGCCAGCTAACTTTAAACGGTATTACTATGCTAAGCGGGTTTTCCCAATAACTAAAACCGTTAGTGTTCATGAAAAAAATTAAAAAATGTTGAACATAATTTAGTCATAATAAAAAACCTCGAAGTTGTCCTAACTTCGGGGTTTTTATTAATCTTTGTGGTGCGTCATCATTTAATATCAAAAGGTAATTAAACAACTTAAATATAATAATAGGAAAGCAACGTAAATTGAAGACGAATCATAAAAATGACGATGTAACCGAAACTAATGCTGGTATAGGATTAAAGAAAAAGTTGCTGCAAGCAGATTACTAACAAATATTAACGTTAAAATTCACATCAAATTACGCATGAGAATAGCTTGAATTGGTGAACTAGTGAAAGTTGCAAAAAGTTCTAATGCTTTTGTCCTAATTTTTCCTTCAAGCCAATGATAAAGAAAGCTCCTCATCAATATGATGAGGAGCCTTTGTCTCCGTAGCGGTCCCCGTAGAGATCCCGCCGCTTTTCTTTCTCTCATTCATCTTATTATTTTTTCCTTTAATTGTCAACGAAGTAACTAGATTACTGAATTTTTATTTTTAAATTATTGCATTATGCCAAACAAGCAATCCTCTAATTCTTATGAGTACTGTGTTATATTTTTTAGCATTTAACTTACAACAATTATAGCATTGCTAGTCATCATAATGAAGCTCGTAAATTAGGACAAACTGACATATAAAGTAATTTATTAAAGCTAAAATTTAGTTATCAGAAGCGTCAATTGGGTAATCGCTTTTGAATAGAGTAATTGGCTTCTTTTTATTATTTAAAGTAACAGTTACGAGAAAAATTAAAAAATTAGCTAGTTTGCTTTGGGGTAGAACCATAAGTCAACTAGTTTTTTTATTAATGATCAAGTAAACCTGTTTGCAAAAAGCGTTGTGTTCGCTAAAATTATCTAGAACAGACTGTTTTAGGAAACGAGAAAATTATGACTGAGCAAAAAAATCAAATGTATTATGCGGCTAATCCAACTACGGAGCATGATGAACACGTAGTTGACTATCATGTTGCTGGAATAGACCTAAAATTCACAACTGATGCAGGTGTTTTTTCAAAAATGCGGGTCGACTATGGTTCAGGCGTTTTAATTAAGCAGATGGCCCAAGTTTCTTTTCCCGCCAAAGGAATTTTAGATGTCGGAGCAGGTTATGGTCCTTTGGGCCTTTTTGCTGCGAAATTTTGGCCAGAGCAAACCGTGGAGATGACCGATGTTAATGAGCGCGGTTTGGCGCTAGCAAAGAGAAATGCCACCATGAATCAAATAAGCAATGTGGCAATTTATCAGTCTAATGTTTATGAGAAGATAGCAGATGACAAAAAATTTGGGCTAATTGTGACTAATCCACCAATTCGTGCTGGTAAAAGTGTTGTTACCAGTATCTTATCGGGTGCTAAAAATCACCTGGTTAAAAATGGCAAAATTCTTGTTGTCATCCAAAAAAAGCAGGGTGAGCCAAGTGCACGTAAGCTTTTAAAAGCTACTTTTGGCAATTGCACTATCTTAGATCGGGACAAGGGTTACTATATTTTGCAGGCGGTGAATAATTAATGTCTTTTTCGAGTGAAGAAAAGAAAAAGTACATGCAATTAGCCTTTGAGCAGGCGAATAAAGCGCAAGAAAAAGGTGAAGTTCCGATTGGTGCAATTTTGGTGGATCCAGATGGTCGAGTTATTGGTAGAGGGTATAATCGGCGCGAACTCGATCAAGATGCTACGCAACATGCCGAAATGATGGCAATTAGGCAGGGATGCACTGAGCTAAATACTTGGCGATTAATCGATTGTAGCTTGTTTGTCACGCTCGAACCATGCCCAATGTGTGCTGGAGCAATTATCAATTCCAGAATAAAAAACGTCTACTTTGGCGCCTTGGACCCCAAAGCTGGTGCGGCAGGCAGTGTGGTTGACTTGTTTAGCGTCAGTAAATTTAATCATCATCCCCAGGTTATTCGCGGCTTGTACCGCGAAGAAGCTAGTCAAATGTTAAAGGATTTTTTCCGGGCAATTCGCCGTAAACAAAAATTAGCCAAAAAAGCTTTAAAAAATGAGCAGGAAATCGGAAAAGATTCCGCAAATTAGTGGAAAAATTTTGCAAAATAAGTTAGTATATCTATTGGGCAATGTTTGACCTCTGAAGCGTGTCAGGACCGGAAGGTAGCAGCACTAAGGTCGCTCAGGCATGTGCCTTTTATTAGACATTTACAAACTCTTAACTCTTTCGAAGAGTTAAGAGTTTTTTACTAGGAAAGAAATATTAATGGCTTATCAAGCGTTATACCGCAAATGGCGGCCGCGCACTTTTGACAGTGTTGTCGGCCAGGAAGATATTACCAATACTTTAAAAAATGCGATTAAGCGCGGCACTATTTCTCATGCTTTTCTTTTTGCAGGTCCGCGTGGTACCGGTAAGACATCTTGTGCTAAAATTTTTGCCAAGGCCTTAAACTGTACCAACTTGCAGGATGGCGAACCATGCAATCAATGCGCAAATTGTCTTGCTGCCGATAAGGGTGCAATGTCCGATATTATGGAAATTGATGCTGCTTCTAATAATGGTGTCGATGAGATCCGGGAAATTCGTGATAAGGTTAAATATGCACCCACGCAGGGTAAATACAAAGTTTACATTATTGACGAGGTTCATATGCTCTCGATGGGTGCCTTTAACGCTTTACTGAAGACGCTTGAAGAACCGCCAGAGCATGTGGTCTTCATCTTGGCAACTACCGAATTGCAAAAGGTGCCAGCGACGATTATTTCGCGAACACAACGTTATAATTTCAAACGTATTTCGCAGACTGACCTTGAGAAACGAATGAAGTATATTCTAGATCAAGAAAAAATCAGCTATGACGACAAGGCGATTGCGGTCATTGCGCAAGTTGCCGATGGCGGAATGCGTGATGCGTTAAGCATCCTTGATCAACTGTTAAGTTATGAAAAAGATAAGGTCGAATACGATGCTGCGCTTGAAATAACTGGCTTTGCGGCAAAAGAAAAAATTGAGCAAATATTATTGGCGATTTTGGATAGAGACGCTGGCCAAGCCTTAACTTTGGCGCAAGCGGAGCTTAAAAATGGCGCTAGTTCAAAAAACATTTTGGATGAATTAATTGATATGGCAACGGCAGCTTTAATGATCGTTAAAGCTGGCAGTGACAATCAAAGCAATTTTTTAACAGAAGATTTTATTGCTAAAATTAAGGACGTGCCTGATCAGCGTTACTTCCAATTAATTGCTTCTGCCAATACCGCTTTGAATGATTTGCGGTATACTAACCAGCAGCAGATTCCGTTAGAGGTCTTTTTGGTTGAAAGTACGGATAGCCAGCAATTAAGTGCGCCAACTATTCAGGAAACTGAACCGGCTTCAGTTTCTAATGATAATCAGCAAGCTAAAAACGGTTCTGACTTACAGGCGGAAGTTACGGCTTTAAAGAAGCAAATCGTTAGTTTAACGGAAAAGGTTACTCGTTTAGGTAAAAAACAAACAAGTAATAGTGACCGGATTTTTCATCTTGATAACGCAGTTTCTGGTGGCAAGATTGCTAAAGCTACGCAAGAAACTGCTAAAACTAAAAAGAAACCTAAGAAAGTCAGAAATAATAAGCATGCTGATGAACAAAATCGCAAACAGGTTTATCATGTGCTTGAAAATGCCACCAAGAAGGATTTGCAGGCAATTAAAGATGTTTGGCCTGATTTGCAGTCAGTTTTAGCTGTTTCGCAACGGGCACTGCTAGACGTTTTAGAACCAGTTGCTGCCAGTTCCGATCAGGTTGTAATGAAGTGTAAATATGCTTTGTGGTTTGAAAAAGCTAGTTCTGATGAGGATTTATTAGGTATACTGACGGATCAGATTGCTAAATTTACCAAGCGTGACTACCAAATTGTTTTGGTACCAGATAGCGATTGGTTTACGGTTCGCAAAGAATTTTTGCAAACACACCGTGAAGAAATGTTAAAGCGCAAACAGGACTCTAGTGCTGACAACCCAGCAGACGACAAGGAAAACGAGGTTGTTAAGAAAGCGAAAGACCTATTTGGTGATACAGTAAACGTAAAGGATTAAAATAAAGAGGAGAAAACAATGAGTAAAAGACCTAATTTTGGTGGAATGGGCGGCATGAATATGCAACAGATGATGAAGCAGGCTAAAAAGCTGCAGGAGCAAATGGCGCAAGAGCAAGAAAATATCACTGCGCAAGAATTTGTTGGCAAGTCTGCCGATGATTTAGTTGTTGCCACATTCAGCGGAGATCGTAAACTCAAGGGGATCGATATTAATAAAGAAGCAATTGATCCTGATGACCCAGATATGTTGCAAGACTTAATTATTGATGCGGTTAATAAAGGTTTGTCAGAAATTGATCAAGCAACTCAAGCAAGTTTAGGTAAATATACGAAGGGTATGATTTAATTGCAATATCCAGCACCAATTGCGCACTTAATTGATTCATATATGAAATTACCTGGTATTGGTGAAAAAACGGCTACTCGTTTGGCTTTCTACACTTTGGATATGCCAGACACAGATGTTCATGATTTTAGTACTGCTCTAAATGAAGTAAAAGAAAAGCTTCACCGCTGCTCTATTTGCGGTAATATTACTGAGCAGGATCCCTGCGTAATTTGTAGTAATCCAAGTCGTGAACAATCAACTATTATGGTTGTTGAGCAGCCCAAAGACGTCATGGCCTTTGAAGAAATGGGCGAGTACAGTGGCTTATATCATGTTCTGCACGGTGTTTTGTCACCAATGGATGGTATTGGTCCAGAAGAAATTAACATTAAGTCACTAATTGTTCGTTTACAAAAACAGGATAAAGTGAAAGAAGTAATTTTGGCATTGAATTCTACTCCGGAAGGTGAATCAACGGCAATGTATATCAGCAAGTTGATTAAGCCTGCTGGAATTAAGGTAACCCGTTTAGCTGCGGGACTTGCTGTGGGTAGTGATATTGAATACGCAAATTCAATTACGTTAAAACGTGCAGTGCAAGGGAGAACTTCAATCTAATGGCGCACAATCAAGTTAAAAAAATGGGCGATGAGTGGCTAACAGAAACGATTGAAAAATTGCAAGAAGAGATTGCAATTGAAAAAAATCTTAATTCTACCACGCTCGACATGTCAGAAGAAAATATTATTGCAAATGAAATTTTGCTAGCCAAGTATGCTTTTTTGTATCAGGAAGCCCGTCACCGACATACAAGATTTAGTGGTTTTACCAATGCAATTTCAGAATAAAAAGCTCTTATTTAAGGGCTTTTTTATTTTCACTAAAAATTAAAAGTACGTTGGGGTGTTCATATAGGACGAACTCTTGTAAAATAGACTCATGGAGAGTTTTATGAAGAGTTATTTTATTAGTTTCGAAGGGCCAGACGGGTCCGGTAAAAGCACAGTTTTAGAACAAGTGGTTGCCCAAATTGCACCACAATTGAAAACACAATATCTAGTGACTCGTGAACCAGGTGGTTCAGTAATCGCTGAAAAAATTCGGCAGTTTATTTTAGATCCTGCTAATGAAAAAATGAGTGCAAAAACTGAAGCATTACTGTATGCTGCTTCGCGAAGCCAACATATGAAGGAAACTATTATTCCTGCTTTAAAGGCTGGTAAAGTCATCTTTTCTGATCGCTTTGTCGATAGTTCTTTGGCCTACCAAGGGGCAGGCAGAGACCTAGGGATTGCGGCCGTGAAGCAGATTAATGAGTTTGCTACTAACGGGATTGAGCCCAATTTGACCATCTTTTTGGATGTTAAGCCTCAAGTCGGGTTAGCGCGGATTTCTAAAGAGCGAGCTGGTCAAGAAGACCGTTTGGAGCAAGAAAAACTAGCTTTTCATCAAAAAGTTTACCAGGGTTACCAAGAAATTAATCAGAGTCATCCTGACCGGATCAAAGTCGTGGATGCCAATCAACCGGTTAATGATGTGGTAAAAGCATGTGTTAGAATTATTGAAAATTGTATACCAAGAGAATTGCTAAAGGACTGATTTAAAATGAAGTTGATAATTGCGATTGTTCAAAAAGAAGATGCTAACCGTTTGCAGCACGCTTTTGCCAAAGAAAGTATTCGTGCAACGAAGTTAGCAACCACTGGTGGATTCTTAAGTGAAGGAAATACTACCTTTTTAATTGGAATTGAAGATAAATTTGTCAAAAAAGTAATGCGAATTATTAAGGGCGAATCACAGGGGCGTGAGGAATACTTAAACCCTAACTTGGCAATGACTGGCTTTGATGTCAGCAGTCAGCCCGTTAAGATTACCGTTGGGGGAGCAACCTGTTTTGTGCTATCAGTGGAAGAGTTTAAACAGTTTTAATGAAAATTGATATTTCACAAAGAGGCGTTAAGCAGGCCGAATTTTTACGGCATGCCTTCGAACAAAAAAAATTAGCGCATAGCTACTTATTTGTCGATGCTAATGAATTGCAGGCTCTAAATACGGCATATTGGCTAGCCTGTCTATTTAATTGTACGGGTGAAAATAAGCCAGATGGTTCGTGTCAAAATTGCCAGCAAATTATTTCTGGTAATAATCCTGACGTCTTATTAGTTACAACTGAGGGCAAACAAAGCCTAGGGATTGATCAGATTCGTGTTTTAAAAGAAGAATTAGCCAAAAGTCCCGTGCAAAGCAGTGTCCGCTTTTTCATAATTAATGATGCACAAAAATTAACGCTATCTGCTGCTAATGCTCTGCTTAATTTGCTAGAAGAGCCCATTGCACCGGTGGTAACAATTCTGATTACTAATAATGCAGATCAAATATTACCGACCGTGCGGTCACGAACACAGATTATTAATTTTTCTGCTGGGCAAAAAGCTGATGGCAGGACGGCGGCTTTATTAGCAAATGGCTTTAACCAGGAAGAAATTGCTGAATTAGGTGATACAACCAACTTGGATAAAGCAGGTAAGTATTTTTACCAAGAAATGCTTGAATATAATTCTTTAGCACTTGTTAGCGCGCACAAGCTCGCTGATTTAGCTAAAGGGAAAGCGGAGCAAAATTATCTCTTGCTTTTGTTAAAAAAGATGGCTCAACAGGATTTAAATAATGGTAGCCAGCAGGCGGGGGCAAGAATGTTGAAGCATTTACTGGAAGTTGACAAGATGCGCTATAGCAATGTTGGTTTTCACAATCTGCTTGATTATCTTGCTCTGCAATGGAAAAGGTAGGTGTTTTTATGGTAGATTCTTATTCAAAGTTAGAGCAGCTCCATGATTCAATGGTCAGTATGACCAAGACAATCGAGAGCTTAGAAAACAGTATTTTAGAAACGCTCAAAGAAAATACAGAGCTGAAAGTTGAAAATCAGTTATTACGTGAAAAAATGGATAAGATGAATAACGCACATAATAACGCAATCAAAACGCAGAGCGGTCTTGAGTCTTTACGCAAAATATATAATTCGGGCTATCATATTTGCAATATGTATTACGGCTCACACCGTGATCCAAGTTCGGATTGCATGTTTTGTTTGGATATTCTTGATAATTTTGGCGAAAAAAAGAAAGCACATTAAGGGAATGATATAATGCAGCGGCAAAGTAGTTATGCTCAAAATGAGGGGAAACTTTATTTAGTACCGACTCCGATTGGTAATTTGGAAGATATTACAATCAGGGCAAAAAGAATTCTGCAAGAAGCAGATTATATTGCGGCTGAGGATACTAGAACTAGTGGTATTCTGTTAGAAAAAATCGGTGTCCATAATCATATGCTGTCGTTTCATAAATATAATTCCAAAGAGCGCGCTCCGGAGTTAGTTAAATTGATGCAGGATGGGGCCGTCATCGCTGAGATTAGTGATGCCGGAATGCCGGTTATTTCAGATCCCGGATTTGTATTGGTTCAGGAATGTATTAAAAATGACATCCCGGTTGTCCCGTTACCGGGGGCTTCGGCTTTCACAACTGCACTGATTGCTTCCGGTTTTGACGCGCAGCCTTTTACCTATTATGGTTTTTTACCGCGAAAAGCTGGAGAACAAAAACCGTATTTTGTTCAAATGGAACAAGCTCATGGCACCTCTATTTTTTATGAAGCACCGCACCGATTAGTTAAAACTTTAAGTAATATGGCAACTGTTTTTGCACCAGAACGTGAAATTGTTGCTGCCAGAGAGCTGACTAAAATTCACGAAGAATTTATTCGGGGAACTGTTCAAGAGGTAAGTCAGTATTTTTCTGAAAACCAGCCACGGGGAGAATTCGTTATTTTGGTTTCGCCCAATACTGAGGAAACTGAGCAATTGTCTTGGCCTGAATTAATTGAACTCGTTGATGAGCGTGTTGATCAGGGAGAAAGTAAAAAATCTGCCATTAAAGAAGTTGCGCAGGCAAACCAAGTTTCTAAAAATGAATTATATGATCGTTATCATCAGAAATAATGGGGATTCAAAAAATGAAGTATAGTGAACAACATCAAGTAAATTTTTATGAATGTGATGAAAATCAGCATTTAAAAATACCCGCAATGATTGATCTAATGATGAGCGTGTCCGAGCATCAATTGGATAATGGTGCGGGTAGTACTGAAGAGTTGAATAAACGTGGACTCGGATGGGTAGTTACCCAATATCATATTGATATCAAGCGCTGGCCGAAGCCAAATGAAAACATTACCTTATCAACTGATCCGGTTGGCTATAATCGTTTTTTGGAATATCGTGATTATTCGTTCAGTGATCAAGAAGGTAATGAATTGATCACTGCTCAGAGTGAATGGGTCTTATTTGACTTAGCTAAGCGGAAGCTAGTTTCGACAGACAAGGAAATGATGGCTAAAATTGGGGTTCCATTATTAAAGAAACTGCCCCGTTTTCCGCGGATTCGGTTGCAAGAAGATTATCCAATTAAGAGACAGTACCGTGTTCGTTATGATGACCTAGATACTAACCATCATTTGACTAACGGCCATTACTTTAACTGGTTTATTGACACGCTTGATCGTGATTTTCTCAAAAATCATGTAGTCAGTGCAATTGACATTAAGTTTAATCTCGAAGTTCGTTACGGCCAAAAGCCGTTTGCCTGCGTAAAGCTAGTTGAAACTGATGATGAGATTAAGTCTTACCACACAATTGCCGATGAAGATAAAAAGGATAAAGCCGTTTGTGAACTAACTTGGCGCAAGTTATAATGAGATAATGGTATACTATTACCAAGTTTATTAATGAAAGAAAGTGCTGCAAATGACTACAAAGGAAATGTTTAAGGTCGAATTGCGTGATCTAGTCCTTTTGGGATTTGTTGTTGCCATTAAAATTGTGCTAAGTCGGTTCACGATTGGTACAACAATTGTTCATATTGGTTTGGGCTTTATTGGTAGTGTTTTATTAGGTTATATGTTTGGTCCCGTTTGGGGTGCAGTCGGTGGCGGAATTAGCGATTTAGTTTCATCGGCCTTATTTGCTAACCAGGGGGGCTTTTTTATTGGCTTCACTTTAAGTGCTATGGTTGGCCCGCTTATTTACGGTTTAATTCTGTATAAAAAACCGGTAAAAATCTGGCGGATCATATTGGCGACATTGCTGGTAACGGTAATAGTTAACTTAGGGATGAATACCTTGTGGTTGCACTTTTTGTATGGCATGGACTTTAAAGTGGCTTTGATTCAGCGAGTTCCTAAAGAAGCAATTGCGCCTTGGCTGGAAATGATTATTACCTACTTTGTTTTACGGGCTCTTTCTCGTGTTAAAATTAGAAGGTAGTTTTGAGAAAGGGATAAATGATCTGAAATGAAAATTTTAAGTGTATCAACAGCAACTAATCAGTTAAGCGTAGCTTTAAATGAAGATACTACTGTGATGGTTGAAAAAAGTGAACACGATAAACGAAATCATAGTGAACACCTTGATCCGTTAATTGCTGAAATTTTAACCGAGAATCACCTTAAGCTCAAAGACATTGACCGCTTTGCAGTGGCAATTGGACCAGGCTCTTATACAGGATTACGGATTGGGGTTACAACAATTAAGATGTTTGCCAGCATTTTGGCCAAACAAGCAGTTGGTGTATCAACTATGAAGGCTTTAGCGGCAAATTGTCAAGACACAGATACGTTGATTGTAGCAGGTATTGATGCCCGAAATGACAATTTTTTTGCAGGGGCTTATTTGAGAGAAAATGGTCAATTAGTTAATATTATCGAAGACGGTCACTATCATATTGATAAATTACTAAAAGCCGTTAAGGATTATGCTCTAGCTCATAAACTGGAAAAGGTAGTTTTTGTTGGGACGGGCTTTGAAAAGCAAAAAGAAGCTATCAATAAGTTAGATTTACCGGTTAGTTTTGGTACTGATGAGCAAAATGTAACCCATGCAGGAGTTATCGGCAAATTGGCAATTGATGAGCAGCCTGTTGAGCCGGATCAGTTGCTACCAAGGTATTTGCGGCGTACACAAGCCGAAGTAGATTGGCATAAGAAAACTGGCAAGCCGTTTGAAGCAGATAGTAACTATGTGGAAGAGGTTTAAGCAATTTTGCCATTTTTCTCGCGTAGGCAATAAATTGGTTCAACCTACATTTAGACCGTTTATGTTTACACTAGATAAACATGTTTTGCAGGTAATGCGTGCTAAAGAAAGTGATATTGCCAACCTTCTTTTTTTAGAGACTAAAACTTACGAAGGTCGTACGCCGTGGGCAGCTGAAATTTTTCAACTTGAATTGCAAAAAAAGGACTCTTTATATTTAGTCGTCTACCATAAGACGGCACTGATTGCGGTCATTGGGATGAGGCTAAATTTGGTTGAAGCACATATAACCAATCTTGCTGTTGATCCAGCCTGGCAGAAAAAGGGTCTAGGTACTTATTTGATGCAATTGATGATTGATTATGCTCGCAAATTAGGATGTCATTCGATTTCTTTAGAAGTTCGGATTGATAACGAAGTGGCTAAAAAGTTGTATCAAGGTCTTGGCTTTACCGTTAATTTTGTTAGACCAAATTATTACCAAGATTTACATAAAGATGGGTTAAACATGGTGCTTACTTTGGCACCTGATGATAAAGAAAGTGATTAGTTTTGGACAGTAAAAAAGATATCCGTATTTTAGCTTATGAAAGTTCATGTGATGAAACTTCGACTTCAGTGGTTAAAAATGGCCGTGAAGTAGAAAGTTTAATTGTGGCTACTCAGATTAAGAGTCACCAACGTTTCGGCGGGGTGGTTCCCGAAGTTGCGAGTCGCCATCACATTGAAGTAATCAGCCAGATTACGAAAGAAGCGTTGCAAAAAGCAAATGCAACTTGGAATGATATTGATGCGATTGCTGTCACTTATGGTCCAGGACTAGTTGGTGCGCTACTTATTGGTGTTAGCGCAGCAAAAGCGGCCTCAATGGCAACGGGCATTCCTTTGATTGGTGTTGATCATATAATGGGGCATATAATGGCGGCACAGTTAACTGCTGAGATTGAATACCCAGCGCTTGCACTGCAAGTTTCTGGTGGTCACACTGAAATCGTCTTATTGAAAGATCCGACTCATTTTGAAATTGTTGGTGATACCCGTGATGATGCTGCCGGTGAGGCTTATGATAAAATTGGCCGCGTTTTAGGCGTGAATTATCCAGCTGGTAAAACGATTGATGAATGGGCTCACCAGGGTAATGACACTTTTCATTTTCCCCGTGCAATGATGGAAGATGATGATTATGATTTTTCTTTTTCCGGTTTAAAGAGTGCCTTTATCAACACTTGTCACCATGCTGACCAAATTCACCAAGAATTAAATAAATTTGATTTAGCCGCAAGTTTTCAGGCTGCCGTTGTTGATGTTTTGGCACATAAAACCATCCGAGCAATTAAACAGTATCAGCCACGTACCTTTATTATGGGTGGCGGTGTTGCAGCGAATCGCGGATTGCGGGAGCGGATGGAGGAAGAAATTGCTAATTTACCTCATAACATCAAGCCGAAAGTAATCTTGCCGGACTTAAAGCTCTGCGGTGATAATGCAGCGATGATCGGTGCTGCAGCTTACAACTTATACCAAGATCATCAATTTGCAGACTTGACTTTAAATGCTGATCCGTCATTAGAATTGCCGTATGCTGATAGTATGTTAAATTAAAAGGGCTGACCATAAACGGTCAACCCTTTTTAGTTTAAAATTCTTGATAAAAAGCAACTAGCTGCCCTTGATCGCATGATCTAAAACCACATTTTTTATAGAAAAAGCGTGTTTCTGGTTCGTCGATAGTCAAGAGTACTTTTTGCCGAACTGCTTGAAACTTAGTAAGAACCAACTTGACTAAGTGTGTGCCAATACCTTGTTTTTGGTATGATGGCTGAACAAGCAAATCTTGGATGTAGATAATTGAGACACCATCACCAACAACGCGAATTAGTCCGACAAGTTTGTCTTCATTAATTGCTGCAATGGTTAGTAGCGAGTTGTTAATCGCTGCCTTTAGCCCAGTTGGGTTTTTAGTGTATGCGGTCCAACCAACGCTGTTATATAAATTAATTAATTGTTTTTGGTTAATATTTTGTGTTGTAATGTACTTCATTTTTATCCTCCTCAATTTATTTAAAATTTGGGAGTATAACGTAATTTTTCCATTGAGACACCTTCTTTGAATTGAGTTAATGCAATTATAAATGAAATAAGTTAAATAGCAATAAGTGCTAAACTGTTTTTAAAATAAAATTGAATAAAACTAGGTATATTGCTAGTTAAACACAGAAGGTGGGGCAAGCTTTGCTAGTTTACATTAACTTAGATTATCATGGTTAAATTTTAATAAGCGGTGATGCAGCAGAATGCATTTCTGGTCGTGCCGTTTGGCTGTTAACATAAGAAAAAATCCTAATTCTTTCTTGCGAATTGAATTAGGATTTTTTTATTAATTGAATTCATCTAAATCTGTTAATGCTGTTTCCCAGTCATTATTGGCTTGCTCCAAATCAGTTTGAACATTGGTTAATTCTTCTTGTAAGGGACCAAGTTTATCAAAATTTGTCGCAATTTCTGGGTTAGCCATTTCCGTTTGAATTTGCTCTTGCTTTTGTTCAAGCTGATCAATCTTGGTTTCGATCTCTTCAACTTGACGTTCAAGCTTACGTTTTTGGGAGTCTCTTTGCTTTTGTTCTTGATATGACAACTTATTAGTTTTTGGCTCTGCACTGCCAGTTTCATTCTCATTCGTAGAAACTTCAGCCGTAGCATCAGCAGCAAACTTATTTTTCTCGTCTAAATAATAAGTGTAGTCACCCTCATAGACTTTGGCATGCTTATCTTTGATTTCGACAATTTTATTGGAAAGCTGATTGATAAAATACCGGTCGTGAGAGACAAAGAGCAGTGTACCATCAAAATGCTGTAACGCTTGTTCCAAAACTTCCTTTGCTTCTAGGTCTAAGTGGTTCGTGGGCTCGTCCATTAGTAAAAAGTTGTTGTGCTCAAGCGACAAGACCGTCAAAGTTAACCGGGCTTTTTGGCCACCGGAAAGCTGCCCAACAGTTTTATCAATATCTTTGGCGGTAAAGAGAAAACTTGCCAGAATTGATCTAACATCCCGTTCAGGCATTGTTTTGTGACGATCCCAAACGGTATCAATCACAGTTTTACTAGGATCGAGCAGTTGGAGTTCTTGATCATAGTAGCCGATATCAAGCGAAGCACCATACTTAATTGAGCCACCTTTAGGCTGTAAGTCCTTCATAATCGTTTTTAATAAGGTCGATTTACCAATACCATTGGCACCAATAATAGCAACACGATCACCTTTGTTAACTTGCAGTGAAATGTCTTGAACCATTGTCTTAGTCGGGTAGCCAATCGTCAGATCTCGTAAGATTAATACTTCTTTACCTGAGGGTCTTTCACTCTTGAACTTAATCCGTACCTTATTTTTGTGCTTAGGTGGCGTGATTCGTTCCATTTTTTCAAGTTGCTTGCGCCTGCTTTGCGCTCTTTTAGTTGTTTTTGCCCGAACTAAATTCTTTTGAATAAATTCCTCGTCTTTTTTAATTTTTTCTTGTTGCCGTTCGTAAGCTTCTTCTTGTTGCTGATCACGTTGCTTTCGCTGGGCAACATAATCGGAATAATTTCCTTTAAAAGCTGTTAGCTTGCCAAATTGCAATTCAAAAATTTGGTTAGCAAGATGATCTAAAAAGTACTGGTCGTGAGAGACAACTAAAATTGCTCCGGAATATGTTTTAAGAAAACCTTCTAGCCAGTCAAGTGTGTCTAGATCTAAATAGTTGGTCGGCTCATCGAGTAAAAGTAGCGGTGGCTTGCGTAATAGCAGTTTGACAAAGGCAAGCCGGGTTTTTTCACCACCAGAAAGATCACCAATAATTTTAGTCCAAGTATTTTCAGGGAAGTTAAAACCATTCAAAATACTTTTAATATCCGCCTGATAGGTATATCCACCTTGTTGTTCAAAATCAAATTGCAACTGGTCATATTGTTTTAAAAGTTGCTTATCTTCCGGATGTTCGGCAATTGCTTGTTGCAAGCCGCGGATTTTTTGTCCTTTTGCAATTAATGGCGCAAAAACGGTCAGCATTTCATCCCAAATGCTCTTACTTTCATCTAAGCCATTTTCCTGCGCGATATAACCCACATCGATCCCTTTATTAATGGTAAATTCGCCGTGGGTAGCTTCTTCTTCACCCGTCATAATTTTAAGGAGTGTGGTTTTACCAACTCCATTTGGTCCTACAAGGCCAATTCTTGCATTTGAATCAATCGAGAAATTAACGTGATTGAATAGCGTATTGGCACCAAATTGTTTTTCTAAATCGTGTCCTTGTGCAATTATCATATTTTTCACCTAAAGTCTATTTTAGCATATGTGGCAAGACTGCTGGCAACTGCATGAGAAATAAGCCTTTTTTAAGTAAAATTATTTTTTCATCATTAGTAAATTGATTACGAGTATTTGCTCAGTTATTTACAAATAATTTTTTAATTACCATGTAAAGCGGGTTAATTAACAGTAAAATCGTGTTTTGTGATTGTGTTAGATTGTGAAAAAACATTTGCAAATATCAGTAAGTTATAGGTAAAATAATATTAATTGATGAGTGAATTCACAAAAAAGCTCACTAGTGATATTAAGTTGGAGGCTTTTTAAAATGGAAAAAATAAAAATACCTACAGCGACAGCGAAGAGACTGCCGCTTTACTATCGTTACCTAATTATCCTGAATGAAGCTGGTAAAGAAAAAGTTTCATCTACTGAATTATCAGAAGCAGTTCAGGTTGATAGTGCATCAATCCGTCGTGATTTTTCATATTTTGGTGCTTTGGGTAAGCGTGGGTATGGCTATGATGTCAAAAGTCTCCTATCCTTTTTTAAAAAGATTTTAAATCAAGATACTTTAACTAATGTTGCATTAGTTGGTGTAGGTAATTTGGGGCACGCCTTGCTCAACTATAACTTCAAACGAAGCAATAACATCCGAATTTCCTGTGCTTTTGATATTAATCCTAAAATTACGGGTAAAATTTTGAGTGGCGTTCCTGTTTATGAAATGAGTGAATTGCAAAAGCAGCTGAGTGACCAACAGATCACCATCGCTATTTTGACAGTGCCGTCAGATTCTGCACAAAAAACAGCGGATGACATGGTCGAAGCTGGCATTAAGGGCATTATGAACTTTACGCCAATTCGGTTATCAGCTCCAACCGGGGTTAGAATTCAAAATGTTGACTTGGCGACTGAATTACAAACCCTCATTTATTTCCTTGATTCGGATAAAGATAAGAATAGATAAATATATAAAGCCGCCGCTGCAATGGCTAAAGAAAGTTAGCACTTTAAGTAAAAAAGTGCTAATTTTTTCTTGCTTTTTTTATTAAAAGGGGGTATTATCATATTTGTAAGTTAGCACTTGGTTAATAAGAGTGCTAACAAATAACAAAAATGATTTTAAATTAAAATTAGGAGGGACAAACGTGTTACAACCAATTGGTGATCGCGTGATCGTAAAAGTTAAAGAAGAAGAAGAAAAGACTGTAGGCGGAATCGTCCTTGCTTCAAATGCTAAAGAAAAGCCAACAGAAGGTGAAGTTGTTGCTGTCGGTGAAGGCAGTTATGCAGAAAACGGCAACAAGATCCCAATGTCAGTTGAAAAGGGCGACGTTGTTCTATATGACAAGTATTCTGGCACTAACGTTGAATACGAAGGTGAAAAATTCTTAGTCCTTCATGAAAAAGATATTTTGGCAGTGGTTAAGTAATTAAGGAGCGAAAATTATGGCAAAAGATATTAAATTCTCAGAAAAAGCAAGACGTTCCCTATTAAAGGGTGTTGATAAGTTAGCTGATACTGTTAAGGCAACAATCGGTCCTAAAGGTAGAAACGTTGTCTTAGAGCAATCTTACGGCAATCCTGAAATTACTAACGATGGTGTTACCATTGCTAAGTCAATTGAATTAAAAGACCACTACGAAAACATGGGTGCTAAATTAGTTGCCGAAGCTGCACAAAAGACTAACGACATTGCTGGTGACGGTACCACTACTGCAGTTGTGTTAACTCAAGCAATCATCCGTGAAGGAATGAAGAACGTAACTGCTGGTGCTAACCCCGTAGGTGTTCGTCGCGGAATTGAAAAAGCTACCAAGGCTGTTGTTGATGAATTACATAAAGTAAGTCACACTGTTTCTTCAAAAGATCAAATTGCGCAAGTTGCTTCAGTTTCATCTGCTTCAAAAGAAGTTGGTGACTTAATCGCTGACGCAATGGAAAAAGTTGGTAACGATGGTGTTATCACAATTGAAGACTCACGTGGTATTGAAACTGAATTATCAGTAGTTGAAGGTATGCAATTCGATCGTGGTTACTTATCACAATACATGGTAACTGACAACGATAAGATGGAAGCAGATTTGGACAACCCATATGTTTTAATTACTGACAAGAAGATTTCTAACATTCAAGACATCTTGCCATTATTGCAAGAGATTGTTCAACAAGGTAAATCATTATTGATTATCGCTGACGATGTTTCTGGTGAAGCACTTCCTACTTTAGTATTGAACAAGATTCGTGGTACTTTCAACGTTGTTGCTGTTAAGGCTCCAGGCTTTGGTGACCGTCGTAAAGAACAATTACAAGATATTGCCGCTCTTACTGGTGGTACAGTTATTACCGAAGATCTTGGTCTTGAATTAAAGGACACAACGATTGATCAATTAGGTAAAGCACGTCGCATCACTGTTACTAAGGACTCAACGACTATTGTTGATGGTGCTGGTTCAGATGAAGCAATTAAAGAACGTGAAGACTCAATCAGAAGTCAAATCGAAGAAACTACTTCAGACTTTGACAAGAAGAAGTTGCAAGAACGTCTTGCTAAATTAACTGGTGGTGTAGCTGTTATTCATGTTGGTGCTGCTACTGAAACTGAGTTAAAAGAACGTCGCTACCGGATTGAAGATGCTTTGAACTCAACTCGTGCCGCTGTTGACGAAGGCTACGTAGCTGGTGGTGGTACTGCATTAGTTGACGTTATCAAGAACGTTGAAGACCTTAAAGGCGACAATGCTGATGAGCAAACTGGTATCAACATCGTTTTACGTGCATTGACTGCTCCAGTACGTCAAATTGCTGAAAACGCTGGTGAAGATGGTTCAGTAATCTTGAACAAATTACAAAGTCAAGACCCTGAAGTTGGTTACAACGCTGCTAACGGCGAATGGGAGAACATGGTTGAATCAGGTATTATTGACCCAACTAAGGTTACCCGTACTGCACTTCAAAACGCTGCTTCAATTGCCGCATTATTATTAACAACTGAAGCTGTTGTTGCTGATATTCCAGAAGACAAACCAGTAGCTGATCCTAATGCTGCCGCTGGTGCCGGTGCTCCAGGAATGATGTAATTTTAAAAAGATTAAAAAAATCGCTCGGTTGAGCGATTTTTTTGTGCATTTGTTAATTTTACCTACTTAAATAAATATAATAACAATGCTGTTTAAAGTACCTTTACAATAAAAAGACAAAGAACTAATATTAAGTAAACTTTAATGCGATTTGTTTATTTATTGTAGGAGAAGATTAATGCTAAGCAAAAGAATATTAGTAAAAAAATCTCAAAAATGGCCTTTGTGTGGCATAGTAAGTACTTTGATGGCTGTTTGCCTTTTAGGCTTAAGTGGCCAGGTAAAAGCAGATAGTAATATTACAGCTTTACCTAAAAACCAAAATGAAAGCCAAAATGCGCTGACCGAATCAAAGTATGAGGATCCACAGCCTCAACCAGCAGGCTATGAAGTGATTATTCCCACTAATACGAATCTAGCGCATGACACTAGCTATGCAAAACAGTGTGTTTTCAACAGTCAAAATTATCCCGATACTGCTAAATTTTATTGGATAGTGAAACCACAAACTCTTATTAATGGCCAAGCAAAGGGGATTGTTGGCATTTGGATATCAAATGAAAATATATTACGTCTGAATGTGGTAGTAAAGATTGCTGGTCAAAAGCAAGCTAAATTAATGCATAACGCTTATTTATATGATCATAATGGCAAAAGAAAAAATGATTTAATTTTGCGTGCAGGTTCAACTTTGAATCTCATGGGTAGTAAAAAAATTAAACAGCGAAAATTTTGCTTGCTTGATGATGATAATTACGTTGCTCAAAATAATGTCTTCGGCGTCAACCGTAAATTGCGGCATAATGCTCGCACATATAATCAACTGGGCGAACTAATTAATAAGAAAAGCATTAAAAAGGGTACTGTTGTTAAAACTTATGGTAATCCGGTTAAAATTCGAGGTTTAAAACTATATCCAATTGCTACTGATCGCTATTTGTTAGCTGCTAATTTTAAGGCCAACAACGCAAAACATGTTGCATCCCAAAAGCAGGTATCTAATAACCAGAAAAAACGGCTCATGCACAGTAGCTACTTATATAATGAACATGGTCGACGCGTTAATGGCTTAATTTTAGCTACCGGTTCGCGTGTTAAAATTAGCAAATACCATCATTTGGCAGCTGGCCGCTTCTTCTATGCCATTGGCAATGGCTATTATGTACCTGTTCGCAACGTCACTGGTTTAAAAATGGAAAGGGTAAAAGTAGACCATCCCGTTACAGTTTATAATCGTTATGGCCGCAAAATAGGGACTATTCCGGTTAATAAGAAGATCCAAACTTACGGTGATCCCTTTAAATTAAAAGGACAACACTATTACATTGTTGGTAAAGGAAAATTAATTCGTTCACGTGAAATAACTGGGTTTGATTAAAAAACGATCGTTAAACTTTATATAAACAAGAGCAATTCCATTTGGGAATTGCTCTTTATTTTGCAATATATTGGTATATGCAATCAGCTTTCTTTATAAACAAAATTTATTATACTGATTTGACAAGAAATTATAATAATATTAGTATGTTTAATTATTATTATTAATTTCTCACAAGGAAGGAATGCTAATGGAATATTTAAGTTTACTTGGCGTTTTAGTGATAGTCGTAGGCTTTGCCTTAGGACTTGACACTGTAGCCGTAGTCATTATTTCGGCTTTGGTCACTGCTTTAGTTTCAGGGATTGATTTCGTTAAATTTTTACAGATTTTAGGTAAAGGATTTATTGATAACCGGATGGTATCGCTCTTTTTCTTAACTTTACCGACAATTGGAGTTATTGAAAGGCACGGTTTAAAAAAGGCTGCAACTAATTTAATTCAAAAATTAAAGAATTTAACTCCTGGGCGTATCTTTGATATCTATACTGGAATTCGTGGTTTAGCAAGTATTTTTGGTATTTCCTTTCAAGGTCAAATCCAATTTATTGCACCTTTAATTAATCCTATGGCTCAGGCTGCAGGCTCAATTAAAGGAGAATTAACAGAGCTAGAAGTAGATCAGATTAAAGGGCGTGCTGCAGCTAGTGATAACTTTGGTAATTTTTTTGCTCAAAACTTATTCTTTGCTTCTTCGGGAGTTCTAATGATTACTAGTTCAATGAAATCTTTAGGTCATCCAATTGAAGCCTCAAACGTTGTTTTAAACTCAATACCAATCACTTTAATCGCATATGTTTTATGCTTAATTTACAATCATATGTTTGATCAAAAGTTAAAAAATAAGAAGGTGAAATAAATGACAGCTTTAGTTAATAATCTTCTATTGGCCTTTTTTGTAATAATCGGACTATTCTTTTTAGCAGCTGCCATTGAATCTTGGCGTGACCAAACTAATCCGGCTCGCTGGGGGACAGGACTTTTCTGGTTTATTTTTGCAATCATCTTTAGTATTGGCCAATGGATTCCATATGAAATTAGTGGCGCTTTGCTTTTGGTAAACGGATTGTTATCGTTATTAAAACAAGTCAAAGTTGGTAAAATTAAGGAATTACCCGAAAAGGTTGCGGATAAGACCGTTAAGCGAATTGGTAATTGGATTTTTTTCCCAAGTATTTTGCTGGCAGTCTTAGCTCTTTTACTTGCCAAATTTACTCCTTTAAGTAAGAGCAAATTAGGAGGACAAGTTGCAATTGGTATTGCTGCTGTGGTATCTCTAATTGTTGCAATGATTTTAACCAAATCGAATGGCAAGGTTGCTTATGAGGATACTCAGCGGATGGTTCGTTCAGCTGGTTCAGCTGGTATCATACCGCAATTACTTGCCACACTTGGTGTAGTCTTCACTGCTTCAGGTGTTGGCCAAGTAACTGCCAAAGCTATCTCAGGTCTTTTTCCAGTTGGAAATCGTTTGCTTGGTGTTATCCTATATTGTTGTGGAATGGCGATTTTTACTGCAATTATGGGTAACGCATTTGCTGCTTTTGCCGTTATTACTGCTGGTATTGGTATTCCATTTGTTGTTGCCCAAGGTGGTTCACCAGTGGTTGTTGCTGCTTTAGGAATGACAGCCGGTTATTGTGGTACGTTATTGACACCGATGGCTGCTAACTTTAACTCACTACCAGTAGCTTTGATGGAAATGAAGGATTCTTTAGGAGTTATCAAGCAACAATTTCCGATTGCAATTATTATGCTGCTCGTACACATCGTTTTGATGTATTTCTTAGCTTTTTAGTTTTTAGAAAAGAGAAAAACAATGAAAATTTTAGTAACAGGTTTTGATCCTTTTGGTGATGATAAGATTAATCCAGCTATTGAGGCTGTTAAAGGCTTACCCGATCAGATTGCTGGAGCCGAAATCGTTAAGGTAGAAATTCCAACAGTGTTTGGTGATTGTGCAACTGTTGTTCATGATGCCATTGTGCGGGAAAAGCCAGATTATGTTTTAAATATTGGCCAAGCTGGCGGTCGGTTTGCTTTGACTCCTGAACGGGTAGCCATCAATTTTGATGATGGTCGAATTGCTGACAATAAGGGTTATCAGCCCATTGCTACGCCAATTCATGAAGACGGACAGAATGCTTACTTTACACAATTGCCAGTTAAAGCAATGGTTAAGGCTATTCGTGAAGCAGGTTTGCCAGCACTTGTTTCAACAACGGCTGGGACATTCGTTTGCAACCATATTATGTACCAAGTTCAATATATGATTGACAAAGAATTCCATGACTTAAAAGCTGGTTTCATGCACATTCCGTTTTTACCAGAGCAAGTCGTTGCTCGTCCTGAAACACCAAGTCTTAGTTTGGCAGATGATGTTAAGGGAATTACGGCCGCAATTACTGCAATCGTTGAAATGGACGGCAAGCCTGATTTGCAAAGTGTTGAAGGTCATATTGCTTAATTTTAACCTTACTTTGTGAAAGCTAGAAGATAGCCATTTTGTATTTTTAATTAATAGAAAAAATAAGATCGTTTAATTGCGGTCTTTTTTCTTTTGAATCGGTGTTTAGCGTATAATGATAAAAGTAAAGTAGAAAAGAAGAGGAATAAATGGCGAAAGCAAACTTAACTCCAATGATGGAGCAATATCATGAAATTAAAAAGCAATATCCCGATGCTTTTCTTTTTTATCGCGTCGGTGATTTTTACGAATTATTTGAGGATGATGCGGTTAAGGGTGCCCAGATTCTTGAGCTGACTTTAACTCACCGGTCTAACAAAACTGAGAATCCAATCCCAATGGCTGGAGTCCCTCACGTTGCGGTTGATTCTTATGTTGACACCTTAGTTGAAAAGGGCTATAAAGTTGCACTTTGTGAACAATTAGAGGATCCCAAAGAGGCTAAGGGAATGGTTAAGCGGGGAATTATTCAGCTAGTAACCCCTGGAACTTTAATGAACGATAAGCCAAGTGAGGCCAAGGAATCTAATTACTTAACTTCTGTAGTAACCACCAAGAACTGCTTTGGCTTAGCATACAGCGACTTGTCAACCGGTGAAATCTTTGCAACCCACTTAAAAACTTTTGCAGCAGTTTCTAATGAATTGTTGTCGTTGCGGACGCGAGAAGTTGTCTATAATGGTCATCTTAATGCATCTGACAGCGATTTTTTACATAAAGCTAATATTACTGTTTCAGAGCCAGCAGAGTTGACTGGTAAGCATGCGGAAATTTCTTATGCCCAGCAAAATTTGACTAATCAGGCTGAAAAAGATGCTGTTAAGCAGCTTGTAGGCTATTTACTCCAGACTCAAAGACGTAGCTTAGCGCACTTGCAAATTGCTAAAAGCTATGAAGTAAGCCAATATTTACAGATGTCGCATACTGTACGCGATAATTTGGAACTGACTGCTTCAGCTAAGACTGGTAAGAAGATGGGCTCGTTATTTTGGGTGCTCGATAAAACGCATACTGCAATGGGTGGGCGGCTATTAAAGCAGTGGCTTGCTCGACCATTATTATCTGTAGAGGAATTAACTAAGCGGCAAGAAATGGTTCAGGCCTTGCTTGATGGCTACTTTACCCGTGAAAATGTGAATGACGCGCTAAAGGGTGTTTATGATCTAGAGCGTTTAACTGGTCGGATTGCCTTTGGTAATGTCAATGCCAGGGAATTATTACAGCTTGCTCATTCACTTCAAGCCGTACCGTCTATTTTAAGTTCGTTAAAAGAGTCTGATAGTGCTATTTTGCAAAAATTTGCGTCAGAGATTGACCCTTTAAGCGGAATTGCCGATTTGATCAGTTCTACAATTGTGGATCAGCCACCAGTTTTAACAACTGAAGGGGGACTTATTCGCAATAATGTTGACCAACAACTAGATCGTTACCGGGATGCCATGAATAACGGTAAAAAGTGGCTAACTGAGATGGAACAAACCGAACGACAAAAAACGGGAATTGATAACCTTAAAGTCGGTTACAACAAGGTTTTTGGCTACTATATCCAGGTAACAAATTCGAATAAAAATAAGGTACCACTTGATCGCTATACCAGAAAGCAAACTTTGACAAACGCTGAGCGTTACATTACACCCGAACTAAAGGAACACGAAAACTTAATTTTAGAGGCCCAAACTAAGTCAACTGATCTGGAATACGAGTTATTTGTTAAATTGCGTGAGGAAGTAAAGAAATATATTTCTGCTCTGCAAAAACTAGCTGGTCAAATTGCTGCTTTAGATGTTTTTTGTTCTTTTGCCCAAGTTGCTGAGGAAAATAATTATTGCCGACCAAAATTTCACACATCTAATCAGGATGTTAAAGTTGTTTTAGGCAGGCACCCGGTTGTTGAAAAGGTAATGAAGGCTGGTTCGTACATCCCCAATGATGTCAGACTTGACCAAGATACGGATATTTACTTAATTACTGGTCCTAATATGTCCGGTAAAAGTACATATATGCGGCAAATGGCTTTAATTGCAGTGATGGCCCAAGTAGGCTCTTTTGTTCCTGCCGATAGTGCTGAGCTGCCAATTTTTGATCAGATTTTTACCAGAATTGGTGCTGCTGATGACTTAATTTCTGGTCAAAGTACTTTTATGGTTGAAATGACTGAGGCAAATGAAGCCTTACAAAATGCCACTAAGAGAAGTCTGGTCTTATTTGATGAAATTGGTCGTGGGACAGCTACCTATGATGGAATGGCTTTAGCTGGCGCAATCGTGCAGTATTTGCATGATGAAGTAGGGGCAAAAGTGTTATTTGCAACGCACTTCCATGAACTGACTGATCTTGAACAAACATTGCCAAGGCTAAAGAACATTCATGTTGGTGCAACTGAAGAAAACGGCAAACTAATTTTTCTCCATAAAATTTTGCCAGGCCCAGCTGACCAAAGTTACGGTATTCATGTTGCTCAACTTGCTGGCTTACCCCGCAAGGTTTTACGCAAAGCAACAAAATTGTTAAACCGTCTAGAAGCCCAAGGCAGCAATTTAGGACCGACCTCGGCACAACTTGATTTATTTAGTAGCAATGAGGAATCAGAAACGATGACAGATCAGGAGCTGGCACCAAGTACTGAAACTGAATTGTCGGACAAGGAAAAAGATGTTTTGGATGAAATATCTAATCTCTATTTAGCTGATCAAACGCCACTTCAAGTAATGCAACTGGTGGAAAACTGGCAGGATGATTTAAAGGATGAAAAATAATCATGGCCCAAATTCACGAATTATCGGTTAATCTGTCTAATCAAATCGCGGCTGGAGAAGTAATTGAACGTCCGGCTAGTGTAGTTAAGGAATTGCTGGAAAATGCAATTGATGCCAAAAGTACGCGAATTCGGATTGATTTTATTGATGCCGGTTTAAAACAAATTATTGTTCAGGATAACGGAACTGGGATACCAAGTGATCAGATTGATCTTGCTTTTACCCGGCATGCTACAAGTAAAATAAGTAACGAGCATGATTTGTTTAATGTTGGCACACTTGGCTTTCGGGGCGAAGCCCTAGCATCAATCGCAGCCGTAAGTCATGTTGAGATCTTAACTAATTCCGGTGGAGCTAGTGGCACGCGGGCCGAATTTGCGGCTGGCGTTAAAAAAGCACAAGAAGAAGCGGCAGCTACCAAGGGCACGCAAATCACAGTTAAAGATTTATTTTACAATACGCCCGCTAGGCTTAAATACCTGCGTAGCCCCAGAACCGAAATTATGAAAATTGTTGATATCGTCAACCGCATAGCTTTGGGTTACCCTGATATTGCGTTAACGCTAATGAATGAAGGGCGTGTATTGCTGCGAACAGCGGGTAATGGCAATCTGCAACAAACTGTTTCAAGTGTCTATGGGCGTTCAATTGCTGAAAAAATGCTGCCATTTAAGAGTAGCGACAATGATTTTGAAGTAACCGGATTAATTTCCAAGCCGGGTTTAACGAGATCGACACGCAATTTTATCTCAATTTTGCTTAACGGCCGCTATATCAATAATTTTCAGCTAGCCACCGCGGTAATGGATGGTTATGGTACTAACTTGGCGGCAAAGCATTATCCAATCGCTGTGATCAAGATTAAAGTTGACCCATTATTAGTTGATGTCAACGTTCATCCCACCAAAAAAGAGGTGCGCTTATCTAAGGAAACCGAACTCAGTCGGTTAATCACTAATGCAATTAGTAGTGCTCTTTTAGCCAAGGATGTTCAAGCCGATGCCATTGGCAATTTGACTAACACCAAAGAAGAAACGCGAATGGATCAGTTGAAATTCAACCTTAATAAAAATGTGGTTGAAACTAAGAGACCTGACCAGGCTGAAAATACTCGCGATGAAGTTCATGAAACTGAACCGGCTGCGATTGAGTCAGTTGCACCATCAAAATATGTCGACTTAAATATTCCCCGAGAAGATGATCGTTATTTAGTTACAAAAACGTGGCCAGAAAATGTGAACCAGCAAGTACAACTTACGCCTTTTTCACATTCAGATTTACACGAGGATGTAATTTCTACCGGGGATGAATTACTTGCTAGCAGCTTACCCGAGCTAAGTTTAGTAGGTCAAACTAATACTTATTTGATTGCTGTCAGTGGGGAAGACCTTTACTTAATCGATCAGGTTGCAGCACGAAGATTGCTTGCTTTTAAAAAAATAAGCCGTGAAATTGCAGGACAAAAAATTAACCAACAAGGTTTGCTAACGCCAATGATTCTGGAATTTGGCAGTCTAGATTTTATTCAGATCAAAGATCAATTAGAAGAAATCAAGCAAATTGGGCTGTTTCTTGAGGAATTTGGCCAAGATACCTTTATTCTACGTTCATATCCTACTTGGCTTGAAGGCGATATTGAGCATTCTGTCAGGGCAATTTTGGACAGTTACCTCAACGTTGACCAAACTGATTCGGCCAACTTGATTAAAAGAATTGCCAGTGAGCAGGCACAGAGGATTGTTCCGGGGAAAAAGAAACTATCAAGTGCTGAGTGTGGCGATCTACTGACTAATCTGCGTCAGGTCAATGACCCATATCATGATGCTAAAGGAAATGTGGTTATTGTCCGGTTACGCGAAAATGACTTACGCAAAATGTTTAAAAAGGATGAATAAAGCATGTACGAATATTTGGCAGGAATAATTACGGAGATTAAACCTGACTACATTGTTATTGACGTTAATGGTGTGGGATATAAGGTGTATAGTCCGACACCTTTTGCATATCAGGAAATGCAGAAGGCCCGTGTTTACATTGAGCAAATTGTACGGGATACTGGCATCACCTTATTTGGTTTTCAGACCGAAGAAGATAAAGGTTTATTTTTAAAATTACTGAGTGTTAGCGGGATTGGACCTAAATCGGCGTTGGCAATTATGGCTGCCGAAAATAGCAATTCGCTAGCCGAAGCAATTGAACAAGGAGAGGTTAAGTACCTGACCCGCTTTCCTGGTGTTGGGAAAAAGACGGCCTCGCAGATTGTGCTAGATCTAAAAGGAAAACTGGGCGATTATGTTCAGCGCGTTGACCAACTTCCTGATCAAGAAGTCTCACCAGAGTTAAATGATGCATTATTGGCCCTTCTGGCTCTGGGTTATACTAAAAAAGAAGTTGATCGCATTACGCCGCTTTTGGCTAAAGAACAAGCGACAACGGCTGATCAATATATTAAAAAGGGTTTGGCTCTTCTCTTAAAGAAGTAATTCTTGTTATAATGGACTTAGTGTTTACTTAAAGGAAGTGAAACAGGTAGTGGACGAAGATAATTCAATTGTTTCTGGCCAAATTCAGGGACCAAAAGAAGAACAGACAGAATTTTCATTACGCCCGCAGAATCTACAAGAGTACTTGGGTCAAGAGCGGGTTAAAAAAGAAATGGCAGTTTATATTAAAGCTGCCAAAAAGCGTGATGAAGCCCTCGACCACGTTTTACTTTATGGCCCACCGGGATTGGGAAAGACGACTCTGGCTTTTGTAATTGCGAATGAATTGGGCGTAAAGTTAAAAAGTACCAGTGGACCAGCAATTGAAAAAGCTGGCGATTTAGTGGCGCTTTTAACTGACCTTGATCCGGGCGACATTTTATTTATTGACGAAATCCACCGCTTACCTAAACCAATAGAAGAAGTTTTGTATTCAGCGATGGAAGACTTTTACGTCGATATCGTGATTGGTGAGGGACAAACAACCCATGCGGTTCATGTTCCGCTACCGCCATTCACATTAGTTGGTGCAACTACACTAGCCGGCCAATTATCAGCACCATTAAGAGATCGTTTTGGGATTGTCGAGCACTTACAATATTATAATGTGACGGAACTTGAAAAAATTATTCAGCGCTCCAGTAGTGTTTTTAATATTGAGATTGCTTCACAAGCTGCACATGAACTGGCAAGAAGGTCACGGGGAACGCCACGGGTAGCTAACCGCTTATTACGGCGCGTGCGTGATTTTGCACAGGTCAAAGGTGAAGACGTGATTTCTTATGAGACAACAAGAGATTCCTTAAAGCAGTTGCAAGTTGATGATGAAGGATTAGATCAGACAGATCGTAAAATTTTACGGGTTATTATTGAAAATTATCATGGTGGCCCAGTTGGCGTGCGGACAATAGCTGCCAATGCCGGTGAAGATGTTGAAACGGTCGAATCGCTATATGAACCTTATTTACTGCAGCATGGCTTTTTATTAATGACGCCACGTGGACGAATGGTCACTGAAAAAGCTTATGTGCAATTAGGCTTACCAATTCCCGGGCAGTAGTGCAATTCTGCGCTAGTTTTTGTATAATTAAGTAATTGATATTTTTAAGACAATGAGGTGTAAATTTGAATACTTTATTTTTAGCGGCCAATAATAATAATGGCATGGGAAGTTTGTGGACAATCGGTTTTATTGTGATTATGTTTGCATTAATGTACTTCACAATGTTCAAACCGCAGAAAAAGCAACAACAAAAGAAAATGGAAATGATGAATGAGCTTAAAAAAGGCGACAATGTCATCATGATTGATGGTCTGCACGGTAAAGTTGACTCCGTTAATTCTAAGGACAAAACAATTGTCTTGGATGCAGACGGAATTTACCTAACATTTAGCCGGATGGCAGTTCAACAGATAATACCTGCTGCGCCAGAAGCTGAAGAAGCTGCACCAGCTAAAGAATCTGCGGCAGAAGAAAAATCTGCTGCACCTGCCGATAAGCCCGCTCAAAAAGAGCCTGCTGATACGCCAAGCAGTGAAAACAAGGATGATCACTCATCTGAAGAATAATAACTAACAAGATGTCTATAAAAAGGCATCTTTTTTATTGCAGTCTTTTTTTGACTTAAGTTCCGCTTATTTTTCTAATAAAGGTTGTTTAAAACTAAAGTTTGACTGGAAAATATTATAAAATAGAGTTAACATACCTGATTTTGGAAAGGATTTTCTCATGAAAAATATACCTGTTATTATGATTATCTTCGGTGGAAGTGGCGATTTGGCCCACCGTAAACTTTACCCTGCGCTGTTTAATTTGTATGAGCAAGGCTTAATTCACGATAACTTTGCTGTTGTTGGTACGGCTAGGCGCCCTTGGTCACATGAGTATCTTCGGCAGCAGGTCAGCGATGCCGTTCATGAGACACACGATGAGGTTAATGAAAATGATCTAGCTGCTTTTACTAGTCATTTTTATTACCAGTCCCATGATGTTACCAATGTTGAACACTATGAAACGCTGAAAAATTTAGCTGGCGATCTTGATAACCGTTATAGTGCTCAGGGAAACCGCATTTTCTACATGGCAATGGCTCCCCGCTTTTTTGGTACAATTGCGCAGCATATTAACGATCAGAATTTGACTAGCACTGGTTTTAACCGAATAGTAGTAGAAAAGCCATTTGGTCGTGATTTAGCCTCTGCAGAAGAATTGAATAAGCAGATAACTGCTTCATTTGATGAAAATGATATCTTCCGAATTGATCATTATCTTGGTAAGGAAATGGTTCAAAATATTTTGCCGCTTCGTTTTACCAATCCGTTGATAAAAAACATTTGGAATAGTGCCACAATTAAGAATATTCAAGTGACTCTGGCAGAGCATTTGGGAGTTGAGGCCCGTGGTGGCTATTACGAAACCTCTGGTGCTTTGCGTGATATGGTCCAAAACCATATTTTTCAAATCATTACTTTACTAGCGATGCCTGAACCCAAGGATTTAACTTCTAAAAGTATCCATGAGGCTAAGCAGGAATTGCTTGATAGTATGATTGTGCCAGATGAACAAGAGATTGCGCAGCATTTCGTCCGGGGACAATATTTAGGTAGCGATATGACTTTTGGTTACCGGCAAGAACCTAATGTAGCCGAAGACTCGAATACCGAAACTTTTGTCGCTGGCGAAGTGAAATTTAAAAAGGGTCCAGTTGCCAACATGCCAATTTATTTTAGAACTGGAAAAGAATTGCGCGAAAAAACTAACCGAATTGATATTGTGCTCAAACACATCTGTACACCATACGGACAAGCGCACTCCAACAACATTTCGATTATTATTGATCCCGATATGCAAATTTTTATAACGATTAATGGCAAAAAAATTACGGAGCCAGGCATTCGACGTGAAAACCTAGATTACTTATTTTCAAAGCAAGAACAAGAAAAGGTACCTGATGGCTATGAACGTCTTCTTCACGACGTTTTTGTCAACGATTCCACCAACTTTACGCACTGGAGTGAATTGAAAAATTACTGGAAATTTATTGATGTTGTGGAAGAGGCATGGCAAAAAGAAAATGAAGAAGGTAAGCAGATAAACCAGTATTTGCCGTATCGGATGGGGCCAAAGGCCGCAAATGAGATTTTTGAATCGCCAACTGAACGTTGGATTTATGAATAATTATAGCGACGGCTTGTTGCCGGAAAATGATTTACATCGAAAAATCATTCACATTGATATGGATGCTTTTTATGCCTCAGTTGAAACGCGTGATCATCCTAATTTAAGGAATAAGGCGCTCGTAATCGGACAAGATCCGCGGCAAAATCATGGTCATGGGGTAGTAGCTACGGCCAATTATGTTGCCCGTAAATATGGCGTTCATTCTGCAATGCCATCAATTAAGGCCTTTAGGCTAGTACCGAAAAGCAAACTAGTATTTATGAAACCAGATTTTGCCAAATATCGCCGTGTTTCGGCAGAAATCCATGAAATGATGCATGAAGTTACGGACGTAGTTGAATCAATTGCTCTGGACGAAGCATATCTTGATGTGACTGAGAATAAAATGGGGCAAGATTCCACAGTTCAAATCGCTATTGATTTACAAAATAGAATCAGAAAAGAAGTTGGCCTAAATTGCTCATTCGGGGCAACTTATAATAAATTTCTAGCTAAGATGGGTTCGGAATATTCTAAGCCATTTGGACGGACAGTTATTTTGCCTAGTGAGGCACGTGGCTTTTTGGCTCGGCAAAAAATTAGCCGTTTTCATGGCATTGGACCAAAAACAGAACAGAGACTGGCTGAGCTGGGCGTATACACTGGTCAAGGCTTGCAGCAAATGCACGTGCGTGAATTAATCAAGCATTTTAACCGAATGGGTTATCAGATGGCAGAGCATGCTAATGGGATTGATTTGTCACCTGTTGTACCCGATGATGAGCGTAATCGAAAATCAATTGGGGTCGAGCGAACATATGAGCCATGTGTATATAATGAGCAGACAGCTTTGACCAATATCAGAAATTATGTTAATGAAGTAGCTAAGAAATTGCAGGAGCTTAATCTGTTTGCTAGTACAGTTGTTTTAAAAATTCGTAATAACGATTTTGAAACTGTTACAAAGAGGCAGAAATTAGAGCATGCAACTAATAATCCATTGGATATTTATGAGTCTGCCAGAGACTTATTCAATCCGCTTTCTGAGTCATTTTTAAATGATGGAATAAGACTTTTAGGTGTTACCGCTACCGATTTTACCGAGGCTGAATTTGAAAATATTGCTCTGGATTTATTTTCAAATTAACGAAAAATATCTGTTAAACTAATTGAGTACTTTGAAAATTGTGAAGGAGACAAAATGAACACTTTCCCAAAAATATATGAAAAAATTGAGCAGTATCCAACTATTATTCTGCACCGTCATACTAGTCCAGATCCCGATGCGTTGGGATCACAAGCCGGGCTTGCACGCTCTTTAAGACTTAAATTTCCAGACAAGAAGATCTTGTGTGCAGGTGAAAATGATGAGGGCGATCTAGCTTGGATTAACACCATGGATAAGGTGACTGAAGAAGATTATCAGGGGGCTTTAGTCATTACTACTGATACTGGTAATACGGCTCGAATTGCTAATAAAATGTACAGCAAGGGTGATTTTTTAATTAAAATTGATCATCACCCTGATGTTGAACCATATGCTGATCTAAGTTTTGTTGATGATGAGGCTCCAGCAGCTTCCCAAATCGTGGCCGATTTTATTCTTGAAGAAAATTTGCCGCTGACTGCGGAGGTTGCATATCCGCTATATGCTGGTATTGTCGGCGATACTGGCCGCTTCATGTATCCTGAAACTTCGGTGCATACCTTTAACGTTGTTGCCAAACTGACAGCGACTGGGATTAATATTAATGAGATTGCCCGCAATATTAGCGATGTAACCTTTGCGCAGGCAAAACTGCAGGCTGAAGTACTTGAATACATGAAAGTTGATCCGAGCGGGGCAGCATATGCAATATTGTCACGGGATGCATTGCATAAATTAGGCGTGGATTCCGACCAGGCGTCCTGTACTGTATCTACCCCAGGAAGAATTAAAGACATTATTGCTTGGAACGTATTTGTTGAAAAGCCTGATGGCACTTTTAGAGTACATTACCGTTCTAAGGGTCCAATTATTAATGAATTAGCTGCAAAGCATGACGGTGGTGGTCATGCTTTAGCCAGTGGGGCAAATGCTAAAGACATGGACGAAGTTAAGCAAATCTTTGCAGAATTAGTTCAGGTAACTAAGGAATATCAAGAAAAAAATGAATAATATTTTTACCAATGAAAACATTAAGCCAGCGATTAGGCAGGGATTGGCCAAGATACATTTCACTGAGCCAACGAAGGTGCAGGAAAAGGTAATTCCTGTTTTATTAGCACACAAAAATGCTGTTGTGCAGGCGGTAACCGGTTCAGGTAAGACCCATTCCTTTTTAATTCCGGTTCTAAATGAGATTGACGAAAAGCTTGAGTATCCTCAGGCTATTTTGACTGCACCAAGTCGTGAACTGTCAGAGCAGCTTTACCAAGTTGCCCGTGAGTTACGTGATGCTGCTGGGCTAAATATTTCAATTGCTCATTTTGCCGGCGGCAGTGATCGTGAGCGGCAGCTTAAAAAAATTGACAATCATAAACCGCAAGTAGTTATTGCGACTCCCGGACGTTTACATGATTTTGTTGAAAAGAAAATCTTACTTTTAGATTATGTTAAAGACTTTGTCATTGATGAAGCAGATATGACCTTAGATATGGGCTTTTTAGCCGATATTGATTTTATTGCGCAAAGATTGCCAAAAGACACCACTTTGGCTGCCTTTTCAGCAACGATTCCGGTAAAACTAGCAAACTTCTTGCGCAAATATATGTCTAAGCCGGAGCAAATTGTAATTGATAACCCAGCAGTAATTTCGCCAACCATTAAAAATGATTTACTTGATATTGGCTCCAAAAATAGAAAAGCAGTCCTGCATCAATTGTTAACTTTGGGTCAGCCCTATTTGGCTGTTATTTTTGCTAATACAAAGCAAACAGTTGATGATTTAACTCGCTACTTGCAGGATCAGGGACTAAAAGTAGCGAAAATTCATGGTGGAATCACTGAACGGGAAAGAAAACGGACATTGCGAGAGGTTGAAGCAGGTCAGTATCAGTACGTGGTTGCAACTGATTTGGCTGCACGTGGTTTAGATATTGCTGGTGTCAGCTTAGTCGTTAAT